>NZ_CP107716.1:1000545-1326091 GCF_025854335.1 Pelagibacterium flavum
CATGTCACGCAACATGATCCTTCTGGGCAAGGTCCTGGGCGGCGCCACGACCGCCGTCATCCATGGCTGCATGGTGCTGGTCGTCGCGCGCTTCGTCGGCGTCACCCTGACCTGGGAGACGATCTTTGCAGCTATCGGGCTGATGTTCGCCCTGGCGTTCGGGTTGACCGCCTTCGGCATCGTCATTGCCAATTACGTGCGTGGGTTCGAGAGCTTCGGGGTATTCTCCAATGCCGTGATCCTGCCGCTCTATTTCACCGCCAGTTCCGTCTTCCCGCTCGATCCGGCACTGACCCGCGCCCAGACGCTGGTGACCTACCCCGAATGGCTGGTCATCATCGTCGAGCACAACCCCCTGACCTATGCCGTCGATGCGATGCGCGGCATCCTGATCAAGTTCAATCAGTTCGATCCAGCTCTCGGTTTTCAGGTGGTTGGCATCATGGCCGTCGGCCTGTTCCTTCTGGCCATGTGGGAATTCCGGAAAGTCTGATGTCGGCTCCCGCTCACAAAAGGCCACGCAAGAGCCATTGGCTGTTCGACATGGCCCCTCTGGCGCTCTGCTTTGCGCTGCTGTTTGCCGTGAGCTTCTTGCCGCCCGACAGCGCGCGCTACGAGGTCGACAGGCTCGGTCGGCTCAATGTGTGCATGCCGCCCCTCTACCCGCCGCTTGTGACCGGCAAAGCGGACAGGCCCGGCTTTGAGGTCGAATTGCTCCAGGAAATCACCGAACGGCTTGGCTGGCGGCTCAACATCGTCTCCAACGCGTCGATGGGGCGCGATTTCAATCCACGCAGCTGGCGCATCACCCGTGCCCAGTGCCAGGTCCTGGCCGGAGGCATCGCGGTCAATTCGACGACGCGTTCGTTCCTCGACACCACCGACCCGCATCTCGTGACCGGATGGGCCCTGATCGCACCGCCCGGCACCACCATCGAGACCGTGCAAAGCCCGGTGGGCTTTCTGGCCGGCCTCACGGGTCTCGACCGGATCGGGCTGGGCCAGTATCTGCGCCAGCGCGCCATCACCGCGACCATCGTCAACGACGCCGCCACCCTGCGCGCCCGCCTGGAGGCCGGCGATTACGATGCGGCGATCACCGAAGCCCTGCTGGCCAGCACCACTTTTTCCAACACCAACCTCGCCATCACCGTCCTCGGTCCACCCCTCGAACGCATTCCGCTGGGCATGGGGTTCTGGAAAGGCGATCTGACGCTCAAGCGCGCTGTGCAATCCACGATCGCCAACATCCGCGCAGACGGAACATTGGCCGTCATCGCAGCGCGATATAATCTGAAGAGCGAAGCCGTTTCTTCATCCAAGTAAGGCAGGCACAGGAGCATTCCAGCACCATCTCCCTCCCTCAGCGGTCTTCAACACCTCTACCATAGCACAGAGATGCCCTCGGGGCGTCCAACCTTGGCTATCTCGGCGTGGATATCGAGGATGCATTGCTGCTGGCTGAACGGCCCGAAATATGTTCTGGAGCGGTCGTTTGTTCACAACGAATGACTGCTTCGTGCAGCTGACGCTTAGCCCACATCCGCGAAGAGGCGGGAGGAAGAGGGTCGGTTCTGGTGCCTTGACGCGTTAAGCTGCTATCAGCACCAAACGAGCTCAACTCCATGGCACCTTTCAAAACCTTTCTTAATCTACCAAACCAACTTCAGGCGCAGGATCACCGTCGCATCGCGGTTTTAGGCGTCGAGCATTGTAGCGCCTATCCTGATCAGAGCAGCAGCGGGCATGCGCTGGCCGCTGATGCCATCCGAGCTGCCAGCCAAGAAGATGCGGCCCTGGTGGAGCATTGGGATTTCGATCTTGGCGGCCCCTTGTTCGATGACGGCCCCATTGCCTGTGCAGACTGGGGAAATGTTGAAACGGTGATAGGTGACAGCATCGGAAACCGCGCCCGGATCGAGCAAAAGACCCGAGAGGTTCTCGCCCAATCTGCCGTCCCGATTCTGATTGGAGGCAATGATTCAGTGCCAATCCCGTTTCTCGCGGCTTTTGCAGACCGGGGGCCGATCTGGATCCTCCAGATCGACGCCCACATCGATTGGCGTGATGAACTGCAGGGCGAACGGTACGGCTTTTCCAGCCCGATGCGGCGAGCAAGCGAAATGCCTCATGTTGCCGGCATAGTGCAGGTTGGCATGAGGAGTGTGGGCAGTGCCACGAAGGCAGAGCTCGACGCGGCAATTTCATATGGCAGCAAGATCGTCACCGCCCGCGAAATCCATAGCCAAGGCGTCGAGGCCGCACTGCGCCATCTTCCAGACGGGGCTCGGATCGTTATAACTTTAGATTGTGATGGACTCGATCCTTCCATCATGCCCGGTGTAGCCGCACGAACGCCCGGCGGACTCAGCTACACCCAAACAATTGATCTGATTGCCGGAGCCACGGCACGAGGACGCATCGTCGGCATGGACCTGGTTGAGTTACTGCCGCCAGCCGATCTCGATGGGCTGTCGGCTCTCACCGCTTCGCGTATCCTCGTCAACATGATCGGTGCCATCGTCCGGCAGTGCTAGCCAACTGGCATCTACGGGGTGGTTGGCGGAGAGGCAGGTTGCCGTGACCAGCTTGCGAAAGCTGCCACGCAGCCGGCGCGCACCCTCTACAAGGCGCAAACTGGCGCTCAAGCTGGAGCCTGCCCCTGTGCCGGTGGAAGAAGATCCGGCGCGGGGCTTCTGAGTTTGCCAGGCTGAAGATCATGACAGCCTGGGCTGCTCCGAAGCGAGCGCAACATGCAGCTCGTGCCGGCCTGGAGGAAGTCCGAGGCTGTAGCCGAAATCCAGCTTGAAGTCAGTGGCCTTCAGGCCATGCGCCGCGGCATGGGCGTAGAGGCGCGCATACTGATCCGGGATGGCCTCGAGCGGGCCGTCATGGATGATGCGGAGGTACCGTCCCGGAGGGATGGAAAAACTGACCATTCCGGCAGGAACTTCGGTTGTCTTGGCTGCCAGGTATCCAACAAGCTCGCGATAGACGCCGTCTGTTGATTTCCGCTGAGAAGTGACCCGGTTCAGGGAGATTTTTCCACTGAGAAGTGACCCATGTTTGAACGCTATCCTGCTCGTTTTGGGCGGGAGATTTAGGAGTGTTGGACATGGCGTTTTTGAGCGTTATCCGGCGCTGGCATTTCCGGGACGGTTTATCGATCCGGGAGATTGCGCGGCGCACGGGCCTGTCCCGGAATACCATTCGCAAATACCTTCGGACCGATACGGTTGAGCCGAAGTTCCAGGTTCCAGATCGGCCAAGCAAGATCGATGCTTTTGCCGAGAAGCTGTCAGGCTGGCTGAAGGCCGAGAGCCGCAAGCCGCGCAAGCAGCGGCGCACCATCAAGCAGATCCATGCTGATCTGGTGAGCCTCGGTTTCGAAGGCTCTTATGGTCGTGTGGCGGCCTTTGCCCGTCGATGGAAAGAGGAACGCCAGCGCGAGCAGAATGTGAGCGGCAGGGGCGTTTTCGTTCCTCTTGTTTTTGAGCCTGGCGAAGCTTTCCAGTTTGACTGGAGCGAGGATTGGGCACTGATCGGGGGCGAGCGGATCAAGCTCCAGGTCGCCCATACCAAGCTCTGCTACAGCCGGGCCTTTATTGTGCGGGCCTATCTGCTCCAGACCCACGAGATGCTGTTTGATGCCCACAACCATGCCTTCCGAGTTCTGGGCGGCGTCCCGCGCCGGGGCATTTATGACAACATGAGGACGGCCGTGGACAAGGTTGGCCGTGGCAAGGCACGTCAGGTCAATGCCCGGTTCTCGGCCATGGCCAGCCACTTCCTGTTCGAGCCCGAGTTCTGCAATCCCGCTGCCGGTTGGGAAAAGGGTATGGTGGAAAAGAACGTGCTCGATATGCGGCACCGGCTTTTCCAGCCCTTGCCACGTGCAAACTCGCTCGATGAGTTGAACGTCTGGCTCGAGCAGCGCTGTGTGGCTCTATGGGAAGAGATTGCTCATGGCGCGGAACCGGGTTCGGTTGCCAATTCCTGGTGCATCGAGACGCCGTATCTGATGACCGTGCCGCGGGCCTTTGACGGGTTCATCGAACATACCAAACGGGTCTCGCCCACCTGCCTGGTTCACCTCGAGCGCGTTCGCTATAGCGTTCCGGCCTCGTTCGCCAACAGACCGGTCAGCGTCAGGGTCTATCCGGACCGCATTGTCGTTGTCGCTGAAGGCCAGGCGATCTGCGAGCACAAGAGGATTATCGAGCGGCATCATGGGCAGGGTCACACCGTTTATGACTGGCGCCATTATCTGGCGGTGATCCAGCGCAAGCCCGGTGCCCTGCGCAATGGTGCACCCTTTGCCGACATGCCCGATGGATTCCGGCAACTTCAGCGCCACCTTCTGGGCAAACCCGGTGGCGATCGTGAGATGGTCGAGATCCTGGCTCTGGTTCTCCATCACGACGAACAGGCGGTGCTGGCCGCGGTCGAGATGGCGCTGGAGGCCGGGGTGCCCACCAAGACCCATATCCTCAACCTGTTGCACAGGCTGATCGATGGCAAGCCGGGAACGGTGCCGCCAGTCAGGGCACCGCAGGCCCTTGTGCTGGGCAAGGAACCGCAGGCCAATGTCGAGCGCTACGATACCCTGCGCGCGGACAAGGAGGTGCGCCATGCGTCATGATCCGGCAAGCGCGGCCCTGATCATCATGCTCAAGAGCCTCAAGATGGCAGGCATGGCCCAGGCAATCAGCGAACTCACCGAACAGGGATCTCCGGCCTTTGAATCGGCCGTTCCGATCCTCTCACAATTGCTCAAGGCCGAGATGGCTGAAAGAGAGACGCGATCCATTGCCTATCAGCTCAAGGTGGCGCGCTTTCCAACCTACAAGGACTTGGCTGGCTTTGATTTTGCCAGTAGCGAGATCAATGAGGCCCTGGTGCGCCAGCTTCATGCCGGCGCCTTTATCGACAAGGCCGACAACGTGGTGTTGGTGGGCGGGCCGGGAACCGGCAAGACCCACATCGCCACGGCACTGGGCATTCAGGCCATCGAGCATCACCGCAAGCGGGTTCGCTTCTTTTCGACCGTCGAACTGGTCAATGCGCTGGAGCAGGAAAAGGCCCAGGGCAAGGCCGGGCAGATCGCCAACCGGCTCATCCATTCCGATCTGGTGATCCTTGATGAGCTCGGATATTTGCCCTTCAGCGCTTCAGGAGGAGCATTGCTCTTCCATCTGCTGAGCAAGCTCTATGAGCGCACCAGCGTCATCATCACCACCAATCTCAGCTTTGCCGAATGGGCCAGCGTATTCGGCGACGCCAAGATGACGACCGCGCTGCTCGACCGGCTGACCCATCACTGCCATATCCTCGAGACCGGAAACGACAGCTTCCGGTTCAAAAACAGCTCGGCCCAAACCGTCAAAACCAAAAAGGAGAAAACACCCGGCTTGACCACCTGACCAATCCCAAATCATATCCATGAGGCGGGTCAATTCTCGGTGAAAATACCGGGTCACTTCTCAGCAGAAATCAACACAGCCCGTATTGCCCCGAGGTGAGGGTAAATTCAGCTCGAATCGCAGCCCCGAAAAGAGCGATAAAGAGCGTCTGGCCCGCAAGTGACGAGAACATCGAAATGTAGCCGCCGGCGATCCAGCGGACTTGGTTGCGCGTCAGGTCACGCAAGGGGGGCGAGGGAGCTGTCAGGGACATGGGAAGCTAGGCGTAACCGGAAGGTGAGCGGTCGGAAAGGAATCGGGCGACCATAACGGCCGAACGCCTGGGCGCGCAATGGCAACGTCCAGACTTTGCCGACAGACTTACAAACCCGGCAAATAACGGCCGATAGCAATTGCCCTTCGATCCGGTAAGGTGCGCTTATGAGCAAACTGTTTGAAGAACTCGACTATCGACCCACGCCCATTGGACCGATCAGCTTGCGAAGGCGCCGCGAGCTGGTGACCAACACCGATATCGTGGAGATCAAGCTCGGCGAAGAACACCTGATGTCCAGTCTGTTCACTGCCTCCGAGATCGCCCTGGGGACATTGGGGGTTGCCGCAAGCAAGGGTGCCAGCCTCGATGTGGTCGTCGGCGGCCTTGGACTTGGATATACTGCACAGGCGGTGCTGGACGATCCCCGCATCAATGAGCTTCTGGTGGTGGAATTTCTCGTCCCGGTCATTGAGTGGCACGAGGAAGGACTGCTGCCGCTTGGGGCGCAGCTGAGCGCGGACAGGCGCTGCCGGTTCGTGGAGGGAGATTTCTTTGCGTTGGCCGGTCCAGGGAAAGGATTTGATCTGCAGAGGCTGGGTCGCCGGTTCGACGCGATACTCGTCGACATCGATCACTCTCCCGATGCACTTCTGGACAGCCGCAGCACCAGCTTCTATCGCCCCGAGGGCCTTGCTGGTTTGGCGCGCCACCTAAAACCCGGTGGCATCTTTGGCCTCTGGTCCAATGACCGGCCGGATGCGCGGTTTACCGACAGGCTTTCGGAAGTGTTCTCGACTGCCTGGGCCGAACCCGTGACGTTCGACAACCCGCTGCAGGGCAACAGGGTAACGCAGACCATTTATCTGGCCCAAGCCTCGACTTGAGGATGTGCGAGGTCTGTCGAGCCGCAACCCATCAGCGAAACAGCATGACCGGGATCAAGACCGAACGGATCATCTCGGTGGTCGTCGAGCCGATAATGAAGTTGCGGATACGCGAGTGGCCATAGGCACCCATCACGAGCAAGCCAATATCATGGGCCTTGACGTATTCCGAAATTACCTTCTCGGCTTCACCCGGGATCAGAGACGTCTCGGTCTGGAAACCGGCTTCCGTCAATTTTCGACTGGCACTTTCGAGCCGTGAGCGTGCCTGCTCGGTATCGGCTCCAGCCATGACCAGATGGCACGGCGTTCCCGGAAAAAGTTTACCGTGTGCGATGTGTTCGACGGCTTTGTCGGCGCTTGAACCACCATCGTAAGCGATCATGAAGGCATTGACCGGATTGAAGGCGCGGGACGCCACCATGACCGGCTTCTTGCTGACCCGAGCGACCCGCTCGAGGTTCGACCCCAGGTGCATCTTGGCGAAGTCTGCCGCCTCGCCGCGCTTGCCAAGAACGATGAGGTCGGCTTCGGCCTCGAGTTCCTTGAGGACTTCAACAACGTCCCCCCTTTGCAGCCGGGCTCTGGCCTCGATAACGCCCGCCGACAGGAGGTGTTGTACTCCCGCGTCGACGATCAGCTTGCCACGTTCCTGGGCCAGGCGCGCCTTTTGCGCATCGTGCTCGGCAAGTTCGTGCAGCAGATGGCTGCGAACGCCAAGTTCGAGGCTCCCGCTCCAGTCCATCGGCGTATCGCTCTGGCGTCGCCCAATGACGTGGACCACATCGACGCTAGCCCCCGTTTTCAGCGCGGCCCAGGCCGTGTGGTCGAGGACGCTCTTTGTGTAATCGGAGCCATCCAGCAGCGTTATGATCTTGGTCATGTGTTCCTCCCTTAGTGCCCCATCAGCTTTTCAAGAGCGCCCGGCTTGTCGTGGATTGCAAGTCTGTCGACGATGGTTTCACTGGCTTCGTTCATCCCCAGGATCTCAACTTCGGCCCCCTCCCTGCGGAATTTGAGGATAATCATATCAAGCGCCTGCACGCTCGAAATGTCCCAGATGTGGGAGCGGCCGACATCGATAGTGACTTTTTCAAGCACTTCCTTGAAGTCAAACGCGCCTGCGAACTCTTCCGCCGAGGCAAAAAAGATCTGGCCCTCGACCACATACGTTCTGTGACGTCCATCCTCTGTCACCGTAGAAGTCACACGGAAGATCTGCGAGATCTTCCAGGCAAAGAAGACACCTGAGAGCATTACGCCCACAAGCACGCCGATGGCGAGGTTGTGGGTGTAAACCACGGTCACGACCGTTGCGAGCATCACAATGGACGAACTCTTGGGATGCGTGGTGAGGTTCTTGATCGAGCTCCAGGAGAAAGTCCCGATCGAGACCATGATCATGACCGCGACGAGGGCAGCCATGGGAATCTGGGTCACGAGATCATCGAGCACCAGCACCATGAACAACAGATAGACGCCCGCCAGAAAGCATGAGAGTCGGCCGCGACCTCCGGACTTCACATTGATCATCGACTGCCCAATCATTGCACAACCGGCCATGCCGCCAACAAATCCGGTGGCCGTGTTGGCAATGCCCTGACCAACACACTCCTGGTTCTTATCCGATTTGGTATCGGTAAGGTCGTCCACGATCTGGGCTGTCATCAGCGATTCCAGAAGCCCCACAACGGCAATCGCGGCCGAGTAGGGGAGAATGATCATCAGGGTTTCAAAGGTGAGCGGGATCTGGGGGATAAGGAAAACCGGCAGGGTATCGGGCAATGCCCCCATATCGCCGACCGTCCGCAAATCCATGCCCAAAGCCATGGCCAGCGCCGTCAATACCACGATGCAGACCAGTGGCGATGGAATGGCTTTGGTCACGTAAGGAAAGAGGTAAATGATGGCCAGCCCACCAGCGACCATGACGTAGGTCAGCCAGCTCACATTGGTCAATTCGGGCAATTGCGCCATGAAAATCAGAATGGCCAATGCGTTTACAAAGCCGGTCATCACAGAGCGGGAGACGAACCGCATGACAGCGCCCAGTTTTAGGAGTCCGGCGCCGATCTGAAGTAACCCTGCCAGGACGGTAGCAGCCAATAGATATTCAAGGCCGTGGTCGCGAACCAGCGTGACCATCAAGACGGCAGTGGCCGCGGTGGCCGCTGAAATCATGCCCGGACGTCCGCCGACGAAGGCGATAAGCACGGCGATGGAGAATGACGCATAGAGGCCGACCTTGGGGTCGACACCGGCGATAATGGAGAAAGCGATTGCTTCAGGAATGAGGGCCAGCGCTACGACGATGCCAGCAATGGCATCGCCGCGGATATTGCCGAACCACTCGCGCTTGTACGCGGTGATGAAGTTCATATGAGGATAGTTTCCAACAGGCAGGCGACGGCGCCATTATGGCGCATTCAGGGGTCTGGGTGCTGGTTGCCGGGGGATAGGCGCCCGGAGAAGCCACTCAACGTTTCCGCCGAGTCCAATTTACGCCACATTCTTTGACGGCAAACGGCTCTCAATGCAAGTCATAGCAGCCATGAGCACAGCGAATAATTGCCAAAAAGTACATTCTAGTGCGTTAATGGCCCACCTTTCCGCGTTTCTTGATGCCCTGTCCGGCGCCGGTTGATAGTCGATCGCCCCGAAATCCAGCCGACGTCGTCATAGAACTGTCTTGTGGACCTTCTACTCGAAAGGGGGAAAGGATCACCCATGGCAAACGTCAATCTGCGCGGCGTGCGCAAGAAATTCGGCACGGTTTCCGTCGTCGATGGGGTCTCGATCGACGTGGAGGATGGTGAGTTTATCGCATTGCTTGGGCCATCGGGGTGCGGGAAAACGACCTTGTTGCGCCTGATCGCCGGGCTGGAGCGCTCTGATGCCGGAGAGATCTCCATTGGTGGCAACATCGTTTCTTCAGCCAGCGACCACGTCGATCCCGAAGACCGCAATCTGGGCATGATGTTTCAATCCTATGCTCTGTGGCCAACAATGAGCGTTGCCGGCAATGTTGGTTTTGCGCTCAAGGCCGCCGGTCTCACACGTGAGGACCGGGACAGGCGTGTAAACGCTGCTCTCGAAAAAGTGGGAATGACGGCATTTGCGATGCGTCGTCCCAGCCAGCTATCGGGCGGGCAGCGGCAACGTACCGCTCTGGCCCGGTGTCTTGCGCTTGAGCCGCGCCTCTTGCTGCTCGATGAGCCATTGGCAAATCTCGATGCCCATTTGCGCCACGAGATGCAGACCGAGTTCCGGCGCATCCACCGCGAGACAGGTTCTACTTTCATATTCGTGACCCACGATCAAAATGAAGCCATGGCGTTGGCTCAGCGTATCGCGGTGATGGACAAGGGCCGTCTCCAGCAGGTCGGCACCCCCGAAGAACTTTATACCAGGCCGCAGACGGAAATGGTTGCAAGGTTCCTCGGCGGCGGGATGGTAGTGCCTGGCACCGTGACTCAATCCCACAATGGAGCCGCCCGCGCCCGCCTTGCGGGATACGATTTTTCGGCGCGCGGCGACGCCGCACCGGGCCCAGCACAAATCTGCCTGCGCCCGGAAACCATCGAAATCGGCAACACCAGCCGCTCCGGTGTCAGGGCGCGCGTCGTCGATATCGTCTATCGCGGAGGCAATTATCAGCACAAGCTCGTGCCCGAAGGCGTAGGTGCGACGATGTTCGATGCCAACAGCACCACGCCATTTCCACCCGGTTCGGACGTTTCGCTTCACATCCAGGACGCCTGGATCGTTCCGGGCGCGGCGTCATGAACGTGCAGGCGATTTCGGGGTTCGGCGTTAAGGGCCCGGCCTGTTTTCTGCTTGAGCTGGAAGGGCGTCGTATCCTTCTTGACTTCGGACAGGGGCCAGACGAGGACGCGCATCTAGACCTCGGCGCGATCGGCAGGATCGACGCCGTGCTGATCGGCCATGCACACAAGGATCATGCCGGTGCATTGTCCCGGTTGTGGGAAATCGGTGATCCCCCTGTCTATGCGACAGAATGCGTCCAGATGCTGGTCGGTGGCGGCGCCAATATCCGATCCTTGCCGATGTTTGGAGAGGCAGAGGTTTTGGGTCTTCAGGTGCGCACCGGACGCAACGGTCACGCGCCTGGAGGCGTCTGGATTCGCGTTGGTGGTGAGGATGGCGTGCTTTATGGCGGCGATTTTTCGTTCGAGAGTTTGCTCTATCCGTTTGATCCGTTCCCGACAGCGGCCGTCGCCATTCTTGATGCATCGTACGGCATATGGGACGAACCCTTGATCAATGGGGTCAATCTCATCCTGGACCGAGCCAGCCAAGGACCCATACTGCTACCAGCGCCGGCCGGGGGTAGGGGGCTCGATATGGCCATTGCCTGTTATCGGGCTGGCCTGCCGGTGGCACTGTGCTCCGCGAACCGCATGGTGGCGCAAATGGTGCTTGGCCGGCCCGGGCTCATTGGGGCAGAGGGAACTGAACTGCTGGTCGCGACGCTTGCTGCCGCACGCCCACTCGAAGCCATGACAATCCCTCAAGGTGTGATGATCGCCGCCAAGCCCGATGGAGCCGCCGGAATTTCCGCCGAACTGATCGCCCGCTACGCGGACCGTTCCGAGGTGGCAATCATCTTTACCGGTTACCTGCCAAAGGGCACCCCCGCCCGGGACCTTGTCGAGAGCGGTCGCGCCGAGATCGTGCGATGGAATGTTCATCCCCGGCTCAGCGATTTCAGAGCTGCGATGGAGGCTATCGCCCCCGATAAGGTGATCCCTGCGTTCCTTCCGCAAAACGACATCGAAGCCTTTAGGGCCGCGGTTGGTGATGCGCGGCTCGTTGATGGTCAATGGAAAAATGTTGAGACGGGCGATGGCCACGAGCGTCATGCCAGTGTCATTGCGTCCGCCTAAAGCACGGGCGTCAATTCCCTACTCCAGAGGCTTTCATGACACGCTTGTTTTTCACCTTGGGCGCTGCCCTGATGCTTGGCACTGCCCCTGCGGCCGTTCTGGCGCAAGACAACTCCACCATCATGGTCTACACCTCGCAGCCGACCGAGCAAATGGAGGCGGTGGTGGCCGCTTTCAATCAGGATCATCCTGAAATCACTGTCGAATTGTTCCGCTCGGGTACCACTGAAGTCATGAGCCGCATCCAGGCAGAGGCCGCTGCCGGCGACGTTCAGGCCGACGTCGTGCTCATCGCCGACGCCGTCGCCATGACCCAGCTCAAGAATCAGGGCATGCTCTATGCCTATGAGGACGCCCCGGTCGAAAACCTGCCCTCAAGCGTCGTCGATCCCGACATGACCTTTTTCGGCACCAAGCTGATCACGACCGGCATCATCTACAACACCGAGCTGGTGGAAACCGCCCCCACATCCTGGGCCGATTTGACTGCTCCTGAGGTGGCATCCGGCCTTATCATGCCCAGCCCGCTTTACTCGGGCGCTGCCGTGATCCACGTGGGCACCATGGTTCAACAGGATCAGTTCGGTTGGGACTATTACGAGACCCTTGCAGACAACGGCGCGATTGCCGGTCAGGGCAACGGCACCGTGGTCGAAGCCGTCGCTCGCGGTGAGAAGCCCTACGGCATCATCATCGAATATATAGCGCTCAATGCCAAGGCCGACGGCTCGCCTGTCGAGTTCGTGTTCCCCGAGGAAGGCGTGACCTCGATCACCCAGCCTGTCGCCATTTTCGAAGGCACCGACAATCTCGAGGCCGCCCAGACTTTCGTCGATTGGCAGCTCTCGGAAGTTGCCCAGCAGCAGTCGGTCGAACAGGGATACTTCCCGATCTTTGCCGGCGTTCAGCCTCCTGCCGGTTATCCTGAAGTCGAGACTCTGACGATCATTGAGGCCGATCCGGCAGTGATGCTCGCAGAGGACGAAGCCAACAAGCAGAATTTTGCCGACCTCTTTGGTGGCTGATCCGAACTTGGATACGGCTGCTTCGCGAAAGCGATTTCCAGTGTCCGGCGAGCAGGTTTTGCTCGCCGGGCTCTGCATTTACGTGCTTGTCCTAACCATTCTGCCACTTGGCCGTCTGCTTGTTGAGGGGCTCCAGCCTGGCGATGAGGGGGAAGCGCTGGGGGTGTTGCTCGACACCTGGACCGGGCGCGCCGTCGGGCGTGCGCTGCCCAACACAATTGTTGCGGGGTTGGCCTCGACGCTGGTGTCGGTGGTCATCGGGGCCGTTTTGGCCTTCGTGTTGCGGCTGACCGACCTCTGGGGCAAATCGGCGCTCATCTTTCTGGCCATGCTGCCGATGCTGATCCCGCCGCAGATTTCGGCGCTGGCCTGGATCGAATTGAGTGGGCCGTCCAGCCCCATCCTGCGGGCGTTGGCTCTCGCGCCGCCGCCGGGAACAACAAATCCGCTGTACTCGCTCGGCGGTATCATTTTCGTGATGGGTATCGAACATTCACCGCTCGTATTTCTTGCCGTTGCGGCGGCACTGGGGAGCGTTTCCAACGACCTTGTGGAAGCCGCTCGGGTGAGTGGTATCAGACCGGGCCGCATTGTTGGTGCCATCATCGTACCAGCTGTCGCGCCGGCATTGACCGCGGGCGCCGCTCTCGCCTTTGTGTCTGCGATCGGCAATTTTGGCGTGCCAGCGCTCCTGGGCATTCCGGGGCGCGTCACGCTTCTGACCACTCTGATCTATCAGCGACTAAACGGCTTTGGTCCCAGCGTCCTGGGGCAGGTGGCCGCCATAGCGTTCATTCTGATCGGACTTGCCATTGTCGGACTGGCCGTCCGGGCATTTCTGGTCCGGCAGGTTCCCACTCTTGACCGCACCGGCGAGCCGATCCGGCCCTTTGCGCTTGGGCGTTGGCGCTTGCCGGCCACCCTTGTGGTGTGGCTGGTTATGCTCGTGCTTTCCATCCTGCCCTTAATAGCACTGGTCGCGGGGGCGCTGGTACCCGCGATTGGCGTCAGGCTGAGCCTTGAAACGCTATCCTTGGAGAATTTTCAGTTTGTCTTGTTTGGGAGCGATGCCATCCGCCGGGCTTTTGCCAACTCGATGGCTCTGGCCGGGCTATCGGCGCTGATCTGCGCCGCGGCAGCCGTGCCTCTGAGCTATTTCGCCATTGTGCGCAATCATCCTCTTGCCAAGGCGCTCGATATGGCTGCAGAAGCGCCCTATGCCGTGCCTGGCACCGTGGTCGCACTCGGGATCATCATCGTTTTTCTTCCACCGATCCCGCTGCTGGGCTTTTCGATCTATGGGTCCTTTTTGATCCTGCTCGTCGCCTATCTCGCACGGTTTTTGTTGCTGGCCCTGCGGCCGGTGAGTGCCGCGTTTGCCACGATGGACCCGGCGCTTGATGAGGCTGCACGGGTCTCGGGGATTCGGTCGTTGCGTCGGCTGGCCTTTATTGCCGCGCCCATTGCGCTGCCCTCCGCCATCGCGGGCGCAATGCTGATCTTCATGGCTGCGTTCAACGAGTTGACCCTATCGGCTTTGCTTTGGTCGACGGGCGTCGAAACGCTCGGTGTCGTGGTGTTCTTTCTGCAATACGAAGGTAATTCGCCCGCTGCCGCGGCGTTGGCGAGCGTCGTTGTCGCTGTTACTCTTTTGCTGGCTGCGATTGTCGATCTGGCCGGACGCCGCCTTGCTCCCGGGGCGGTGCCATGGGATGTCCGCTGAAGCGCTCGCAGGAAAAAGCCGACCGATCTCGTTTGGCTGGTTTGCCTTTCAGGATGCTTATTGTGCCGCTGACGGGTGACCAGTCCGGCCCAATATTTCGAGAGCTCTATGTCCCTCAACCCGACTACGTCCTAGCACTTCGGCAATCCCGGCGACCTGCGCCACGGAAATGGAATTGCTGGCAATAGGCCGGCCATGGGGATCAACGATGCTGTTCTCAAACCCGACGCGGGCATGAAGGCCGAGCCCTAGCGCTGTCGCAAGTGCCGCACGCTCTCCCTTACCGAACGCGCATACCATCCCGATTAGGTCGGCATCGCCGGCTTCATGCAGTCGGGCCGCGAAGGCCATGAGTTCGGCCGGATTGCTGGTGTGCTCATCTGCGTAGCGTCCAAGAACCATCAATATAGCTGTTGGGCCGTCAGGCAACGCGCCGGACGTCCGCAGGGCGAGCAAGCGCTCCAGGTCGCCGAGATCGTACAGAATGTGCTGGACGCCGATTTGCTCGAGGCGGCACCAGGCATAGAAATCGCAAGCTTCCGAATACGGTTCCGGATCGGGCAGCATTTCCCTGATGGCTATCGATACGGCATCGGGATGCACCGCATTTACGAGGGAACGTTGTTGGGCGGGCGTATAGCGGCCAACGGCTTCCGTCGTAATCTGCACAGCCAGGTCGGGACCGGCTTCGCGGCCTATTGCGGCGATGAGGTCCTTATAGCCCTCGGGGTCCAGCACGTGCCGGCCGTGTTCGTCGCGGATATGGGCGTGGATGGCACCGGCGCCCGTCGCAAAACACTCGGCAGCGCAACGCGCCGTCTCGGCAATCGATACGGGCAGGGCCGGGTGGTCCTTTTTGGTGCGGCGAGCGCCGTTGGGCGCAACCATGATGAGAACAGGCTCGGCCATCGGTCAGATCAGGCTGTTTTCGATCGCTGCGGCGAGCCGGTCGACGATCAGATCGATTTCCGTGTTCTCGACTATAAACGGTGGTGCAAGAAGGATGTGATCGCCACTCTCGCCGTCTATCGTGCCGCTCATCGGATAACACATCAGCCCCAACGCCATCGCGTTTGCCTTGATCCGGGCCGCCAGCCTGGTCCCGGGTGGAAACGGTGTCTTTGTCTCGCGGTCTGCAACCAGTTCGAGCCCGATGAACAGGCCGCGCCCGCGAATATCGCCAATGTGGGCATGATCGGAGAACTGCTTTGCAAGCCGGTCCGTGAGGTATCGTCCCTTTTCGCGCACTCCCGCCAGCATGTGAGGATGTGAAATCTTTTCTAGAACGGCGAGTCCGGCGGCAGTCGCCATAGCGTGGCCGTTATAGGTATGCCCGTGCTGGAAAAAGCCGGAGCCGGCGGCGACGGCATCATAGATGCGGCCCGACACCATAAGGGCACCGATCGGTTGATAGCCGGCGCCGAGGCCTTTTGCGATAGCGATCATATCGGGGGCAATGCCGTCCTGCTCGCATGCAAACAATGTTCCCGTGCGCCCCATGCCGCACATGACCTCGTCGGCAACAAGCAGAATGTCATATTTGTCGCAAACTGCCTTGATCTTCTGGAAATAGCCCTCGACGGGCGGCACGGCACCCATGGTGGCGCCGACCACTGGCTCGGCAAGGAACGCCGCCACGGTATCGGGGCCGAGTTCGACGATCTTGTCCTCGAGTTCGGCGGCAAGTCGATCGGCATAGGCAGTGTCGGATTCGTTGGGCAGCTTGTCGCGATAGGCGCGGCAGGGCGAGACGTGATGCATCGCCTCGACCATAAAGGGCGCGAACTGGGAGCGACGCCAGCGGTTGCCGCCCGCCGACAAGGCGCCGATCGTGTTGCCGTGGTAGGACTGCCAGCGGGCGATGATGTTGCGCCGCTCGGGTTGATCGATCTCCAGAAAATATTGCCGGGCGAGCTTGATCGCTGCTTCCATCGCCTCCGAGCCCCCGGACACGAAATAAGTGCGCTCGATGCCATCGGGGGCCAGACTCACAAGTTTTTCAGCCAGTGCTTCTGCGGGTTCGCAGGTGAAAAAGCCGCTGTGAGCAAAAGCGAGCGTATCGAGTTGGTCTTGGATGGCGGCGCGGATGTCTAGATCGGAATGGCCGAGACAGGAGACCGCCGCTCCGCCAGAGGCATCGAGATAGCGCTTGCCCTCGGCGTCGATCAGATAGGGGCCGTCCCCGGCAACCGCAACCGGCATGTCGGCCTTGGTGTGGCGGGGGAAAACGAATCGGGATTTCATGGCGATCTCTGAGTTCGGGTTGAATTTCAGTCTTGAGAGCGAACCACGAGAACCGAACACTTTGCATGACGCACCACGCGCGCCGCGTTGGGGCCGAGAAGATAGTCTTCGAGTTCGGGACGCCCTGCCGACATGATGATCAGATCGGTCCCGATTTCGCGCGCATAGTGGAGGATGACCTTGTAAATGACCCCGTGGTCAACGATGTGGCGGTGCCTGACTTCCGGGGGGATCACCTGCCTGGTGAAGGCATGAAGCTGCTGGTTGCCCGCTTCGAGTGCCTTTTTTTCGTGATCAGCGGGAAAAAAACCGCCCACAAATGACAGGCCGAAATCGGGGACCACGGTCAGGATGTGGATCTTGGATCCGAAATCGCGCGCATAGCGTACAGCGGTTTCAACAGCTTCGCGCTCATCGTCGAGATGGGCGAGGTCGATGGCAAGCAGGATATTGTCGTACATGTCGGCCTCTCAAGCTTTCGCCGTATCGGTTGCTGCGAGTTTTCCGCCATTGCGGCGCCGCCGCTGAAGCCAATAGACCAGTCCGAGTATCAAAAGGGCTGGGATGAACATCAGCTCCTTGGGGGGGCGGGACTCATCGACGACCAGTACTTCGGTGATCTGCATGCCGAAATTGACCCCGAAACGTTCGGCTTCCGATCCGAAATCGACAGACGTGATCTGGGCCTGCTCGCCCATGGTCATCACCTGCAATCCGGCCTGTGCCAAGCGCTCCTGGCCCGAGCCCTCCGGACCGAGATTGAGCATTACCGTTTTGGAGACGTTATCGCCCAGCGGCGATAATCCTTCGACACTTAGCCGGATATAGCCGTTCTCGGGCAACTGCTCGGCAATTTCGACGACCTCAGCGGGTGAGCGACTCTCATAGGGCGGATAAATCATATCCATCCAGAATCCGGGGCGGAACAGCGTGAAGCATACGATCAACAGGAGAACGGATTCATAGATGCGGCTGCGTACAATGAAGAACCCTTGCGTCCCGGCTGCGAACAGCAGCATGGCTCCGATTGAAGATACGACGAGGAGGATCAGTTCGAACGGCGAGCCGATGCCGATGAGCAGCAACTGGGTGTTGAAAATAAAGATGAAGGGCAAGAGCATAGTGCGGATGTCGTAGCTGATTGCCTTGAGCCCGGTGCGAATGGGATCGCCCCTCGAGACAGCCGCGGCCGCAAAGGACGCCAGACCTACGGGCGGTGTGACGTCGGCCATCAGCCCGAAATAAAAGACAAACAGGTGCGCGGCGATCAGTGGAATTACCAGCCCTTGTTGCGAACCTAGTTCCACGAGTACTGGCGCCATGAGCGTGGCGACGATGATGTAGTTGGCGGTGGTGGGAAGCCCCAGACCGAGCAGAATGCAAATCGCCGCGGTCAGAATGAGCATGATCAGCAGATTGCCACCCGAGACGTACTGGACCACATCGACCAGAACGCCGCCGATGCCTGTTTGAGCCACAACGCCCACGATGATGCCGGCGGCGGCGGTCGCGACGCCAATTCCAACCATATTGCGCGCGCCGGCGACCAGCCCCTGAAAGAGGTCGATGACCCCCTGTCGGGCTGGCCCGACAATGTCGGACGCCCGGCGCATCAGCGCAATGATGGGCCGTTGAGTGAGGAGAATGAAGATGAGGAAGGCCACGGCGTAAAAAGCCGAAAGACCCGGCGAAAGCCGTTCGACGATCAACGCCCAGACCAGTACGACGACGGGCAGGATGAAATGGAGGCCCGTGCGCAGGGTCTTGCCAACCTCGGGCAACTCGATCACGGGGGCGTTGGGGTCATCGAGTTCGAGATCGTCCTCGCGCGCCGCCACCCAGAGTAGGGCGAGATAAGCGAGAAGGACTCCAATGGCGACAATGTTGGTTGCGATTGGGCCGAAGACGTCGCGCGTCCAGCCAATGCCGTAATAGATGGCGCCTGCGAGAATGATCAGGCTCGCAACGGTGATGCCGAAGTTGATGGCCGAGCGATACCAGACAGTTTGCGTGCGGCGCGGCAGACCTTTGAGGTCATCCTTTACCGCTTCGAGATGCACGAGGTACAGCAGCCCGATATAGGAAATGATGGCCGGAAGAAAGGCGTGTCGAATGACATCGACATAGGGAATGCCGACATATTCGACCATCAGGAACGCTGCGGCGCCCATGACAGGGGGCATGATCTGGCCGTTGGTCGATGCGGCGACCTCTACGGCACCGGCACGTTCGGCGGGGAAGCCGACGCGCTTCATCAGGGGGATGGTGAAGGTGCCTGTGGTCACCACATTGGCAATCGATGAGCCTGAAATAAGCCCGGTCAATCCGGAAGCGACGACGGCGGCCTTGGCCGGGCCGCCGCGGAAGTGGCCGAGCAGCGAAAAGGCGACCTTGATGAAATAATTTCCGGCACCGGCCTTGTCGAGCAACGCACCGAACAGAACAAAGAGAAAGACGAAGCTCGTCGAGACCCCAAGGGCAATGCCGAAAACGCCTTCGGCGGTCAGCCATTGCTGGCTCATGGCGCGCTGAAAGGAGGAGCCGCGATGCGCGATCATGTCGGGCATGATCTGGCCGCCAAACGTATAGAACAGAAAAATGCAGGCGATTACCAACAGGGCCGGGCCGAGCGCGCGACGTGTGGCCTCAAGCAGCAAAACCATGCCAACGCCCGCTGCAATAAGATCGAGCAGAGTGGGCAGGCCGGGACGCGCCGCCAGATCGGTGTAGAATATGTACAGATAGCCAGCGGACACGGCCGCGAGCACTGCCAGGACCCAATCGACGGCGGGGACGACATCGAGCGGCTTGGGGCGGAAGGCGGCAAACGCAACTGCACCGGCCACCAGTGCCATGATTGCGAAAATGGGCCATTGCTCCGAACCGCCGGCAAAGAGCGAGGCCGCATAGAGCAGAAATCCTGCTCCAGCGAGCCCGAAGACGATGGCGAAGACGGGGACGCCGCCAGTGCGCTTCACTATGCCGGGATAGGCCGTAAAGGCAAGAAACAGTGCGAAGGCGAGATGGATTGAGCGCGCCTGGGTATCGTTGAAGATGCCGAAGCGGAACCAGAAGGGGAAGGGCGAAGCGATCCATATCTGGAACAATGACCAGGCCAGAGCGACAAGGAACAAGATTTTGGCTGGCAGGCCCGAAGGGTTGCGCGCGCCGGTATCGGCCTTGGCAACGATGTCCTCGGGATTGTCGCCGCCGACCGCTTGACCGGATGTTTGTTCGCTCATTGAAGCCTCCCGCATGCTCAGCCGAACCAAAACGGCCGGGGCGTTCTCACCCCGGCCGCAAAGCGTATTGGACTATTCGAGGAGACCGGCTTCCCGATAGTAGCGCTCGGCGCCTTCATGAAGAGGGGCCGAATTGCCCGAGCTCACCATGGTTTCAGGATCGAGCACCGCAAAGGCGGGGTGCAAGCCCTGGAACGTGTCGAAGTTTTCAAACACCGCCTTGGTGACCTCATAGACCACATCGGCGCTGGTTTGTGTCGAGCTGACGAGGGTGGCGCCGACACCGAAGGTGTTCACGTCTTCCTCGTTGTTATACATCCCGGCAGGGATGGTGGCGTGGAAGTAGTAGGGGGTTTCTTCCACCAGCGTATCAATGATGTCTCCGGTCACGTTGACCAGAACCGCATCACAGGTTGCAACGGGCTCCGAGATCGAACCCGAAGGATGGCCGACCGTAAAGACGAAGGCGTCGAAATTGTCGTCGCACAGCGCCTGGGCCTGCTCACGGCTGGGCAACTCCGAGGCAAGCTCGAAATCGTCCATGGTCCAGCCGTATTCTTCCATCAGCAATTCCATGGTGTTGCGTTGGCCAGAGCCAGGATTGCCGATATTGACGCGCTTGCCTTTCAGGTCTTCGAAATTCTCGATGCCGGCGTCGGCGCGGGCGACGACGGTAAAGGGTTCAGGGTGAAGAGAAAATACGGCACGCAGCTCCTCGAAGGGGCCGGCGCCGGCGAAGTCAGCTTCACCATTGAGCGCATTGTACTGGACGTCCGATTGGACGACACCCATGTCCAACTCGCCTTCGCGGATGGTATTGAGGTTAAAGACCGAACCACCTGTGGATTCGGCCGAACAGCGGATGCCATGTTCCCCGCGACCCTGATTGACCAGCGAACAGATCGCGCCACCAGCCGGGTAATAGACGCCGGTTACACCGCCCGTCCCGATTGTGACGAACTGTTGCTCCTGGGCGAGGCTTGGCGCCGAAACAAATGCAATCGCTCCGCCCAGCAGGGCGGCTGCTGCCTTGAGTGTCGTTTTGCGCGCAATTAAGGTGCTCATGGAAGTCTCCCTTGTAGATTTTTAGCTTTAGTCTACGAGGGGCAATCCTTTTCCATATTCGACTTTTGATCAACCCTTTGCGTCCGACGTGGTGCAATGAGCGGGCAGTCGGCAGAACGCCATGCTCCGCCGATCGGCTGGTTCTGGTGTCTTTTAGGATACGGCAGTTAAAGAGGCGATGAAGACGCTCACCTAACCGTGACAGTTCGGAATGTCAGTGAGACCCGGCGCCTGCGAGGGACCTTCTTGCCTTCTATCACGTCCGATTTGCGGGCAGGAATGCCATGAGACCAATTGAACCGGGCCTCGCCGCTCAGCACGAGCATGCTGCGAGGTGCAAGGGTATGGGTCAACGAGCGGCCGCAATCAATGTGGGTAAACTCCATCAAACATGTCGAGCCCAGACTGAGGGACGCGATGGTTTCGCCAAAACACGGTTCGCAGTCAACGTGAGAAGCGATGCCTTGGCCGGGCAAATATTCATTGACGATGACTTGGTCGGGTTGCTGGTGGAAAATTCCATCCTTCCGTAGCCGGTCTGCCATCACGGCCAGCCAGTCGGGCAGGGGACCAAGACAGGAGTCCACCGTTACACGTCGAGCCCTGTAGTCATAACGAAAGCCGTAGTGCTGGACGCGCCGTCTGAGATCCCCTAGCCACGTGGACCCATCGATGGTGCTCAAAAGCGCGACTTCGTACGCCTCATCGATATAGTCGGGGATGTAGCGGGATGACGGTGGCAACATCGGCAGGTCTCAGGTTTCACTGCACATTAACAATTGACCATCGCCGCGTCATGGCAGTTGAAACACCGAATTGAGGGATTGCCAATGCTCCGTGAGCCAAAGGGCTGTGCAGTGCTCTGCCCCGTTTGGGAGAGGCCGGCCATGGGAGTTGAGGAACGTTTCGGGAGGGTTCCGGGCGTTGCCGGCAAGCCCAAGACCATTCGATCTCGCAACTTGCAACAGTCGTGCCATAAATATGATTGCAATTGTCATGTTCTGTAATTAAGACTGCGCCGTGAAGATATTTTGCCTTGGGGGTGTGCCGGGGCCGTGCTGAACAGGCATCGGTACCGGTACTTGTTGCACGCTGCCCCGGTCTAAAGGCAAGCAGACAACGAGACGGCGTTATGCCCAGCAATGATCAGCCCGATGCAAGGAAAAATCCCGCGCGTCTTACAACCCAAGCCATTGCTGCCGGCTATGACTCGACGCAGATTCTCTCGGATGTTTCGCTCGCTGTTGCGAACGGGCAGATGACGGTGCTGGTCGGTCCGAACGGGTCGGGAAAATCGACGCTGCTCAAGACGATGGCGCGGATTCTGGCCCCGAATGCCGGGCAGGTCCTTTTAGACGGCAAATCGATCCATGCTGCCAAAAGTGTTCCCCGTCAGCGCCTATGGCACAGATTTGAGGTTGTGATTTAAGGAGGATTTGGGTCTCATCGTAGTGACGAAGGAACGAAGATGAGACCCAAATCCTCCAATGCAAAATCGCGGACCAAGGCCCCTGCGGAAGCCGTGGTAAAGGACATCCGCCGGGCCACCCGGCGGCATTTTTCGGCGGAAGACAAGATCAGGATCGTCCTGGAAGGCTTGCGCGGCGATGACAGCATCGCCGAGTTGTGCCGCAAGGAAGGCATCGCCCAGAGCCTGTATTACACCTGGTCGAAGGAATTCATGGAAGCGGGAAAGCGTCGGCTTTCTGGCGATACAGCCCGGGCCGCCACCAGCGACGAGGTCAAGGATCTGCGCCGTGAGGCCGGAGCGCTCAAGGAATGTGTTGCCGATCTGACGCTGGAAAACCGTCTGCTTAAAAAAAGCATGATCGCGGATGGGGACGACGACGCATGAGGTATCCATCATCCGAGAAGCTCGAGATCATCAGGCTGGTCGAGCAATCCCATCTGCCAGCAACACGAACGCTCGATAAACTGGGAATCCCACGCCGGACCTTCTACCGCTGGTATGACCGCTACCTCGAAGGCGGCCCAGAGGCGCTGAAAGATCGGCCATCGGCACCAAGCCGGGTGTGGAACCGTATCCCGCCTGACATCCGCGACCAGATCATCGAGCTGGCGCTGGAACAGTCCGAGCTGAGCCCGAGAGAACTGGCCGTGCGCTTCACCGATGAGAAGCGCTACTTCGTGTCGGAGGCCACGGTTTACCGCCTGCTGAAGGCCCAGGACCTGATCACCAGCCCGGCCTATGTGGTGATCAAGGCCGCCGATCGCTTCCATACCCAGACCACGCGGCCCAACGAGATGTGGCAGACCGATTTTACCTACTTCAAGATCATCGGCTGGGGTTGGATGTATCTGTCGACTGTGCTCGACGATTACTCGCGCTACATCATCAGCTGGAAGCTGTGCAGCACGATGCGCGCCGAGGACGTCACCGACACGCTGGATCTGGCGCTCGCGGCCTCGGGCTGCGATCAGGCCCATGTGTGCCACAAACCCCGGCTGCTCAGCGACAACGTCCTATGTCGGGAATTTTTTGCAGCGTAGGTCAACAGGTCATGGGGCACCCGGCGTTCCGGGTGCCCTTATAAAGTTGCCCAGACGGGCTCTGCCGTCAAGAAATGATCTCTTCCATAGCAAACACAGGGTACGCGCTGTGGCGGCCCTCACCGTCCTTAATACGAGATCCCAAATCCCAAGCAGAAGGCCCGAACATTATCTACGAGGTCAGCGAACTGCCTCACTGCCTCCACGGCTCCGACAGATGGAGGTCCTTCCGCCTGGGCTCGCCCCCTCAAAAAAGGGGCGATAGGGTTCGCCACGCTTAAGCACGGCGTGAACGGTGCGCGCCATCTTGGCTGCAATGGCAGTATAGGCCTTGCGGCGCAGATGGGCGTTGTGCCGATCCTTGGAGATGTATCGCTCGAATTTATCCCGGAAGCTATTGGTCCGTTTGAGAACTGCGGTTTGGCCAGCCATCCAGAGCGTTCGCCGCAATCGGGCATTACCGTATTTTGAGATGCGGCTGCTTCCACGAAACATGCCCGACTGAACTGTGGCGAGGTCCATGCCGCAGAACTTAAGAAACTGACGGTGGTGACGAAAACGACGCAGATCGCCGGCTTCGGCGAGGATGGTCATTGCGTTGATTGGCCCGATCCCGGGAATGGTCGTCAGCAACTGATAGTCAGGGTTATCCGATAGTAGCGCGACAGCACGGGCTTCAATCTCATCGCGTTGCCGGATCAGGCTACGACCTTCTGCAAGCACGAGCCGGAACATGCGGACAGCATCAGATTCTGGATGGACAGGCAGACCCACCGATCCGGTCGCCGTGGCGTAAATATCGGAAAGCAGGCGTTCTTTGGAGACCTTGCGGCCAACGACCTCCCAGGCATCCGCGATGAATGCATCGCGGTCCATGGCCGTGATCATGGATGGTGAGGGATACTTCTCCAGAAATGCAAGGAACCAATCTGTCCGTGAGCTTCGGTGGAATCGTTCGGCTTCGGGGAAATACAGCGGCAGGTAGTGGGTCAGAATACGGTGCCAGAGCTCAGTCTTGGAGCGGGAAACGATCTCGTGGGTCTTCGACAGTTCCTGGATATCGGCGGTCCCGGACACCAGCGGATCATGGAAGAACTGAACGGCCCCGATCTCGAGCATGTGCAGGATGACCTGGGCATCCTTCGGATCGTTCTTGTCCCAGCTATTGTGCAGCGCCTCACGTGTTCGCGCCAATCCGACAGATGACACAAGCTTGAGCTCGAAACCGGCCCGTCCAAGATGATGGGCCAGGGTCCGATGATAATTACCAGTCGCCTCGAACCCGATTCGCACCGGGAGATCATAAGCCGCAAGAACACCAGTCAGGCGTTCAAAATCTTCGAGCGTATTGGTGACTGTCAAACGACGACGGCGCTTTTTGCAAGGTATCCCGATCAGGACCTCATGGCGATGCTTGGAAATATCGATAGCGACCAACAAGGTGGACGCAATAGGATAGGTAGCGGTCATAGCCGTCTCCTCAGCGGTGTGGTTCAGCAAAACCACTGTTGAGACCTGAGACCGGTTATGGCCACCCGCTGCGCTATGTGGAGGCTACGCGCGTGGCCATAACCTAGCTGCAGCGCTTATTCCTGACGTGCTACGGCCCCAGCTACATCGCCGGCGACCTGGCCGAATATATTGAGGCCCAAGCCATGAGCCATGTGCGCGGCGCTCCAATGCATCCCCAGACCCAGGGCAAGATCGAGCGTTGGCATCAGACGCTGAAGAACCGCATCCTGCTGGAAAACTACTTCCTGCCGGGCGATCTCGAGGCCCAGATCGAGGCGTTCGTCGAGCACTATAACCACCGGCGCTATCACGAGAGCCTGCGCAATGTGACCCCCGCCGACGCCTACTTCGGCAGAGCCGCCGCCATCATCGAACAGCGAGAAAGGATCAAACGCAAGACAATCGAACATCGGCGCTTGCAGCACCGCAAGCTCGCCGCTTAATATTAACCCCCAGATGAGGCCAATGCTCCGCTAATCTACACCGCGAGTTGCGCCAAATGTTCTGACGACGGACAGATTTCAACGTCTACCGGACCATCGCCCAAGTCACCGGCACCACCGATGTGCTCGACAAGCTCGAGACCCGCTATCAGGCGCAGTTGGATATGATCGCGGGCCTGACCGACCCCGCTGAAACGCAAGTCAGCGTCATTCAGGCTTATGGCGGCGAATTGCAGGTTTGGAACACGTACGGTTCGCTGGGCAAGGTACTGCGCGACGCCGGTTTCGCCTTCCCTGCCGCCATTGACGCCATCGAAGGCAATGAGCGCCAGGTTTTTTCGGGCGAATCCTATCCGGAATTCGATGCCGATTTCATCTTCGTCACCTATGCGGTGGAGCGGGGCGAGACCCCGGCCATGGCACGCGCAGCGCTCGATGAGGTTTTGCCGGGCTGGTGCGAGGTAATACACGCCTGCCGCAACGGTCAGATTGTCTATATCCCGCGCGAGATCGCCTCGTCGGCGACCTACGATTCCCTCACCGCGCTCACCCAGATCGTCGCCTCCCATGTGGTGGGCCGCGATTACACGCCGCTCGAACAGTAAAGTCCAAACCGGGGGATCAAATCATGAGCCTGTTGAGATCAATCATTGCAATTGGCGCGATCGTTTTCGCCGCGCCAGTGCTGGCGCAGGAGACGCGCAGCTTTACCGACGATGCCGGGAGGACAGTGAACATCCCGGCCGATCCGCAGCGCATCGCGTCGCTGCAGGATCTTTCGATCACCATTCCGCTGATCGAGCTTGGCGTCCATCCGGTCGCCAGCCACGGACGGACCACCGAGGCGGGCGAGGGGTTCATCCGCTCGTCCAAGGTTTTGACCGGTGTCGATTTCGACAATTCCGACATCGCCTTTGTGGGCAATCTACCGGTCGATATCGAAGCTGTTGCCGCGGCCGAACCGGATCTGATCATCACGACCCCCTGGCAGACCGCTCCCGTGGAGCAGCTCGAATCCATTGCGCCGACCATCGTGCTCGATGACACAGTGCGCGGCGATTTCGGCATGTATGAAGCGCTGGCCGAGATTACCGGAACGACCGATACGCTGGCCATTCTTGAGGGCCGGTATGACAACCAGATCGAACAGATCAAGCGCCTGATCGATACGGGATCAGTGTCGGTGAACGTGATCCAGGGCGTTAACGGCGAGGTGCTGTCCTGGCACACATATGGCGGTTTGGGGCGAGTGTTGCGCGATGCGGGATTTGTATTTCCCGAACGCGTGGACGCCATACCTGAGGGTGAATTCGCGCGCATGAGCGCCGAGGCATTGCCTGAACTCGATGCCGATTTCGTGTTCGTGACCTATCGAACCGATACGCTGGAAACCCCCGAAGATGCTTTCGGGCATCTCGAGCAGGTGGTCCCCAATTTCTGCGATTATCTCCACGCATGCCGGGAAAATCAGATGATCGTCATGCCGCGCGAGGAGGCGTCCGCCAGCTCCTACTATGCACTTGGAGTCATGGCTTACACCGTCATCTCGCACATTTCGGGCCGCGATTTCACGCCCAAGCCTGAATAGTGTCGATCTCACGCTGAAAGAAAACGTCGCTTATGAACGCCATACTCTCTTTGGCCCTCGGGGCCGCATTGGCCCTTTCGTCCTTTCCCGCCATTGCGCAGGAAAGTCGCACCTTCACCGATGGGACAGGCACCGAGATCGCCGTACCCGCGAATCCGCAGCGCATTGTGACGCTGCATGACAGCCGGCTCACCGTGCCTTTGCTCGAACTCGGAGTCGTGCCGGTCGGCAGTCACGGTCGGCTGGCCGAGGACGGAACGCCCTTTATCCGCTCGAGCCTCGAAATCACCGGCTACGATTTCGCCAACACCGATATCACTTTCGTCGGCGAAACACCCATCGACGTCGAACAGGTCGCCGCACTCGAACCCGATCTGATCATCGCCCCCAATTGGGAGGAGGCCGGCATCGACCAGTTGCGCACCATCGCGCCGACCTATGTCTTTGACTATGGCGATATCACGGACGAGTTCGAAATCTACCAAAAACTTGCCGAACTTGCTGGCGTCGAGGATCGCCTCGAGACGCTGGAAGCGCGCTACGCAGAGCAGATTGCCATGATCCGGGCACTGGTTGACGATCCCGCCGACATTACGGTCAACGTCATCCAGCCGCGCCAGGGCCAAATCCGGGTGTGGAATACCTATTTTTCGCTCGGCAAGGTATTGCGCGACGTAGGCTTCTCGTTCCCCGAAGCAGTGGACGGTATCGGACAGACAGATGTTGCCGATTTCAGCGCCGAAGTTCTTCCTGAACTCGATGCCGATTTCATCTTCATCACCTATCCGCTCAAGGCGTTCGGGCAGACGCCCGCCGATACCGATGCGGGCATGGCCGAAGTTCTGCCCGGTTGGTGTGACGTACTCCACGCCTGCCGCAACAGTCAGGTGATCTACCTGCCGCGTTCGGTGGCGTCCTCGACGGCCTATGAGGCCTTGGGACAGATGGCTCAGGCCGTCGGCAGCCATATTGTCGGGCGCAATTTCGTGTCGATGCCAGAATAAATGATCTGGTCCGCCGGGAGTCCAGCGGACCTGTCTTTCGCTAAACTGAGCGCTGATTGACCCGCTTGGCAACCGCCTCAGCGCTCTCGACCCGTTCGGAGTAACGGTCGACCAGATAGTCGGCCCGATCGCGCACCAGGAGAGTGAATTTGACCAGTTCTTCCATCACATCAACGATGCGGTTGTAAAATGGCGACGGGCGCATGCGCCCGGCCTCATCGAATTCGTTGAAGGCCTTGGGTACCGAGGACTGGTTGGGGATAGTGACCATACGCATCCAACGGCCCAGAATACGGAGCTGGTTCACGGCGTTAAACGATTGACTGCCGCCGTTGACCTGCATCACCGCGAGCGTGCGCCCTTGCGTGGGGCGAATACCGCCCATTGAGAGGGGAAGCCAGTCGATCTGCGACTTCATAACGCCGGTCATCGCCCCATGCCGCTCGGGTGAGCACCAGACCATACCCTCTGACCACATCGCGAGTTCGCGCAGTTCGACGACCTTGGGATGATCCTTGGGCGCGCCATCGGGGAGCGGAAGACCCTCGGGGTTGAAGATGCGCGTCTCAGCGCCGAAGCGACGCAGGATGCGGGCGGCTTCAAACGCGGCAAAGCGCGAATAAGAGCGCTCGCGCAGCGAGCCGTACAACAAGAGGATGCGCGGGGCATGTTGCTTGTGTTCCGGCGTGAGCAGGGCCGCTTCGTCGATGGAGTGAAAGTGCTCTTCCGCAAGGGCGGGGAAACTATCGATCTCAGACAATGCGCTTTCCGCTTCCGTCTATGACGACCTTTCCATCTTCCTTGGTGAACGACCCGATATCGGGATTGGGGAGGATATCGAGCACCAATTCGGACGGACGGCATTGACGTACGCCCTTGTCGGTGACCACGAAGGGGCGGTTGATAAGGATGGGGTGGGTCAGCATTGCGTCGATCAGTGCTTCATCGGTGACTGAAGGATCGTCGAGACCGAGTTCGGTGTATGGCGCTTCTTTCTTTCGCATCGCATCGCGGACCGACAGACCCGACCGCACGATGAGATCGACAAGCGTTTCGCGGCTCGGCGGGGTCTTGAGATATTCGACGATTTCGGGCTCTTCGCCGGACTGGCGGATCATGGCGAGCGTGTTGCGCGACGTGCCGCAGTCGGGATTGTGATAGATGGTTATGGCCAAGTCAGACCTCCGTGAAGCGATGGCGGGTGCGGTTGGCGATAGCGACCAGCGAGAGCATGACAGGCACTTCCACCAGCACGCCGACCACCGTGGCGAGCGCGGCGCCCGAATTGAGCCCGAACAGGGATATCGCCACCGCCACTGCGAGCTCGAAGAAGTTCGAAGTGCCGATCAGGGCGCAGGGGGCCGCAATATTGAAGGGAACCTTCCATTTCCACGCGGCCCAATAGGTGATGGCAAAGATGCCGTAGGACTGGATCAGCAGTGGGATGGCGATCAGGACAATGACCAGCGGGTTGGCGAGGATCGTCTGCCCCTGAAAGCCGAACAGCAGGACTACGGTCGCCAGAAGTCCGATAATCGAGGCGGGTTTGATCCGTGCGTTGAACGCGTCGATGCGGCGCGTTTCGGCAGCATGACCACGCAAGAGCATCTGGCGCGTGATGGCGCCGGCGATCAGTGGTAGAATGACGTAGAGCCCAACCGAGAGCAGCAGGGTTTCCCACGGAACGGTGATGTCGGTCAGGCCAAGCAGCACCGCAACGATAGGGGCGAAGGCAACGACCATAATCGCGTCGTTCACTGAAACCTGGACGAGGGTATAGTTGGGATCGCCCTTGGTCAGTTGCGACCAGACAAAGACCATGGCGGTGCAGGGGGCTGCACCCAGAAGGATTAGGCCGGCGATATATTGCTGGGCATCGGTCGGATCGATCAGCGGCGCGAAGAGGAAATTGAAGAAAAGGACCGCCAGTAGCGCCATGGAAAACGGCTTGATGAGCCAATTGACCACGAGTGTGAGCACCAGCCCCTTGGGCTGCCGACCGACCTGACCGATGGCGGTAAAATCTACGGCGACCATCATGGGATAGACCATGGCCCAGATGAGCACGGCGACGACGAAATTGACCGAGGCGTATTCCAGGCCGGCGAGGGCGGCAAACAGATCGGGCATGAGATTGCCGAGCACGACACCGGCAATAATGCAGGCGGCGACCCAAACCGAAAGCCATTTCTCAAAAAAGCCGATGCCGCCCGCCGGGGCGGGAGCGATTGTGTCCAATGTCATCAGATCAGTCCTGCGTTTGGCCGATGGCGTCGAGTTTGGACTTGAGTGCCAACCGATCGAGGCTGGCGATGGGCAAATTGAGGAGCAGGGAGATACGGTTGCCCAATTGGCGCGCAGCCTGGGCGAACGCAAGGTGTCGCTCCGCGTCGGTGCCCTCCGCAGCGGCAGGATCGGGGACGCCCCAATGCGCGGTCATGGGATGACCGGGCCATATCGGGCAGGTCTCATTTGCCGCCGTGTCGCAGACCGTGAAGATGAAGTCGAACTCGGGAGCGCCCGGCTCAGCGAATTCATCCCAGCTTTTCGAACGGGCAAAACCTGTGTCTATCCCCAGGCTCTTGAGCAGATCGAGCGTGAAGGGATGGACCTCGCCCTTGGGCTGACTGCCGGCGGACCAGGCCTTGAAGCGGCCTTTGCCGTCACGATTGAGCAGGGCTTCGGCAATGATCGAGCGCGCGGAATTGCCCGTGCACAGGAAAAGGACGGAATAGGGTGTGTCAGTCACAGCAGGGCTCCGTGGCGGATTGTTGCAGGCAAGAGAGATTGGTAACCAGCGGCGCGCACACTTCGGGACGTCCGCCGCAGCAATCTTCGAGCAGAAACGCCACGAGATCGCCGGCAGCCTTGTAGTTGGCGCTATAGCGAATGGTCCGGCCCTCACGTTGGGAGACGATCAGCCCCGAGCGGGTGAGGGCGGCAAGATGACTGGAAATCGTATTTTGCCGTCCATTGACGGCCTCGGCAACTTCACCCGCGGGCAGACCCTCGGGGCCAATTTTGACCAGACGCCGGAAAATGGCCAGGCGGGTCGGCTGGGAAAGCGCATCAAAAGCGGTAAGAGCATGTTCAGTATCCATATATCGAGAAATATCGATATATGGATACTGCGTCAAGGTGGTTTTGCAGGGGGGATCCATCGGACCCTGAATGCAAGAGCGTGTCCAGTTAAAGTGGAAACCACTCATCCGGTTCGGAAGCGCGACAAGACAAGGTCCTGGATCGTTGCGCCGCTTTAGCGAACCGGTGAACTGATCTAGGCTGCAAGGCCCGCAAGGTTGAAGGCAATTCCGGCTGCGGCGCAGCTTGCCAAAACGGTGACCGGGCCGAGGCCGAACCGGAAGATTGCAATCATCGCCGCCGCGATCAGCAGGGCCGACAGCCAGTCAATCGAGGCGAGCATTGGGATGTCGAGGTTCAGTCCGAAGGCGGAAAATTCCACGACTTCGGAGAACACCACATGCAGCCCGAACCATATCGCCAGATTGAGAATAACCCCGACAACGGCCGCGGTGATGGCGGTCAGGGCGGCGGTCAGAATCTTGTTGTCCCGCAACCGCTCGATGAAGGGTGCGCCCAGGAATATCCATAAGAAACACGGCGCGAAGGTAACCCAGGTGGTCAGCAAGCCGCCGAGTGTTCCTGCAAGCAAGGGCGGCAGCGTACCGGGAGCGCGGAAAGCACCCATGAAGCCGACGAACTGGGTGACCATGATAAGGGGGCCGGGCGTCGTTTCGGCCATGCCCAACCCATCGAGCATTTCGCCGGGGGACAGCCATCCAAAATTCTGAACCGCTTCCTGGGCGACATAGGCAAGAACCGCATAAGCACCGCCAAAAGTGACGATGGCCATAACGCTAAAAAAACCGGCGATTTGCGAGAACACATCATCGGGTCCCAAAAGAGCGAAAAGAAATGCGACCGGGATCAGCCAAAGGGAGAGAATGACAAGGGAAATCCGAAGCGCCCAACCCGCATCGACGTGGGTGTGGGCCGGAGATTCCTGACCGAGCAGCGTGTCGGCATCGGCGATTTGAGTGCCTCCGATCTTGCCGTGATTGAGTTTGGGCTCGAAGGCGGGCATCCCGGCCCGCGCGCCCAGAAATCCGATCAGGCCGGCAGCTAGGATGATGAGTGGAAACGGTACGGCAAAGCCGAAAATGGCGATAAATGCGCCGGCGGCGATGGCCAGCATCGCGCCGTTTTTCAGCGCCCGACCGCCGATGCGGATAACGGCTTGGATGACGATCGCGAGCACGGCGGCCTTGAGCCCGAAAAACAGCCCCTCCACGATCCCGATATTGCCCCAGATGGCATAGATCCAACTCAGGGCCATGATGGCGACGGCCCCGGGCATAACGAACAACACGCCAGCTATGATGCCACCTGCAGTGCGGTGCATCAGCCAGCCTATATAGACGGCGAGTTGCTGCGCCTCGGGTCCGGGCAGGAGCATGCAATAGTTCAGCGCGTGCAAAAACCGCTGTTCGCCGAGCCATTTTTGTTCCTCGACCAGAATGCGGTGCATCATCGCGATCTGGCCGGCCGGCCCGCCAAAGCTCAAGAGCCCGATCCGCGCCCAGATCTTTGTAGCCTCGGCGAGTGTGGGATAAGAGTGATTCTGCATGCGCGTCCAGAATATCAGATTGGTGACGCGCAGTTTAACTACGCAATAGCTTCAAATGTCTATTGCGCCTCAATGACGGTCGGATGAAGATCGGAAATTGCAGCGGTGACTGCAGGCTCCACGCCCGGCTCACCGTGCTGACAGTCAGCCAGCGGTCTATCCCCAAAGTTGGGCCTATGGCCGATATCCCACATCTATCGTCGCCCGCCCGGAGGCGAGCCTGGAAACGCAGGCGCACATGCGCTTGCCTTCCTCTTTTTCTTCGGCGCTGAAAAATACGTCCCGGTGATCGATCTCGCCGGTTCGGTCCACCACATCAACGGCGCACAGGCCGCATTCGCCGCGCTGACAGTCGTAGATCATATCGACCCCGGCCGCCATCAACGCTTCGAGCAGGCTTTGATCGGGTCGCACTGAAACCGTTACACCGCGATTGGCGACGGTGACTTCAAACGCATCCTCGGCAAATGCGCCGCTGTCACCGAAAACCTCGTAACGCAACCGGCCCGGCGGCCGGCCGGCACTCTCCCAGGCGGCCTTGACGGCATTCAGCATGGGGATCGGTCCGCAAACATAGAGTTCGCCATTATCCGGCAGCGCGGCGATTTCGCCTGCGACGTCGATGAACTCCTCCTGTTCTCCGTCGCGGAGCGCGACCGAGGTACCCAATTGCGCCAGAATATCGTCCGCATAGGCCATCAGCGCCTTGCTGCGCGCGCCATAAACCAGCCGGAATGGAACGCCCCGCGCTTGGAGCGCCAACGCCATGCCGTAGATGGGTGTTATCCCGATTCCGCCGGCGAGCAGCAGGTAGTAAGGGGCGCGCCAGGAGAGCTCGAACCGGTTCTCGGGCAAACTCATGGTGATCGGATCGCCAGGGGCCAAGGTCCACATGAACTGCGAACCGCCCCGGCTTTTTTCGTGCAGTTTCACTGCCACCCGGATCTGCCCAGGGTGCGGGGTGGGCACGCAGCTATAAGTGCGTGTCACCGGGGCGCCTGAGATTTGCGTTTGAAAGTTGACGTGGGAGCCGGGATCGAACCGCGGCAGCCTCCCCTCAAGCGCAAAATCGATTTGCCGGACATCGCTCGCGACGTTGCAAACAGCCGCGACGCGCGCCTGGCGCCATTCAAGCTTGCTGCGCATGGGGTCTCCTCCTTATTCGTTGACCAAAGCCAGCGCGGGTACACGCGCCAAAAGGCTCCGGTCTTCCTCCATGACATATTCGAGATTTGCCCGCGCCAGCCGTGCGTGCTCGCGTGCGAGGGCTTCGGCGCGTGTGCCCTCGCCCATTTCGATCGCCTCGACGATGGCGCGATGCTGAGCCTGGCCTGTCACCAGAGACCTGCGGAAGGCGGGGACATCGGCCTGTTTGTCCAGAAACGCGCTGGGTGAGGCAAAGGGCAGATTTTTGACGCGTTCGACTTCCCGCCTTATCGTTTCGCTTCCGGCCAATCCGGCCAGGGCGTCGTGGAACGCTGCGTTAAGCTCAACATAGCGATCGAAATCGAGCGCCTCGGGCCAGTCGGCAACCGCGCCCTCCAGTGCTTCAACGATGTCTTTCAGCGCCGCCAGCCGCTCGGGCAGCGCCCCGCGTTCCGCGGCCAGCCGGGCTGCGGTGCCTTCCAGAACGCCTCGCAATTCGATGGCATCGAGCACCTCGGCGCGCGAAAAGCGCCGCACTGCATATCCACCTGAAGGCAGGATTTTAACGAGCCCTTCCTGTTCCAGCCGCGCCAGTGCCGCCCGGATCGGGGTGCGTGATATCCCCAGTCGCTCGGCGATAGCGACTTCGGAAAGCCGGGTGCCCGGCGTCACTGCACCGCCCAGCACGAGATCGCGGATACCCATCAGCGCCTTGAGCGCTTGGGGTTGCTGATGGAGCGGATGGGTCTGGCTCATCGCTATTCGGCTGCGTTCTGGACGGCCTGCTCTTCGGCGATCATCCGGTCGATCAGTTTGCGTGCCCACATCGATCCGGCGTCGATATTGAGATTGTAGATGACGTGGTCGGGATTGGCGTCGATGGCGATCTGCTGGGCCTCGAGAATCGTTTCATCCTCGCGGAAGATCGAGGCGACACCCTCACGCAGCTCATGGGTGCGACGTTGCTCGTCTAGATTATAGTTGCGCGCGAAGGCCCAGAAATAGTGGCAGGTTTTGTCGGTTTCGGGGGTGATGGTGTTGAGGACGAAGCCGTTCACACCCTCGCTTCTGTCGCCCTCGGGAGCGCCAGTGCCGTGGGGGGCTACTCCCACGTCGATGGCAATGGTCGCGGGCGCCTCGAAATTGATGATCTGCCAGCGATCCACATTGCCCGGCTTGCCCAGTTGCGCGCGCCAGAATGGAGGGGGGTCGATATCGGTCATCCAGCGCGTAATCGTCGCTGTGGTGTTCGAATGGGTGGCGGTGAACGGCGCTTCGGCCACGGCCCGGTTGCCGATGGATGAGCCATGCACGTAGGTCTCGTGGGTCAGGTCCATCAGGTTATCGATCACGAGGCGATAGTCGCACTTGACGTGGATCATCTTGCCATCCGCGGCCCATTCGGGGTCGTCGTTCCAATGCAGATCAGGGACCTTATCGGGGTCAGCGAGCGCCGGGTCACCCATCCACAGCCAGATGAAGCGGTGTTTCTCGACCAGAGGATAGGCTTTGACGCAGGCAGAAGGATTAATCGTGTCTTGGGATGGCATGTATACACATCGGCCCGTGTCGTCGAATTCGAGCCCGTGATAGCCGCAAATGACGTTGTCGCCGTAAAGCTCACCCATGGAGAGCGGTAGCAGTCTGTGCCAACACGCATCGGCGAGCGCAGCCGCCGTTCCATCTTGTCGGCGGTACAAAACCACCGGCTTTCCGCAGATTTTACGGGGAAGCAGCGCGCGCTTGACTTCGACGTCCCACGCCGCTGCATACCATGCATTCAAGGGGAATGTCTGATCGCTCATGTTCGGCCACCTCCACGATGCCATATTGTCTGTTTTATGTTATAATGAAATGTATACATTATGCGACCATGACTGGCAATACGGCCGAAACTCTGGTGAGGTGGCTGTGGCGGCCTGTGCCCAATAATTGTGCATTCTGGTGGATTGCCTAGAACCTAAAGCTGCGCCATAACGCGGCCCATGCCTCACACGCTTTCCATTCTGGTGGTTGACGACAATCGCATCCGGGCCTCGATCATCGAGGACGGCTTGCGTGAGGCCGGTCATGGGCCGGTTCATGTCATCACGGAAATCAATGAGGTTGCGAGCCGGATTGGGGAAATCGCGCCCGATGTGGTGATCATCGATCTCGAGAATCCCAACCGCGACATGCTCGAACACTTCTTTGCTCTTTCGCGCGTCCTGCAGCGGCCGATTGCCATGTTCGTGGATCGGGCCGATCCCGGCTCGATCGAGGCCGCCGTCGAGGCAGGGGTTTCTGCCTATGTCGTCGATGGACTGAAAAAGGAGCGGGTCAAGCCGATCCTCGATATGGCGATTTCGCGCTTCAACGCCTTTTCGCGGTTGAGGGGCGAACTCGCTGCAGCGCGTTCCGAACTCGAGGACCGCAAGACTGTCGAAAAGGCCAAGGGCATATTGATGCGCACCCGCGGGCTGTCCGAGGATGAAGCCTATAGCCTGCTGCGCAAGACGGCCATGAACCAGAACCGCAAGATCGCCGAAATCGCTCAAAGCCTGATTACGGCGGCAGGGTTGCTCGAACCATGAGCAAGGGGACGCAAAAATGGGGCTGACACAGATCACCTTGGGCTATGTGCCGTTGCTAGACAGTGCGGTGTTGATTGCCGCCCAGGAACAGGGGTTTGCCGAGGCTGAAGGGCTCGAGTTCGGGCTCGTGCGCGAAACGTCCTGGGCCAACATCCGAGACCGGGTGGCTGTGGGCCATTTCGACGGCGCGCATATGCTGGCGCCCATGCCGCTGAGTGTAAATCTCGGGCTGACCCCGCTCGATGTGCCGCTTATAGCGCCAATGGCGCTGGGGCTCGGTGGTAACGCCGTCACCGTGGGGCTACCGCTTTGGCGGGCTATGGAGGAGCACGGCGCCAGTTCGGGAGTCAATGCGAGTGCAAGCGGAATGGCGCTCGCCAAGGTCATTGCCGGTCGGCGCGAAAGAGGTCTGCCGCCGCTGCGCTTCGGGGTGGTTCATCCCGAAAGCGGGCATAATTACGAGCTGCGCTACTGGCTGACCGCTTCGGGCGTCGATACGACGCGAGACATCGAGATCGTGGTCGTGCCGCCGCCCTTCCTGCCCGACGCTCTGGGCGCTGGTCGTGTCGATGGCTATTGCGTTGGTGAGCCGTTCAATTCGGTTGCGATCGCGCGCGGCGTTGGGCGTATTGTGACGATCAAATCGTCCATATGGCGCTCCAGTCCGGAAAAGGTGCTTGGCGTGCGCCGTGAATGGGCCGAAAGGTTTCCCGAGCAGATGGCCGCAGTCATTAGGGCCATAACGCGTGCCGCGCGGTGGTGCGGAGACCCTGACAATCACGATACGCTCGCCAGGGTTCTATCCAGAGAGGATAGGCTGGGCATTTCCTCGGCCATCCTCATGCGTGCCCTGACTGGGCGACTGTATATCGGCGACAAGGAAATCATCGATGTGCCGGACTTTTTCCTGCCGTTCGAGCGCGCCGCGAATTTCCCATGGATCAGCCATGCGCTGTGGTTTTATTCCCAGATGGTGCGCTGGCAACAAGTCGGACACAGTACAGAAAACGCGCACAAGGCCGCCGGCACGTATCGCCCTGATATTTATCGTGCGGCACTGGACGGTATGGGCATCGCGGTGCCCTCGGCGAATTCCAAGGTCGAAGGTGCACTGGCTGAGGCTACGGCGCTCGGGGCTCAGGGCGGGCGCCTGATGCTTGGGCCGGATGGCTTTTTTGACGGTGCCCAGTTCGATCCTGAGGCGCTCGACCTCTATATCGCAAGCCAGGCTCTGCCGTCCGGCCAGTAGGGTGGAGCAGCATTGCTATCGCGGTGGGCAATTGCGGGCTCGCGCACAGAAATTGTGCATTCTGCGCGAGACTTGTGCGCCCGACGCTCGGAACTGCGTTGGCGTTCTCGAGCCTGTAGTTTTTAAAACTTTGATTTTCAATAATTTTTTCTTGGATGGTGCAATTGGCATGCTTTGTGCAAAGTCGTTGCCGATGAGCTCCTCCCAAGACGGCTCATAACAGAACTGGCGTCCAAGGGCGGGCGCCGCAAATATGGCAAAGCCGCCAACTGGTGCGTGTGATCGGGCGAAATGTCCCGGTGCGCGTCGGTTGGCGGCTTTTTCGTTTTGCGGTGCGCGGCGTGGTCCATGCCAGACGAATGGTGCAACCGACGGAGACGACAATGAACTGGAACAGGGGCAAGGCCAAAACCGCAGCTTTCGTGCTGCTCGCAACGACGGCACTGAGTGCCGGAGCTGCCAATGCTCAAATGCTTGATCTTGAAAAGGACGAACTGACGTTCGGCTTTATCAAACTCACTGACATGGCCCCGCTCGCGGTCGCTTATGAGAATGGCTATTTCTGGGACGAGGGGCTGTTCGTCACGCTGCAGGCGCAGGCGAACTGGAAGGTTCTGCTCGATGGCGTCATTACTGGCGAACTCGACGGGGCGCACATGCTTGCCGGGCAGCCGTTGGCCGCGACCATCGGCTATGGCACGCCCGCCCATATCGTGACCCCCTTTTCGATGGATCTCAACGGCAATGGGATCACGGTCTCCAACCAGGTCTGGGAGCTGATGAAGCCCCACCTTGAGATGGACGCCGACGGTCGGCCGGTGCATCCGATTTCGGCAGCGGCGCTCGGACCGGTCATCGAGGAATATGAGCTTTCGGGCCGCCCCTTCAACATGGGAATGGTCTTCCCGGTCTCCACCCACAACTATGAACTGCGCTACTGGCTCGCCGCCGGTGGCATCAATCCGGGCTTTTATTCACCCGACGACATCTCGGGTACCATTGCAGCCGATGCCTATCTGTCGGTCACCCCGCCGCCGCAGATGCCCGCCACGCTCGAAGCCGGAACCATCGACGGGTATGCCGTGGGCGAACCCTGGAACCAGGCCGCGGTGTTCAAGGAGATCGGTGTGCCGGTCATCACCGATTACGAAATATGGAAAAACAATCCTGAAAAGGTCTTCGGCATCACCGCTGAATTTGCCGAGCAAAATCCCAATACCACGATCGCCATCACCAAGGCGCTGATCCGCGCTGCCCAATGGCTCGACGAGAACGACAACGCCAACCGTGCCGAAGCCGTCGAAATTCTCTCCCGTTCTGAATATGTCGGTGCCGACGCTGAAGTCATAGCCGCCTCGATGACGGGCACATTCGAATATGAACGCGGCGACGTGCGCGAAATCCCCGATTTCAACGTCTTCTACCGCTATTACGCGACCTATCCGTACTATTCGGATGCAGTCTGGTATCTCACCCAGATGCGGCGCTGGGGACAGATTGCCGACGACAAGCCCGACGATTGGTACGCCGAAATCGCCGAGTCCGTCTATCGCCCTGACATCTACCTCGAAGCAGCGCGTCTGCTCGTCGAGGAAGGGCTGATCTCCGAGGCCGACATTCCCTGGGATACCGACGGCTATCGCGCGCCCACAAACGAGTTCATCGACGGCGTCGTCTATGACGGCACTCAACCCAACGCCTATCTCGACTCCCTCGAAATCGGCCTCAAGTCCGGCGATCGGGTTGAAGGCACCGCCGTCGTGCCGGCCGCAAACTAGCAAAACCTCACACTGGGGGCGGCTGGGTCGGCCCGGCTGCCCGCCAGAAAACAAAGGATGTTTCGACAATGAGCATCGCGACTGACACATCGGAAACCGCGGGTGGCGCGAGCCGCCGCGAAAAGCTCTTTGCAGTCATCAACCGCGCATCGGCCTGGCTGACGGCGCTCGGCTTTGGCTGGCTCACCCCCTTGCTTCGCATCGCAGCCGGTGACGACCCGCGCCAGCAAATGAGCGAGTTGCGGGACAGTCTGCTTTTTCCGCTTATGGGGCTGGTGGTGTTCGTTTCTGGCTGGGCGATCCTTGCGCCGCAGGTCCAGACCTCGCTGGGGGCCATTCCGGGCCCTGTGCAAGTCCTCGAGCAGGCTGGCGGGTTGTGGCAGGATCATCAGGCCGAACGCGAGCGCCAGACGCGGTTCTACCTGATGCAGGAAGAGCGCAATGCCGAGCTTCTGGCCGAGGATCCCGAAGCTGACGTCCGCATCCGCGCCTACACCGGCAACCCGACCTTCATCGACCAGATTTTCACCTCACTCAAGACAGTGGGCCTTGGCTTTGCGTTCGCAACGATCGTCGCGGTGCCGCTGGGCATCGCTTCGGGTCTTTCAAAGCCCTTCAACGGGGCACTCAATCCAATCGTTCAGTTGTTCAAACCCGTGTCGCCTCTTGCCTGGCTGCCCATTGTCACCATGGTCGTGTCGGCGGTTTATGTCGATGCGTCCGAAGCCTTCCCCAAGGCGTTGGTGATTTCAGCAGTAACGGTCACGCTGTGCTCGCTCTGGCCGACATTGATCAACACCACGCTCGGTGTCGCTTCGATCGACAAGGACCTCGTCAACGTTTCCAAGGTACTGCGACTGTCGACCGCCAAGACGGTCACCAAGCTGGTGCTGCCCTCGGCGCTGCCGTTGATTTTCACCGGTCTTCGCCTTTCGCTGGGTGTGGGCTGGATGGTGCTGATCGCCGCGGAAATGCTGGCCCAGAACCCCGGGCTCGGCAAGTTCGTCTGGGATGAATTCCAGAACGGCTCGTCGTCCTCGCTGGCGCGCATCATGGTGGCGGTTCTCACCATCGGCATTATCGGCTTTCTGCTCGACCGGGTGATGTTCACCCTCCAGACCGCCTTCACCTTCTCGTCCGAGCGCTAGGAGGCACCAATGCCGACAATTCTAGAACTCACGGACATTGCCAAGCGCTATGGTGAGGGCGCCAGCCGCACAAGCGTGCTCGAGGGGCTCAATCTCAAGGTCGAGGATGGCGAGTTCGTCGCCATTCTCGGGTTTTCGGGCGCCGGCAAGACGACGCTGATCTCGCTGATGGCCGGTCTGATCGAGCCAGACCGGGGCGGCGTTCTCTACAAAGGCAAGGAGATCGACGGCCCCGGTCCCGAGCGCGGAGTGGTGTTTCAATCCTATTCGCTGATGCCGTGGCTGACGGTTGGCGGCAATGTTGACCTCGCCATCGACGCTGTCCACAAAAGGCTCCCCAAATCCGAGCGCATCGCCCTGCGCAACCGCTATGTGGAAATGGTGGGCCTCTCGCATGCGGTGGACCGGCGTCCGTCCGAGCTCTCGGGCGGCATGCGCCAGCGCGTTGCGGTTGCCCGCGCTCTGGCCATGCAGCCGGAGGTCCTGCTGCTCGACGAGCCGCTTTCGGCGCTCGATGCGCTGACCCGCTCCAAATTGCAGAATGAGTTCGCTGACATCTCACAGGCGGAAAAAAGGACCATCGTGCTCATCACCAATGATGTGGACGAGGCCATCCTCTTGGCGGATCGGGTCATCCCGCTGATGCCGGGACCGGAGGCTACGCTTGGGCCGTCCTTTTCCGTCGATTTCGCCCGCCCCAGGGACCGGGTGGCGCTCAACAGCGATGACAGGTTCATCGCGCTCAGGCGCGAAATAACCGAATATCTCATGGACGTGGGTGCCGGACGGAGCCTATCGGACGAGCGCGATATCACGCTGCCCAATGTCGTGCCGATCACCGTGGGCCGGACCCAGGCGCCAAAGGCCCTCCAGGACGCGGCCCGTGGTTCGGCCAGCGCACGCTATGTGGAATTTTCCGACGTCAAGAAAGTCTATCCCACGCCCAAGGGCCCTCTCACGGTTGTCGATGGGTTCGATCTCAAGATGAAGAAGGGGGAATTTATCACCCTGATCGGGCATTCGGGCTGCGGCAAGTCCACGGTGCTCTCGATGGCTGCCGGGCTCAACGACATATCCTCGGGTGGCATCGTGCTCGATGGCAACGAGGTTGTGGGCGCTGGCCCGGACAGGGCCGTGGTTTTTCAGGCGCCTTCGCTCATGCCGTGGCTCACGACACGCGACAATGTGGCTCTTGGGGTTGATCGCGTCTATCCCAAAGCCAGTGCTGCCGAACGTCGCGACATCGTCGAATATTATCTCGACCGGGTCGGTCTGGGTGATGCGATGGACCGCAGCGCTGCCGATCTTTCCAACGGCATGAAACAGCGGGTCGGCATTGCGCGGGCGTTTGCGCTTTCGCCGAAACTGCTGTTGCTCGACGAGCCGTTCGGCATGCTCGATTCGATCACCCGTTGGGAGCTCCAGGACGTTCTGATGGATGTCTGGGCGCGCACCAAGGTTACGGCCATCTGCGTTACCCACGATGTCGATGAAGCGATCCTTCTGGCCGACCGCGTGGTGATGATGTCGAACGGTCCCAACGCAAAAATCGGCAACATCATGGATGTCGATCTGCCACGCCCACGCTCGCGCAAGGCGCTGCTCGCCCACAAGGACTATTACGCGTACCGCGAGGAGCTTTTCGACTTCCTAGAGGCCTATGAGGGCGGCGCGAACCCCGATCAGGAAACACTCGACCGCATACGCTCCAAGCGCGCCCAACGCGCCGTAGCGGCCGAATAGGAGGACTACAACGATGAAACAGAAGCTTGTCGTTATCGGTGCCGGCATGGCCTCGGGGCGTATGCTCGAGCACCTGTTTGACGCCGATCCCGGCGCCTATGACGTTACGCTCTTTGGCTCCGAACCGCGCGGAAACTACAACCGCATCATGCTCTCCCCGGTCCTTGCGGGCGAGAAAACCTATGAGGAAATCGTCACCCATGACGCGGACTGGTATGAACAACATGGCGTTCAGTGCCAGTTCGGCAAGACGGTCACCAAGATCGATCGTGAGAGCAAGACCGTATTCGCCGATGGTGTCGAAACGCCTTACGACAAACTGGTGATCGCTACGGGGTCAGCCCCGTTCATCATCCCGATCGCCGGCAAGGATTTGCCCGGTGTTATGGCCTTCCGCGACCTCGACGACGTTGAAAAAATGGTTGCAGCGGCTGAAAAGCCAAACGCCAAAGCCGTCGTCATCGGTGGCGGGTTGCTGGGGCTCGAAGCGGCTGCAGCGCTTTCCAACCGCGGCATGGAAGTCGTGGTGCTCCACCTCATGGGGCATCTGATGGAACGTCAGCTCGATCCTGCTGCCGGTTATCTGCTGCAGCGCGAACTCGAAGGGCGTGGCATCAAGATCCACTGCAAGGCGCAGACCAAGGCAATCCTCGGCGAGGACAAGGTCGAGGCCGTCGTTCTCGATGACGGTACGGTTTATGACGCCGATCTGGTGGTGATGGCTGTGGGCATCCGCCCTGAAACGCGCATCGCAACCGATGCCGGCGTCACTGTTGAGCGCGGCATTATCGTTGACGATGCAATGCGGACATCGGACCCTGATATTCTGGCTCTCGGAGAGTGCGTCGAGCACAACGGCATGGTCTATGGTCTGGTTGCACCGCTCTATGACATGGCCAAGGTCGCAGCCAAGACGCTGACTCAAACCGAGGCGGCGTTCAAGCCGGTCCAGACGGCCACGCAGCTCAAAGTAACGGGGGTTAGTCTGTATTCAGCGGGCGACTTCGCCGATGGCGAAGGGCGCGAAGAGATCGTTTTGCGCGACGCAGCGGCCGGGGTTTACAAGCGGCTGGTTCTCGAAGGCGACAAGGTGATCGGCACCGTTCTCTATGGGGAAACCGGCGATGGGGCGTGGTTCTTCGATCTCATCAAGAAAGCTGAGCCGATCAGCACCATGCGCGACACCTTGATTTTTGGCCAGGCCTACCAGGGGGGTGCCGAACTGGACCCTATGGCGGCCGTTGCAGCCTTGCCGGATGATGCAGAAATCTGCGGCTGCAACGGTGTCTGCAAATCCGCGATCACCGGCGCGATCGCATCCAAAGGCCTCAACACTCTCGATGGCGTTCGGGCCCACACCAAAGCATCGGCCAGTTGTGGCTCTTGCACGGGGTTGGTTGAAAAGCTGCTCGCGGCAACCCTCGGGGATTCCTACAATCCGGCCGCGGTGCAGCCGGTTTGCCCGTGTTCGGATCTCGGGCACGATGACGTGCGTCGCCTGATCGTCGCCAAGGAGCTCAAGTCAATTCCGGCGGTCATGCAGGAATTGGAATGGAAAACTTCGTGCGGCTGCGCGAAATGCCGCCCAGCCCTCAATTATTACCTGCTCTCGACATGGCCGGGCGAATATGAGGACGACAACCAGTCGCGCTTCATCAATGAGCGTGTGCACGCCAATATCCAGAAGGACGGCACCTATTCGGTGGTTCCGCGCATGTGGGGTGGCATCACCAATCCGCGCGAATTGCGGGCCATCGCCGATGTCGCCGACAAGTTCGCTATCCCAACCATCAAGGTCACCGGTGGCCAGCGCATCGACCTCTTGGGGGTCAAGAAGGAAGATCTGCCCGCCGTGTGGGGTGACCTCAACGCCGCCGGCATGGTTTCTGGCGCTGCCTACGCCAAAGGACTGCGTACGGTCAAAACCTGCGTCGGGTCGGACTGGTGCCGTTTTGGGACCCAGGATTCGACCGGGCTCGGGGTGCGCATCGAAAAATTCATGTGGGGGAGCTGGACGCCGGCCAAGGTCAAGATGGCCGTTTCGGGCTGCCCGAGAAACTGCGCCGAGGCGACCTGCAAGGACGTTGGCGTTATCTGCGTGGATTCGGGCTACGAAATCCATTTCGCTGGCGCTGCCGGTCTCGACATCAAGGGCACCGAAGTTCTCTGCCATGCCAAGACTGAGGATGAGGCGCTCGAAATCATTGTGGCTCTGACCCAGCTCTATCGCGAGCAGGGGCGGTACCTCGAGCGCATCTACAAATGGGCCAAGCGCGTCGGATCGGCCTCGATCAAGGCGAACATCGTCGATGACCTGGAAAAGCGCCGCCACTATTTCGAGCGCTTTGTCTATTCGCAGAAATTCTCGCAGGTCGATCCATGGGAAGAGCGGGTCAACGGCAAGGACGCGCACGAGTTTGCGGCCATGGCCGAATTCGGCTTTCCCCAGGCAGCGGAGTAGGGCGATGACCGAGTGGATCAAGATCGGACAGCTTTCCGACATTCCCCAGCGCGGTGCGCGGTGCCTCAATACGCCCATCGGCAAGATCGCCGTATTCCGGACCGCTACCGACGATGTCTTTGCGATCGAGGATCGCTGCCCGCACAGGGGCGGGCCGTTGAGCCAGGGCATCGTTCACGGTGCGCAGGTGACCTGTCCTCTACACAATTGGGTGTTTTCGCTCGAAACCGGCGAGGCGCAGGGCGCCGATGAGGGCAAGGTTCAGACGTTTGCGCTTCGCCGCGATGGTGAAACGCTGCTGATCGACGCAAGCTTTGCGCTTGCTGTCGCTGCGGAGTAGCGACTTGACCGAACCCATCCGCACAACCTGTCCCTATTGCGGCGTCGGCTGCGGCGTGCTCGCCACGCCGCAGGACGATGGCTCGGTTCTAATCGCCGGCGATCCCCAGCATCCGGCCAATTTCGGCCGGTTATGCTCGAAGGGTTCGGCGCTGGCCGAAACCATCTCACTGGAAGGTCGTCAGCTCGTTCCCATGATCGATGGCGTTGAAGCCAGCTGGTCCGACGCGCTCGATGCGGCTGCCGGCCGGTTGCGCGCAATTATCGACGCGCACGGGCCGGACGCCGTTGCCCTTTACGGATCGGGACAACTGCTCACCGAGGATTATTACGTCGCCAACAAGCTGATGAAGGGATTTATCGGCACTGCCAATATCGACACCAATTCGCGGCTTTGCATGGCATCCTCGGTTGCCGGGCACAAACGCGCCTTTGGGTCCGATACTGTTCCGGGCACCTATGAGGATCTCGAACTTGCCGATCTGGTCGTGCTGGTCGGATCCAATCTCGCCTGGTGCCACCCGGTTCTCTATCAACGTATCCTCGCGGCCCGGGACGCCAGGCCGGATCTGCGGATCGTGGTGATCGATCCACGCCGCACCAATTGCGCTGAAACCGCCGATTTGCACCTGCCCATCGCTTCCGATGGCGACGTGGCGCTTTTTGCGGGTCTCTTCGCCCACCTTTCAAATGCCGGCGTACTCGATGCCCGCTTTATCGCCGACCACACCACAGGCATTTCCGATGCGCTTGACGCAGCCGACGACTGGACGATCTCTCGCGTTGCAGAGGCAACGGGCCTCTCGACAGCCGATGTAGCGATGTTTTTTGACATGTTCACGGCCACCGAAAGGGTCGTGACCGTCTATTCCCAAGGGGTCAACCAATCGACTTCGGGAACCGACAAGGTCAACGCCATTCTCAACTGCCACCTGGGTACGGGCCGCATCGGGCGGCCGGGTATGGGGCCGTTTTCGATCACCGGCCAACCCAACGCCATGGGCGGGCGCGAGGTGGGCGGTTTGGCCAACATGCTGGCCGCGCATATGGAATTTGACGATGCGGATCGTGTGGCCCGGTTCTGGAATGCGCCCGCCATCGCCACCAAACCGGGGCTCAAGGCCGTCGACATGTTCGATGCCATTGGCGACGGGCGGATTAAGGCCGTGTGGATCATGGCGACCAATCCCGTCGTATCGCTCCCTGACGCCGATGCCGCCCGCAAGGCCCTTGCGGACTGCGACACGGTAATTGTCTCGGACATGTTTGCGACCACCGATACGGCGCGCATGGCTAATATTTTCTTGCCCGCCGCCGGCTGGGGAGAAAAGTCGGGCACCGTGACCAATTCGGAGCGCCGGATTTCACGTCAACGCGCCTTCCGCCCGCTTCCCGGAGACGCGCGTCCCGATTGGTGGATCATTTGCCAGATTGCCAGGCGTCTTGGCTTTTCCGGTTTCGATTACGCTTCGCCTGCCGAAATCTTTGCCGAGCACGCCGAACTTTCGGGGTTTGAGAATCGGGGCAGCCGCGATTTCGATATCTCGGCCCTGGCCGACCGCGATTATGAAACGCTCGCTCCGGCCCAATGGCCGGTGCCACGGTCCGGCAGAGGAGCAACGCGGTTTTTCGGTTCGGGAGGCTTTTTCACGCCGGACGGCAAGGCTCGCATTCTTCCTCTCGCCCCTCCGCCCCCCAAGGATCGCGGGCCGGGCCAATTGATCCTCAACACCGGCCGCGTGCGCGACCATTGGCACACCATGACCCGCACGGGCCGCACGCCGCGCCTTTCAGCGCATTACGCGGAACCCTTCGCCGAAATTCATCCCCACGATGCCGAGCGGCTTTCGATCCGCCGCACCCAGCTCGTCCGGCTCGAGAATGCCTACGGCACCGCTATCGTTCGCGCCCTCGTCACCGACCGGCAGCAGAAGGGCTCGGTCTTTGTGCCCATGCACTGGACGGGGGAAACTGCCGTAACGGGCCGAGCGAATGCACTCCTTGGCCCGTTCACCGACCCGGTTTCCGGGCAACCGGCGCTCAAGATGGGTCGGGTCAGCGCAACGCCGGTCGATGTGGCGCTCTATGGATTCCTCGTGAGCTGCCGCAAGCCCGATCTGAGCACGCTCGACTATTGGGCCGTGGCACCGGCTCGGGAAGGCTGGCGCGCTGAAATCGCGTTCTTTGAGCGTCCCGAGGATATACTTGTCCAGGCCCGCGCCATTCTGGGTCTGCCTGCCAACGCTCAACTGACCACGAGCCTGGATGCCCGAACGGGCCGGATCAACCTTGTCCGCTTTGACGGCGATCGGCTCGATTGCGCGCTTTATCTTTCGCCCGACCCGGTACTCGCCGCCCGCCAATGGATCATCGAACAATTCGCCGGAACACATGACACGCCAATCGCGCGGGCCAGGGTGCTCGCGGGTCGCCCAGGTGCCGATCAGCCCGATCCGGGACCGCTGGTCTGTTCGTGTTTTGGCGTCGGTGCCAACCAGATTGCCGATGCAGTCGTCGGCGGATGCGCCAGCGTGGCGGACATAGGCGATGCCCTGCAAGCGGGCACAAATTGCGGTTCCTGCCGCACAGAAATCGGGAGAATTATCGATGCAAATCGTCTCGCGGCAGCCGAGTAAGGCCGAACCACCCCGGATGGCACGCCTCGACGTGCTTCCGGTTTTCTTCGATCTCAAGGGAAAAAAGGTGCTTGTTGCCGGTGGCGAAGAGCCTGCCGCCTGGAAGGCCGAATTGATGGCCGCCGCCGGTGCGAGAGTGAGCGTTTTTGCTGAACACTTCTGCGAGGAGATGGTCGCGCTCGAAGCGCGTGGAGCCATCCAGTTTGTACAAGGCGATTGGCGGCAGGCGGACTGGGCTGGCCTGGCACTGGCCATAGGGGATTGTTCAGAGGAAGAAGCCGCCGAGTTTGTTGCAATGGCACGAGTGCATGGGGTGCCGGTCAATGTGATCGACAAGCCCGAGCATTGCCAGTTTCAGTTCGGCTCCATCGTCAACCGCTCTCCGCTCGTTGTCGGCATTTCCACCAGCGGAGCGGCGCCGATATTGGGTCAGGCGGTGCGCCGGCGTATCGAGACCCTGTTGCCCAAAACGCTTAGCGCATGGGCGCGGCTTGCACAGTCTGTGCGCTCTATTGTGCTGGATCGGCTCGCCGCCGGCGCGGAGCGCCGCGCTTTCTGGGAGCGGTTCACCGACCTGAGTTTTTCGGGCAAGGAGCCAGTTGGCGACCCGGAGGCGATGATTGCCCACGCGTCGCGGGTACCCTCCGGGCGTGTCACCCTTGTGGGGGCTGGTCCGGGAGACGCGGAATATCTCACCCTCAAAGCCGTCCGCGCGCTGCAGTCCGCCGATGTGATCTTGTTTGACGATCTGGTTTCCGACGATGTTCTTGAACTGGCGCGCCGGGAGGCCAAGCGCATTCTCGTCGGGAAACGCGCTCGCCGGGCGAGTTGCCGTCAGGAAGATATAAATTCGATGATGGCCGACCTTGCCCGCAAGGGCCGGCATGTGGTGCGGCTCAAGTCCGGTGACCCAATGCTGTTCGGACGAGCCGGTGAAGAGATTGCCGCCCTTGAAGCGCAAAATATACCCGTCTCGGTGGTTCCGGGCATTTCGACTGCGTTTGCCCTTGCTGCCGAGTTGGGCATCTCGCTGACCCACCGCGATTGTGCGCAGTCGGTCCGGTTTGTGACCGGCCACGCCCGCAATGGTCAATTGCCCTCAAATCTTGATTGGCGGGCTTTATCCGATCCCGCGACAACTCATGTCTATTACATGTCGGGTGCGACAGCTCCCCAGATTGCCGAGAACCTGCTGGCTCGGGGCATGGACCCGGCCATGCCGGTGCTGATAGCGAGCAATGTCGGTCGTCCGGAGCGACAAATCGTGCGCTGCCGGCTCGATGGGCTCGCCGTGGAAATGAAGGGCCAGCACTTTTCCGGCCCGGTCATCACCGCAATCGGTCAAGCGTTCGGCCGGAGAAGGGCAGAGACTCCCAGGCTCGCAACGGCGTCTGAAGCGGTTGCCGCATACGCCTCATAGGCATTTTGAAAATTACCGACTTGACGACACCTAGTTATGTTTCATAACATAATTCAACTGGGAGGTTGGCCATGTCAAATCTATCGACGCCCATTCGCGAGGTCAGGATGGGCCAAATGTCGGCGCGAGCCGAACGGGCGCAGGACGGAATTGTTCATGTGCGTTCGAGTGAGCAGTTGGCTCCCTATTCGCGCTCCATCCCCGACGCCATCGCGCAATGGGCGGAAAAAACTCCCGATGCACTCATGGTTGCAGATCGCAACAGCGATACGGGCGACTGGCGCAAGTTGAGCTATGCGCAGGTCATGGCGGCCATCAAGCCGCTTGGCCAGGCGCTTCTTGATGCGGGGCTGTCGCAGGACCGTCCGCTGATGATCCTGTCGGGCAATGAAATCGAACATCTCCTGCTTGGGCTGGCCGCCATTTGGGTTGGCATTCCCTACGCGCCGATTTCGCCGGCCTACTCGCTGATCTCCACCGATTTTGGCAAGCTCAAGCATATCGCCGGGCTCCTCACCCCCGGAATGATATATGCGTCCGATGGCGAGAAATTCGGGCCGGCCATCGAAGCGGTGTTCGGCGACAGTGTTCCTCTGGTGGTCAAATCCAATCCGCCATCGGGCCGTAACTCGCGTCTGTTTGATGATCTTGCAGCGACCGGTGTCACAGCAGCGGTGGCTCGGGCCCACGACGCCGTTACGCCCGACACCATTGCCAAGATACTCTTTACCTCGGGCTCGACCGGCATGCCCAAGGGTGTCATCACCACCAACCGCATGATGACCTGCAATCAGGAGATGATCCGCACAGCCCTGGCGTTTCTCAAGGACGAACCGCCGGTGCTTTTGGACTGGATGCCCTGGAACCACGTTGCCGGCTCGAGTCACAATACAGGCATCGCGTTTTACAATGGCGGCAGCTTTTATATCGATGACGGCCAGCCCACCCCCGCAAAAATCGGCAATACGCTGCGCAACCTACGTGATGTTCAGCCCACCATATATCTCACCGTACCCAAGGGGTACGAGTTCCTTGTGGCGGCGTTCGAAGAGGATCACGAGGTTCGGAGCAAGTTCTTCTCGCGCCTGAAATTGATGCAGTATGCGGGCGCCAGCCTGTCCCAGCATGTCTTTGACGGCATGGACAGGGCGGCGCGGGCCGAACTGGGTCAGCGGGTGATGATCATCACCGGCTACGGCTCAACCGAAACCGCTCCCTTTGCCTTCACCACCACCTGGCCGGTTCAGGAGGCGGGACATATCGGGCTGCCGGCGGCGGGTATGGAAATCAAGCTGGTGCCCAATGGCGACAAGATGGAGTTGCGGGTCAAAGGCCCCAATGTCACGCCGGGCTATTGGCGCGACGAAGAAAAAACGCGCGAGGCCTTCGATGAGGAAGGGTTCTATAAAATCGGCGATGCCGTAAGACAGGCCGACGAAAATGATCTGTCCAAAGGCTTCGTTTTTGATGGGCGCGTGAGTGAAGATTTCAAGCTCTCGACCGGCACCTGGGTCAATTTTGCCAGCGTGCGCAAATCGGTAGTCGAGGCGTGCGCGCCTCTGATCCGCGATGTGGTTGTGACCGGCGCGGACCGTAACCATCTGGGCGCGCTGATTTTTCCTGACTTTGAGGCCTGTGCGCGTTTTGCCGGTTTGCCGGCAGGGACGGATCCTGCACAGATTGCGGAACATGCCAGCGTCAAGGACAAGTTTGCGGCTGATCTTGGAGCGCTGGCGAAACGTGCGACCGGCAGTTCCAATCATGTTGCCCGAGCGTATGTGATGACCGCGCTGCCCGATATCGACAAAGGCGAGGTTACTGACAAAGGGTCGATCAACCAGCGTGCCGTTCTGGCGGCCCGCAAGGATCTTGTCGAGGCCCTCTATGCCGAGCCGGTGCCGACCGGCGTTCTAGATCTGCCGAGAAAAGGATAATCCATGACCAAGGGTTTGCGTCTTACATTCGAGGATGCCTGGCTGCTCGGCGGGGCTCGTACGCCGTTCGTTGATTATCGCGGCGCGCTTTCTGACATCTCGCCCATTGATCTAGGTATCAAGGCCGCACGCGCGGCTATCGAAAAAACAGGCGTCGCCGCTTCAGATATCGAAACGACGGTCGCCGGTTCCATGGCTCAGGCATCGTTTGATGCCTATGTCACGCCGCGCCATATCGGGCTCTATGCCGGCGCACCGACCGAGGCACCGGCCCATCTGGTGCAGCGCATTTGCGGCACCGGGCTTGAAGCCATCGCCCAGGCGGCCGATGCGGTCGCGTTGGGCCGCGTCAGTCTCGCGCTCGCGGCCGGTACGGAATCGATGAGTCGTAATCCCATCGCCGCCTATACGCATCGCAACGGCTTTGCCATGGGCAAGGTGGAGTTCAAGGACTTCCTCTGGGAAGCGCTCTATGATCCTGCCGGATGTGTCACCATGGGCGACACCGCCGAAAACCTTGCCAAACAGTACGGCATCGAGCGTGAACGGGTCGACCGCTTCGCTGTTCGCAGTTTCGAGCGGGCAATAGCGGCGCGCGATGGGGGATTGCTGGCCGAGGAAATTGTGCCCGTGGTCAGCGAGACATTCGAAATCGAGGGGATCGATAAGCGATCCATCCGGTTGCCGCGCGGCGTTGAACAGGTGGATACCGACAGCCATATCCGGCCCTCGCCCTACGAGATCCTTTCCAAACTGCGCCCGGCGTTCGGGGGTGTTCAGACAGGCGGCAATTCGTCCGCCATCGTCGATGGCGCCGGTGCGGTGCTTCTAGCGTCTTCGGACTATGCAAAATCCCATAGGCTCACGCCCAAGGCACGCATTCTCGCCTCTGCGGCGGTCGGTGTGCCGCCCCAGATCATGGGTATCGGTCCGGCGCCTGCCATTCGCGCCGTGCTCGAAGCGAGCGGGCTGACGCTGGATCAGATCGGTCGCGTCGAGATCAACGAAGCGTTCGGGGCGCAGATCCTGGCCTGTGTCGATGAGTTGGGCCTCGATGAGGACAAGCTCAACGTCAATGGTGGTGCAATCGCCATTGGCCACCCGCTGGGTGCTACGGGCATTCGGCTCGCGCTCACGCTGGCTCATGAACTGGAGCGTTCGGGCGAACGTTATGGCATCGCTTCGGCCTGCATTGGTGGCGGGCAGGGCATTGCGGTTCTCATCGAAAACCCGAAGGCTGGCTGATGGACATCGCGGGAAAAACAGCAATTGTCACCGGCGGCGCCTCGGGGCTCGGCGCGGCGACGGCCAAGGCTCTGGCTGCGGCGGGCGCGAAAGTCGCCATATTCGACCGCGATGCGGAGAAGGGTGCCATCATCGCCACCGAGATCGGCGGGCGGTTTTTCTCCTGCGACGTTGCGGATGCAGCAAGCGCTGGGGCCGCGATTGCCGACGCGATCGCCGCGCTCGGTACGCCGTCGGTTCTGGTCAATTGCGCGGGCATCGGCACGGCGTCCCGGATTGTCGGCCGCGACGGTCCGATGCCGCTCGATGCGTTCGAGCGGGTGATCCGGGTCAATCTTGTGGGCAGTTTCAACATGATGCGGCTGGCAGCCGATGCCATGCAGGAGCTAGAGCCCGATGCAAATGGCCAGCGCGGCGTCGTGATCTCCACGGCCTCGGTCGCTGCCTTTGAAGGGCAGATCGGGCAGGCGGCTTATGCGGCGTCGAAGGGTGGCATCGTTTCCTTGACGCTGCCGGCGGCGCGTGAGTTCGCCCGGTTCGGGGTGCGTGTTCTGGCTGTCGCGCCGGGGCTGTTCCTCACGCCTCTGCTGGAAGAATTGCCCGCCGAGGCGTTGGATGCGCTGGGGCAATCCATTCCCAATCCGGCTCGACTGGGCAAGCCTGAGGAATTCGCCGATCTGGTTCTGGCAATGGTAGGCAATGACTATTTGAACGGCGAAGTCGTGCGGCTGGACGGTGCGCTGCGCATGGCGCCGAAATAGGACAGGTCCATGTTTTCCAACATCACACGCATCGAAATCCAGTTCGGCGATTGCGACCCGGCAGGCATCGTCTACTACCCCAATTATTTCCGCTTCTTCGACAATGCGACGGCGGCCCTGCTGTCGGCCGCTTTCAAGATGCACAAGCGTCACTGGATCGCCAAGTACGGTATTGCGGGCATTCCGATGGTCGATACGGGCGCGAAATTTTCCAGGCCTTCCCGCTTCGGAGATGTAGTCGAGATTCGCTCGGAAATAACGGCGCTGGGGCGTTCGAGCTTCGGCGTGCGCCATCTCCTCTACAATGAAGGCGAGATCGCCATCGAAGCGCATGAAAAACGCGTCTGGGTCGGCCGCGACCCTGACGATAGCGAAAAGATCGTATCGCTGCCGATACCCGATGATGTACGCGCGGTGCTCGGCTAAGCCGGCACAAACAAACACCGATTTGAACACCAGGCCCGAAGGGAAAGATTATGGCTCAGGACACGGATGTGCTCTCGATTGACCGCAAGGGCACCATTGTCCACCTGACGCTCAATCGCCCCGAAAAGCGTAACGCGCTCAACGATGCGACGATCGCCGCGCTCGATGCGTTCTTTTCGAACGTTCCCGATGCGGCGCGCGCCATCGTTATCGGTGGGGCGGGGGGGCATTTCTCCTCGGGCCTCGATCTTTCCGAACAGGTGCGTCGTGAGCCGCTCGAGGTCATGGCCCATTCGCGCAACTGGCATCGGGTCATGGAGAGTATCCAATACGCTCGCGTGCCGGTGGTTGCCGCCCTGAATGGCGCGGTGATGGGCGGTGGTCTCGAACTGGCTGCGGCCTGTCATGTCCGGGTTGCCGAGGAAAACGTACAGTTCCGCATGCCCGAAGGTATGCGCGGAATTTTCGTTGGCGGCGGTGGCTCGGTGCGGATCGCAAAGCTCATCGGGGATGATCGTCTGATGGAAATGATGCTGACCGGACGCATCTATTCGAGCGCGGAGGGTGAGCGGATCGGTCTCGCCCATTACGCCCTTTCCGAGGGTAGTGCCATCGACAAAGCGTTCGAGTTGGCCGAGCGGATCGCCGAAAATTCTCCCACGATCAACCAATTCATCATCCACGCCATGTCCCGCATTTCCACCATGCCGCCCGAGGCAGGGCTTTATGCGGAGAGTCTTGCTGCGGCGCTGAGCCAGACGGGGCCGGACGCTGAAGAAGGCCTCAACGCGTTTCTTCAGAAGCGCAAGCCGGTGTTCCGATAGGGGAGCCGAGATGCTGGCCGGAATAAAATGACTGCTTTCCCTTGAATTTAAGATGCAGTCAAAATATATCTTACTCCTAACTGAACAGGAGTTTGAAAATGCGTGAGCATGATTTTGGCAGACGTGGTTCCTTTGGCCGTGGCGGGCCTTCCCCCGAGCGCCTGCGTGGGCGCCGTGGCCGGGTATTTGATTCCGCCGAACTGCAGTTGGTGGTGCTTGATCTCATCACCGACCAACCCCGGCACGGCTATGAGTTGATCCGTGAGATCGAGGCGCTGTCGGGCGGGCTCTATGCCCCCAGCCCCGGCATGATCTATCCAACGCTGTCTCTGCTGCTCGAAATGGGCCTCGTGGAGGAAGTCAGCACCGATGGAGCCCGCAAGAGCTTTGCGATCACCGAAGCGGGCAAGGCCCATCTGGCTGAAAACGAAAAGCCGCTTGCCGCCGCGCGTTCTCGGCTGGCGGCGTTGGCCGAAGCCAAGGATCGTGCCGATCCGGCGCCGCTGCGGCGCGCCATGGGCAATTTGCGCGAAGTGCTGATCATTGCATCGCGCAAGCCAGGGTTTGACGAGAAGAAGATTCTCGAGAGTGCCCGATTGATCGACGAGTTGGCAGGAACGATCGAGCGCCTGTAGGGGCTTGAGTTCGGGAGCACTGTGGGGCACACCCATTATGTCTGTGATCGATGGGTGCTCCAATGACAATTACCGATCCGCGCGGCTTTCTGAGCGAATTGTTCGATTGTGCGGTTCGGGCTGCCGATCCAGGCGATGCGATAGCGGCGCATTTGCCCGAACGGCCGCGCGGCCGCACCATCGTCATCGGGGCCGGCAAGGCCGCCAGTGCCATGGCTGCCGCTTTAGAGGCGCTATGGGACGGCCCGCTTGAGGGCATCGTCATTGACCGGCACGGAGAGATCACCCCCACCCGACAGATCAAGGTTTTGCAGGCCGCCCATCCCGTGCCCGACAGCGCCGGTCTCGCCGGGGCGAGAGCCCTGCTCGACAGAGTACAGGGATTGACGGCTGACGATCTTGTCATTGCGCTGATTTCGGGGGGGGGGTCGTCGCTGTTGCCGATGCCGGGTGGCGATCTGACGCTGGACGACGAAATTGCCGTCAACCGGGCCCTTCTCGAGTCCGGCGCGCCCGTCGGGGCGATGAATGTGGTGAGAAAGCACATCTCGGGGATCAAGGGCGGGCGGCTGGCCAGGGCCGCGGCGCCGGCCCGGGTCGTTTCGCTGATCATTTCGGATGTGGCCGGGGATGATCCCGCCGAAATCGCTTCCGGCCCAACCGTGCCGAGCAGATCCACTGCCGGCGATGCGCTTGATATTGTTACACAATATCGCCTGAAGGTGCCTGATGCGGTTTTGGCGCATTTGCGCTCGTCTGCCGCCGTGGCGCCATCGCCCGACGATCCCGACTTTGCCCGCAATAGTGTTTCGGTGATCGCTTCGGCGCGTACCTCGCTTGAAGCGGCGGCGCGCCATGCGCGGGAAAGCGGTGTTCCGGCGGTGATTTTGTCCGACGCCATCGAGGGTGAAGCGCGCGATATCGGGGGAATGCACGGGCTGATGGCGCGGGAAATATCGGCGTTTGATCAACCGTTTACGCGGCCCGTGGTGATGCTTTCGGGAGGTGAGACAACGGTTACCCTGGCCGGCGGGGCTTTCGGAAGAGGCGGACGAAATACTGAATTTCTTCTTGCATTTGCCAAGGCAATTCAAGGGGTTGAAGGGATTGATGCGCTGGCTGCGGATACCGACGGCATCGACGGATCGGAAAACAACGCCGGGGCGTTCGCGGATGGGGGAACATTTGCGCGCATGCGGGCCGCGGGACTTGATCCCAACAGGGTGCTGGCGGGGCATGATGCCTGGAGCGGGTTTTCGGCTATCGGCGATTTGTTCGTGACCGGGCCGACCGGAACAAATGTCAATGATTTCAGGGCGATACTGGTTCGCTAGAGCCTGTTTGTCGTGCAGTCGAACCGGAAAAGTCTTCAACTTTTCCTGACTGCACTCCAGCGACGAACCAGCCAACGAGTTCGGCGGTATTCTTGAGACCCAGCTGGCGTGTCATGCGGTAGCGGTGGGTCTCGACGCTGCGCGGCGAAAGCCCCAGTTCCTGGGCGATTTCGGCATTTGTCTTGCCCTGCGCGACGAGGGTGAGGACCTGGTTCTGGCGTGGTGTGAGGGCTTGCCGGTGGACATCGACCGGGCGTGGAAGGGGATCGAAACAATAGACGGCGCGGGCGAAAGGATCGTTTAAAATCATGGACTTACCGCGTGCCCGGCACCAGAAGCGGGTGCCGTCGCGGTGGGCCATGATGCGCTCGTCGGTATAGGTGCGGCCGCCCGAAAAATTGGTGCGCCAGAGATCGCCCACCATCACGAAATCGGCGACGCCGGGATAGAGAACCTTGAAGCTCCGGTCGGCCAGTTCCTCGGGTAAATACCCGAAAAGACTGGCAAAAGCGGAATTGACCTGCCGGATGATCCGATGGGTCGCATAGACCATGGGAACGGGGAGGTCGTCGAGGGTGAAGTGCAGGCCGGTGTGATCCATGACGTATAAATACGTCTTTGGACGCCCAATGTACACCCGGTACACTGACCCCCTACGCCCAATGGAGGAGACCGTCATGGCGCCCCAAGTCCACATCACCGCCGCGCGGCGCACGCCCATCGGATCGCTCAATGGAAGCCTGTCGGCGCTTGCCGCCCACGAGTTGGGAGCGGCAGCGGCCAAGGCGGCAATCGCCGATGCCGGGATCGCGCCCGAGCACATCGAGGAGGCGATCATGGGGCAGGTGCTGACGGCAGCGGCGGGGATGAACCCGGCGCGCCAGATGGCACGGCTGGCCGGAATGGCTGATGCCACAACGGCGTTCGTTGTCAATCAGGTGTGCGGATCGGGCCTGCGTGCCGTGGCGCTGGGCGCCCAGCAGATCGGAATGGGCGATGCGAATGTGGTGCTGGCCGGCGGGCAGGAATCGATGAGCCGGGCCCCCCACGCCGCTTATCTGCGCTCGGGGACCAAGCTGGGCGATGTCAGTTTCATCGACACCGTGATGAGCGACGGGCTGACCGATGCTTTCGGGAAAATGGCCATGGGGGTGACGGCGGAAAATGTGGTGCGCCAATGCGGGCTGACCCGCGAGCAGCAGGACCAGTTTGCGCTGCGGTCGCAGCAACGCGCCTCGGCGGCGCAAAGGGACGGGAAATTTGCCGGTGAAATCGTGCCCGTCACCATAGCAGGGCGCAAGGGTGAGACGGTTGTCGATCAGGACGAGTTCATCCGGCACGATGCAAGTCTTGAAAGCATGGAAAAGCTGCGCCCGGCCTTTGAAAAGGACGGAACAGTAACGGCGGCAAATTCCTCGGGGATAAATGACGGCGCTGCAGCTCTTGTCCTGATGTCGGACGCGGCGCTCAGGGATCATGGTGCGACATCGCTGGCGCGGATCGTGAGCTGGGCGACGGCGGGTCTTGATCCCAATGTCATGGGCCTGGGGCCGATTCCCGCTTCGCGCAAGGCGCTGGAGAAGGCAGGATGGAGCGTTGGCGATGTCGATCTGTGGGAAGCCAATGAGGCGTTCGCCGCGCAGAGCCTTGCAGTGGTCGGCGAACTCGAGGTCGATCCCGAAAGGGTCAACGTCAATGGTGGCGCTATCGCGCTGGGTCATCCCATCGGCGCTTCGGGTGCGCGGGTTCTGGTGACGCTGGTCCATGAGATGGCGCGGCGGGACGTAAAGCGGGGCGTTGCAACGCTGTGCATCGGCGGTGGCATGGGTATTGCGATGTGCGTGGAGCGGTGAGGTGCCGTATGTCGGAGCGCCGCGGAAGGGATTTTCGGCGCTTCAGGTACTGGGGCCCGGGTCTTCGCCCGGGATGACAATAGAGGGTGGGCCGGCGTTTGGGGATCAGTTCGAGGGCAAGGGCATTTGTCTTGGCCCTGCCCATTAACCGTCGTCACCCCGGCCACCGAGCCGGGGTCCAGCACACCCGGTGCCTGAGGTGTCAGCACAGTTTTGGCTTTGGTTGCCGGAATGGCGTGAGGGAGGGAAACAATGTCTGGATCCAATGACGCAGGGATCGGCGATATCGTCTGGGAGGCCGATGCGGCCCGGAAAGAAGGCTCGGCCTTGTGGCGGTTTGCCGAGGCAACGCGCCATTGCCATGGGGCCGATCCGTCCGATTATGGGGCGCTGCTGGACTGGTCGATCCGCGAGCCGAACGCGTTTCATGATGCGTTGTGGGATTTTCTGGGCGTTGTGGGGAGCAAGGGTGAGACCGCATTTGTGGCGGGCGAAACCATAAGGGACGCGAAATTTTATCCCGGCGCGCGGCTCAACTATGCCGAGAACCTTCTGACCCGGCGCGACGATGGGGTGGCGATCATCGCCCATCGCGATGACGGCACGCGACGCGAGATGAGTTGGGGTGGGCTTTATGATCGGGTGTCGCAGGTCGAACAGGCGTTACGAGCCGAAGGCGTGGCCGAAGGCGACCGGGTGGGAGCGATCGTTACCCACGATATCGAGGCGATCGTCTTCTATCTGGCGACGTCCGCCATCGGAGCGATCTGGTCGTCGTGCTCGCCCGATTTCGGCCCTGCCGGGGCCAGCGACAGGCTGGGGCAGATCGACCCCAAGGTGCTGGTCGCGGTGCCCGGCTATGGATATGCAGGCAAGGCCATCGACGTTTCGGCCACGATCCGGGCGGTTGCCGAGGCAACCAAGCTCAAAAAGATCGTGCTTTTAGGGGCGGTGCCGGAAAGCCTTGTTGATCTCGATTGCGTGGCGCTGGACGATTGGATCGAACCGTTTGTGCCGCAAGAGATCGCCTTCAACCGCATGGAGTTTTCCGCGCCGCTGGTCATTCTTTATTCCTCGGGCACGACGGGCAAACCCAAGTGCATCGTCCATTCGGGCGCCGGGCTTTTAATCCAGCACAAAAAAGAGCAGATGCTCCATTGCGACATCAGCGAAGGCGAGCGGTTCTTCTATTTCACCACCTGCGGATGGATGATGTGGAACTGGCAGGTGTCCGGGCTGGCGCTGGGGGCGACGCTTGTCACCTATGACGGCAACCCGTTCCATCCCGAGCCGGGACGGCTTATCGACCTGATCGACGAGGACGGGATCGCCATTTTCGGCACCAGCGCCAAATATATCGACGCCTGCGCCAAGGCAGGACTAAAACCGAAAGACACGCATCGGCTTTCGCAATTGCGGCTGATCCTTTCGACGGGATCGCCGCTGATCGCGCCGAGTTTCGATTACATTTATGCCGACTGGAAACCGGATTTGCATCTGGCTTCAATTTCGGGCGGGACCGACATCTGCGCGTGCTTTATCGGCGGCAACCCGCTGTTGCCGGTGCGGCGCGGCGAATTGCAGTGCGCGCTGTTGGGCATGGATCTCGATACGCTCGACGATGTGGGACGGCCGGTCTCAGGCGTGCCAGGGGAATTTGTGTGCCGCAACGCGCATGTTTCGATGCCCGTCTCGTTCTGGGGCGACGCTGACGGATCGCGCTACACCGAAGCTTATTTCGCGCGCTTTCCCGGCATCTGGGCGCATGGAGATTTCGTGGAGAAGCGGCCTTCTGGCGGGTTCATCATTCACGGACGATCCGACACCACGCTCAATCCGGGCGGCGTGCGGATCGGCACGGCGGAGATTTACCGGCAGGTGGAAACCATTGCCGCGATCGAGGAAGCGATTGCCGTGGGCCAGGATTTCGACGGGGATCAGCGGGTGATCCTGTTCGTCAAATTGCGGGAGGGGCAGGTGCTCGATGCGGCACTGGAAAAGGAGATCCGGACGCGCATCCGGTCAGGCGCCAGCCCGCGGCACGTGCCGGCAAAGATTATTGCCGTCACCGCGATCCCCCGGACACGCTCGGGCAAGATTTCCGAGACCGCCGTACGCGACGTGATCCATGGGCGGGTGGTCAAGAACACCACGGCGCTGGCCAACCCCGAGGCGCTGGAGCAGTACAGGGACATCGCGGCGCTGCGCGAGTAGCTGCCGGTTTTTGGCGACGAGAGGCCTTTAGATGGACCCCGGGAATAAATCCCGGGGTGACAGGGGGAGGGGTGGCATGGGCGTTCTTGCATCCGCCGCCTTGTCATTCCGGAAGTTAGTGGCGGTAGGAGCGACTTCTGCGGCTGTGCGCTGATAAAACGGTTCAAACCTGTGGGAGTAGCTGCCGGTTTTTGAGGCGGACAGGCCTTTAGATGGACCCCGGGAACAAGTCCCGGGGTGACAGGGGGAGGGGAGGGAGGTGCGTGTCAAAACCAATATTGTCATTCCGGGAACAGTTCCGGGAATCCAGCTAGCGGCGGCGCCGTGAAATCGGGCAGTTGTGGATCAGATCAGCCGTTCGTAGAGATCGTCCCAATCGGGATTGTCCTTTTCGATCTGTTTGATCTTCCAGGTGCGCGGCCATTCCTTGAGCGTTTTTTCCCGCTGGATGGCGATTGTCACATCCTCGTGGATCTCGGCATAGACCAGGCGGTGAACCTTGTAGAGACGGGTAAACTTTCCGCCTTTTCCCTGCCGATGTTCCCATACCCGACGCGCGATGTCGTTGGTGACCCCGATATAGAGGGTGCCGTTGCGCCGATTGCACAGGATGTAGGTGTAATAGGGCATTGGAGGAAATTGTCCACGCAGGGCGGGCTTGGCAAGTGTTTTGACTCCCCAGCGATCAACTGCCGGTTTTTGGCGACGAGAGGCCTTTAGATGGACCCCGGGAATAAATCCCGGGGTGACAGGGGGAGGGGGTAAGGCATTAATAAAAAACGCTCTGTCATCCGGCCCTGAGCCGGGATCCAGTACACTCAGCGCTCGCGACAGAACCGCCGCCTCTGCCGCTTACTGGTTCCCGGGTCTTCGCCCGGGATGACAGGGGGTGGAGGCGGCACCGCTACAACAACCACCGTCATTCCGGTATGTTCCGCAGGGCAATCGGTTCCCGGATCGATTGCTGATCCTGCTCCAATCCCGGAATCCATCTAAAGGCGGGAGCGGCGGGCGGGCGGAGACGATTTCGCCTCAGCCCGCACGTGCCCATGGCTCCAGCACCTCGCGGGCGGCGGTGCGGCCCTTGTCGGTGAGGAGGAGGCTTTCGCCTGAGCGGGTGACAAGGCCGTCGGCGAGGGATTTGGCGAGGATGGCGTCGGATTTGGCCTGGCTCCAGTGCAGGTGCTCGCGCAGGGCGGCGGTGACGTTCTCTTCCTTGGCCGTGGGGTCGTCTTCGTGGTTGAACAGATGGACGGCCAGGGTGCGCGCCGCGTTTTCAGCGACACGGGCGCGGCGGCGTGCGTTCTGGGCAACCAAGCCATAGCGAGGGCCGAAGGCGAGGGCGGCAACAAAGCACGCGCCGGTCATCATGGCCATCATGCCGCCGATGGACACGTTGAACCATACGGCCAGCCAGTACCCGGCAATCGAGGAAATGATGGCGATGGCTGCGCCGAAGGCCAGCATGAGCGAAAGACGATCGGTCATGAGGTAGGCCGCCGAAGGCGGCACGATGACGAAGGCGATGAACAAGATTGCGCCCACGGAATCGAACGCGGCGACCGCGGTTCCCGAGAGCAGCGCCAGAAGCGCGTAGGACAGCAGGACGGGGGCAAAGCCCAGCGCCTTGGCCAGCGCCGCATCGAAGGTTGCGAGCTTGAGTTCCTTGTAGAGCATGGTGACGAAGGCGAGGTTGAGAAGCGCCATCACGCCCATCCAGACGACCGCCTGGGGCACAAGATAGCCGCCGATGTCGTAGGTGTTGAGCCAGACGAAGCCGATCTCGCCCAACAGGACGGTGTGCTGGTCGATATGGACGTCGCGGGCGTAGATGTTAATGAGCAGCACGCCGATGGAAAACAGGGCGGGAAAGACCAGCCCGATGGCGGCGTCGGCCTTGACGCGACGGGTGGCGGTCAAAAGCTCGGTCAGCGCCACGGTCAGAAGCCCGGTCAACGCCGCACCGATGATCTGGACGGGGCCGCTGGCCTGTCCGGTCAGCATCCAGACGACGATGATGCCGAAGACGATGGAATGGGAAATGGCGTCCGACAGCATCGAGGCGCCGCGCAGGATGAGGAAGGTGCCCAGCAGCGATGCGGCGATGCCGACCAGCGCTCCGGTGAGCATGATCATGGCGTCGGGGGAGTTGAAAAAGGCGGACAGCATGGCACTCATTGCGGTCCACCTCCCAGATCCGCGCGGGCCTCGGCGAGACCGGCTTGCGTCAATGTCCAATGGGGCGTCGGCTCGGGGTGGTGGCGGGTGGCGGTGACCAGCCCGCGTGATTGCAGGCGCTTGAGCGCGGAGGCCGTGCCGGTGCCGTGATAGGCATCGAGCATGGCCTGTTCTGCGGGATAGGCGGGGTCGTTGTGTTCAGCGGCGAGGCGATAAAGCGTTGCCAGAACGCGGCGGCCGCGCAGGCTCTTGCTGTTTTCGCGCTGGCGCAGCAGGGCGGGAAGCAGCCCGCGTTCGGGGGAAAAAAGCAGCGAGATGACAACGATGGCCGATACGGCGAGGACGATCAGCGGGCCGGTGGCCAGGCCCCTGCCTGTGGCGCTGACCAGGGCGCCGAAGACGCCCGAGATCATGCCGAACAGGGCGGCGAGGCTGACCATGGTGCCCAGCCGGTTGGTCCATTGGCGCGCCGCGACGGCGGGGGCGATGATCATGGCCGCCATGAGCACGACGCCGACCATCTGCAGGCCGATGACCACGGCCAGCGCGATCATCGTGGTCAGGCCCGCTTCGAGCGCGAGGACCGGCAGGCCCAGCGTTCTGCCATAGCTCGGATCGAAGGTTATGAGCTTGAATTCCTTCCAGAACAGGGCGACCAGACCAAGCGCAAAAAGGGCGATGGCGCCCATGACGAAAAGATCGGAGCGCAGGATGGCGGCGGCCTGACCAAAAAGGAAGGATTCAAGCCCGCCCTGGGCGGCGTTGCCGGCGTTCTGGATAAAGGTCAAAAGCGCGATGCCGAGGGCAAAAAAGATCGAGAGCACGATGCCGAGACTCGCGTCGGTCTTGAGCCTTGTGGTGCGGCTGAGCGCCAGGACGATCAGCGCGGCGAGGGCGCCGGTGACCAGCGCACCAACCAGAATGGCGGGCAGGCTGCGCGTGCCGGCGATGAGGAACCCCAGGCAGATGCCGGGCAGGGCGGCGTGCGAGAGCGTGTCGCCAAGCAGCGACTGTTTGCGCAGCACCGCGAAACTGCCCAATACGCCCGAAACGATGCCGAGCAGGGCGGCGCCGATCAGGACGTTCTGGATGGTGTAATCGGAGAGCAGGGCGAACATTTCAGGCGGTGGCCTCGAGCGTGGCGTCGCGGTCGATCAGCGCGATCTGGCCGCCATAGGCCTTGCGCAGGTTTTCCGGGGTATAGACCTCGGACACCGGGCCCTGGGCGATAACGCGGACGTTCAAAATGACCATCCAGTCGAAATAGTCGCGCACGGTCTGGAGATCGTGGTGGACGACGATCACGGTCTTGCCGGCATCGCGCAGGGCGTGGAGGATTTTGACGATGGCCCGTTCGGTGGTGGCGTCCACCCCGGCCATGGGCTCGTCGAGGAAATAGACGTCGGCATCCTGAACCAGCGCGCGGGCGATGAACACACGCTGCTGCTGGCCGCCCGAAAGCTGGCTGATCTGGCGGTCGGCGAAATCTTCCATGCCGACGCGGGTGAGCGCTTCGAGGGCGCGCTGGTGTTCGGCGCGTCCGGGACGGCGCAGCCAGCCGAGCTGGCCGTAGAGCCCCATGGTCACCACATCGAGCGCGGTCGTGGGGAAGTCCCAATCCACACTGGAGCGCTGGGGGACATAGCCGACCTTGCGGCGCTGGTCGGAATAGGGGCGGCCGTGAATGGTGACGTGGCCGGCGGTGGGTTTTATCAGATCGAGGATCGATTTGATCAGCGTTGATTTGCCGGCCCCGTTGGGGCCGACGATTGCCGCCATGACGCCGGGCGGGATATCGAAATCGATATCCCAAAGCACCGGCTTTGACTGGTAGGAGACGGTAAGATCCTCCACATGCACGGCGAGGCCGGGTTCGTGGAGGTCGGCGGTCAGTCGATCGACCATTGATGTGCCCAATCTGCAAGTGCATCGGGGAGTGGTGCGGGAGTGCCGCCAAGCGCTTCGGCGATGGCGACGGTATTGGAATGGATCATGCCGATATAGGTTCCGCCGGCGGTTTCGGGGGCGCCCATGGCGTCAGAGAACAATTCGCCGCCGATCTCGACCGGCTGGCCGGCCTCGTTGGCGGCTTCGACGACGGCCTGGATGGTGCGCGGGTTGATCGTCGATTCAACGAAGATGGCGGGCACCTGGCGCTCGACGATCAGGTCGGCGGTTTGCCGTATATCGGCGATGGCCGCTTCGGACTGGGTGGAAATCCCCTGAATACCCGCCACCTCAATGCCATAGGCGCGGCCATAATAGGCGAAGGCATCGTGGGCGGTGACGAGGATGCGCTGGGTTTGGGGGATCGAGGCGATCGTCTGGGCCGTCCATTCATCGAGCGCTGCGAGTTCGGCCCCGTAAGTCTGGGCATTGGCGTTTATCGTGGCAGCGCAATCGGGCGCGCTTTCGGACAATTGGTCGGCGATGACGGGGACAATTTTGGCCCAGAGCGAGACATCCATCCACAGGTGCGGATCGACGCCATAGGCGTCGTCGGTGGTGATCAGGTCTTCGCGCGCGACGCCCGCTTCGGAGACGGCGAGCGTGGGCACGCGCTCGGCATAGCGGGCAAAGACATCGCCGAGCTGACCTTCGAGGCTGTAGCCGGAATAGAGGATCAGATCGGCGCGGTTAAGGGTCTGCACGTCCTGGGCGGTGGCCTGATAAAGGTGCGGATCGATGCCCGGCCCCATCATGGTTTGAACGGCGACGCAATCGCCGCCCAGGGTTTCGGCGATATCACCGATCATGCCCACTGTGGCGACGACGGAAACCGGCTCCTGCGCTGAGGCGCTGAGCGGGGCGAACGAGAAGAGGGCGACGGTGGCGAGGAGGAAGGATCGGGAAAGCATGAGAACCATTATTGCACGTTGGTGGGAATATGCAATTGAATATGACAATCATTCGCATGAAGTCAATTGCAAATGCGAATGATTTGCAAAGTAGGGTCGGTGGAGGTGCTTTGGGATAAGTGGGTGGTGTTGGGGGGCGCTGCTTGGGGGTGCGGTAGGGATTGGGGGCAAGAGTGGTGCTTGGAGCAGGGTGGCGCTTGGAGCGGGATGGCACGTACGGGCAGGCGGCGCCTGCGGGCAGGGTGGCGCTTGGGGGCGGCGGTGATTGGGGGGCGGTGGTGATTGGGGCGCAAGAGTGGTGCGCGACCGGTACGGGCGTTGAGATCGGCAAGATAGTCGTTGAGATTGGTGCGTCACATCGATTGCGATGAGCGGTGTTCCAGCCATTGGAGTTGACTGTGAGATCGCCCAAGTTGCGTGGCGTATGGGCAGGACCAGCATTGTGCCGGCCTTTGGCTTGACCGGTGGGAATTCCTCAACCGCGATGCATGTTCAAGTTTGGGGGGATTACATGAGTATCGAGCAGACACTCGCGCGGCTTTCCGATCGCGTGAAATCTCATTCGAGTACAATGCTGACCGAGGAGGCCGTGAAGACGACCGTGGTCCCGTTCTTTCAAGCACTTGGCTAAGACGTGTTCAACCCGGAGGAGGTTGTTCCCGAGTTCACCGCGGACGCCGTAGGAAAGAAAGGGGAGAAGGTCGATTACGCCATCAAGATCGACGACCAGATCCGCATACTTGTCGAGTGCAAACCGATAACAACTCAACTGGACAAGGTCCACTTGGCGCAACTCTTCCGCTATTTCACTGTCACCAGTGCCAAGTTCGCCGTCCTGACCAATGGCAGAACATTCCATTTTCATAGCGACCTAGAAGAGCCCAACAAGCTCGATACGCGGCCATTCTTGAACTTCGATTTGTCGGACGTCCAACCGCATCCCTTGTCGGAGCTCAAGAAGTTTGAGCGGGCCGGATTTGACGTCGAGAGGATTCTGGCAACAGCCGAACGTCTGAAATACACTTCGCTGTTGAAGGCCGAAATTGCAAAGATGATCGAGAATCCTTCCGACGATTTGGTGAAGCTGGTCGCTGGGAAAGTGCACGAAGAGCGTGTTACCGCAGCGGTAATGGAGCAGTTCACCGGATTGGTCCGGAGTGCCTTGAGAGCTTATCAAGCCCCTCAAGAGTGGTCATGCGCGATCAGAAGCCCTATTGCGTCATCCCTGACGAAAGTCCGGCCAGATATGCCCGCACCTTCGCTGAGCTCAGACGCAGGCAGGCGCACGCAATTGGGGTAATTGCCAAATGGCAATGATCTAGGACGTCATCCGCTCCTCACGAGCAAACGGGCTGAGGCCAAGCCACTCCTGCATTCGGGCGGCGATCTCAGGTGGGCCGGTCAACTCGAGCCTTCCATCATTTACCGCTTTTTCGACCGAGTCCAAACCCATCCAGATCGCGGTCATGGTGCGCAAGCTGCATTCAGAGTAGAGATCAACCGCGTAGCCTGGATCAGCATAACAGGCCTCGATGCCGGACTGCGGATCGGCCAGCAACCAATAGTTCTGCCGCGCGGTCGGGAGATTGTTGAACACGAACTGGAGGCAAACCCGACGCTCCGGCAGCGGGTCGACGTTCAGGAAGCGATGCATGTCCCATATCAGCAATTCAGGATCGAGATTGTTGAGGGAAATTTCGCTTTCCACCCATCTTTGTCCCCATGCGCCGATCCCCATGACAAGCGGGCGAAGCTCTTTTCCGGCCTTTGTCAGGCGGTACTCCCTTGCACCCGAGTTGCCGCTGAAACATTGAACAACTCCTACCGCCTCCAATTCTCCCAGCCGTTTTGACAACAGCGTTGGCGACATTCGCGGCAGGCCACGCCGGAGATCGTTAAACCGCGTGCTGCCGCACAGAAGCTCGCGGATCAAAAGCGGCGTCCAGCGTGCACATAAGATCTCCGAAGCCATCGAAATCGGACAGAACTGACCGTAGCTGCCACGCATGGAATGCCTTCCTTTCCCCGGAAGCACTGATCCGTCGAGCCTAAGGGGCGCGTCCGACCCGGTCCAGTACAGTTTCAGGACTATCGCAACTCCAGTATTGCGCCGACCCTGGTGGTGCGCATGGAACCAGGGGAGAGAGTTTATGGTCACGGCACACAAAGGCACCTGCTTCTGTGGCAGCGTTGAAATCGAGGTTTCCGGCGCTCCGGAAGGGATGGGCTATTGCCACTGCACCTCCTGCCGGGCCTGGTCGGGCGGGCCGGTGAACGCGTTCAGCCTGTGGAAGCCCGAAAATGTGCGAGTCACCAAGGGGCAGGACCTCGTTGGCGAATATGCCGGCGTGCCAAACTCGAAGCGCCGTTTCTGCAAGCAATGCGGCGGGCACATCATGACGGATCACCCCGAATGGGGCGTCACCGATGTCTTCGCAGCCGCGATCCCCAGCTTGATCTTCGAACCGGGCGTACATGTGAACTACGCAGAGACCGTGCTGCCGATGCGGGACGGCCTGCCCAAGTACAGGGACTTTCCGGCCGAAATTGGCGGGTCCGGGAAGAAAGTGGCGGAATAGTGCCTATTCATGGGCCCAGCACGAGGAGAATCCGATGACTAAAATCGCAATTGTTCAGGAGCCGCCAGTCTATCTAGACCTTGCCGCCAGCATGGAGCGTGCCGTCGGACTGGTCGCACAAGCCGCCAGCAAGGGCGCCCGGCTGTTGGTCTTTCCCGAGGCCTGGTTTCCCGGTTATCCGACCTTCGCCTGGCGCCTCTCACCCGGTGCCGACATGGGAAAAACAGACGAATTGTTCGCCTTGCTGCAAGCCAACTCCATCGACTTGAGCCGCAATGGCATGGCTCCGTTGCAGGAAGCCGCCGCCGAGCATGAGATGGTGATCGTGGCCGGTTATCAGGAAGTTGATGGCGAGGTGTCGGGTTCGACCCTGTTCAATTCCTGCATCACCATCGATGCCGACGGCACCATCGCGAACAATCACCGCAAACTGATGCCAACAAACCCGGAGCGCATGATCTGGGGTTTTGGTGACGGGGCGGGCCTCAATGTCGTCGAAACAGCGGTGGGACGGATCGGTGCGCTCATCTGCTGGGAGAGCTACATGCCACTGGCGCGTTTTGCCCTGTATGCCCAGAGCATCGACATCTATGTCGCGCCGACATGGGACAGCGGCGCCACGTGGATGGCCACGATGCAGCATATCGCCCGCGAAGGCGGCTGTTGGGTGATCGGATGCGCGACGGCGCTCGAGGCTTCTGACATTCCCACTGACATCCCGCATCACGACACTTTATTTCCAAACAAGGATGAATGGGTGAACTCCGGCGATGCCGTGGTCTACAAGCCCTTCGGCGGGATCGTCGCCGGGCCCATGCACCGCGAGAAAGGGCTGCTTTCGGTCGAGATCGACGTCTCGGAAGCTCGAGCCTCCCGCCGGAAGTTCGACGTCAGCGGCCACTATTCCCGCCCTGACGTGTTTTCGCTCTCGGTCGACAGAAGGCACAAGCGGCCGATATCGTTCAGTTGACTGGAGGCCAGCGACTGGTGCCCGGCTTCGATCAAGGAGCCGGGCGAGAACCAGTATCGGGGTGGTCAGAGAGTCCGTCAGGTGTCAGTACCGCCGGAATCGGTCCGGTTGTCCGGCAGGCTTTGCGGATCTGGACCTCACCGCAGAGCGGTGACTTCACGGCGCAAAGCGCATGGGCCGGAACCGCACGGAGTTCTCGAACCTTTGTCATTCTACACAGCCATTCTGGCCCGTTTGGAAAAAGGCCGTCCTTGGGCCTAAGTTCCTGTTCACCTTGTGGCGGGCCGGCTTTGTGCAATCGGGGAGGTGCCGGGCTAGTGTGAAAAGGACCTGACGCGAACTCTTTGAGCATAAGGGGACAGAGCATGAAATATCTCCTGCGGGCCCTCGGCGTTCTCGCCATAGTCGTTGCCCTTTACATCATGGTCGGCGAACAGCTCGTCGGGTCGAGCGGCAGCGCCTTTGTCAACGCCCGTCTGGCCACCATTCGCACCCCGATCGAGGGGCGAGTCGAGATGGCGCCACTTGCCATCGGTGCCCGCGTTGCCGCCAATCAGTCGATTGCCGCCGTCAACGCGCGCCACAGCCAAACCGACCGCACGCTCGACTATGCCCGTGACCTTGCAATCGCCCGAGCAGAACGCGATGCGCTCGCCGGTGAGGATGGGGATGCCGCGGGGGCGGACGGTGATGACGAGAGCCTTCGTCTCAGCGCCCGCGTCCAGGCGATGCAATCGCTTCTGGAAGAACAGCAGACGGCCCAATCGCGTGATGTCTCGGCCAGTATCACATCGCCCGTCCCCGGCCTTGTCTGGTCGATCGCCGAGGGCAATGCCAGCCAGGTCGCCGCCGGCGCCACCATCGCATCGGTCGCCCGCTGCGACAGCGCCTTTATCCACGCCAGTGTCGATGAAAATCTCTACAACCGCCTCGCCATCGGCGACGCCGCCCAGTTCCGCACCGCGAACGGGCAAACCATCGACGCTACAATCAGCCTTCTCGCAGGCACCGGGCCACGCACGCTGATCGAAACCCTTGCCATCGCGCCTCGCGCCCGCCAGACCGACGGCTTCACCGTCCTGCTCAATGCTCCGGCGCTGACGGAGGACACCGCTTGCCCCCTCGGCCAGACCGGACGCGTGATCTTCAGCCGTGGCCCCCTCGCCGTGGTCGGCGACTGGCTCGACACCGTCGGGCTCTGATCTGATGCTTGCGGTGTCCGAAACCGTTTCGGCCTGGGCCCCAACCCTTTTGATGCTCGGGCTCGCGCTTGCGGTCATTCCGCTGCTCGACCGGTTCAATGGCTGGCATCGGGCCGTTCTTGCCGCCGTCGCGGTCTTTCTGTCCCTGCGCTATATCCACTGGCGCGCCACCGATACGCTTGCGCCTGCCGGCTTCACGTTCGACGCTCTTGCCAGCTGGAGCTTTTTCCTGGTCGAGGCCGTAGCGATGGTTTCCAGCATCTCGGCCTTCGTGCTTCTCTCCCGCCACCGCAACCGCTCCCCTGACGCGGATGCCAATGCCGGCTGGTGGGGCGAAAATCGTCCCACAGTCGCGGTGCTGATTGCCACATATAACGAGGAGTGGCCGATCCTCGAGCGCACCATCGCCGGTGCCAAAGCCCTGCGCTGGCAAGAAAAGACGATCTACGTTCTCGATGATGGCCGCCGGGAGTGGCTGGGCGAGCGGTGCGCCGAACTCGGGGTCGTCCATGTCACCCGCGACAGCAACGCCCACGGCAAGGCCGGCAACATCAACAATGCGCTCGACAGGCTTCGCGCATCAGGTCAGCCGCCCGATTTCGTGGCGGTGCTCGACGCCGATTTCGTGCCGCATCTGGGCTTCATCTCGAGGTCCTTGTCGTTGTTCAAGGACGAAACGATCGGTCTGGTCCAGACCCCGCAGCACTTCTTCAACGCCGACCCCATCCAGCACAATCTGGGCATAAGCCGCGCGTATCCCGATGAACAGCGCTTCTTTTTCGATCATCTGCAGCCGGCCCGCGATGCCTGGGGGATACCGGTGTGTTGCGGCACGTCCTCGATCGTGCGCTGGACGGCGCTCGATGCCATCGGCGGTTTTCCCACCGACAGCGTGACCGAGGACTACCTTCTCACGGTCCGCCTGCAGGACAATGGATATAGCACGGCATATCTCAACGAACCGCTGAGCGAGGGCCTCGCCCCCGAAGGGCTCAAGGAATACATCACGCAGCGCGCCCGCTGGGGCATGGGATTCATGCAGATCGTGCGTGGCCCGTACGGCCCATTCAAAGCCAACCGCCTGCGCCTGCGCGACCGCTGGGGGCTGATCGATTCCTTTCTGTACTGGGCCTCGATCTTCCCGTTCAAGATCGCCTGCATCATCTATCCGCTGTTCTACTGGTATTTCGGGATCATCGTCGTCGACACCGATTTCGACGCAATCGTTGCCAATTTCGGCCCCTATTACATCATGACAATGGCGTTCATGAACTTCGCCTCCAAGGGCCTGTTCGTGCCTCTCGTCCACGACGTCAGCCAACTCGTCGGCGCCCGCGACATTACCCGTGGGGTCTTTACCGGACTGTTCCGCCCGCACGGCCAGAAATTCAAGGTCACAATGAAAGGTGGCGATCGCACCAAGGCCACTGTCCAGTGGCCCATTCTGCGCGGCTTTCTCATCCTGTTCGGCCTCACCATCGGCGGCTTGCTGATCGGTCTGGTTTACGAGCCGGCCTTTGACGGACTGGCCGGCGACGGCAAGTTGGTCATCCTGTTCTGGACGCTCTACAATCTGGTCAGCCTCGCCCTGACCATTCTCGTGTGTGTCGAGCTGCCGCGCACCGCTTCGCTTCTCCGCCGCGACCCCGAGCGCGTCTTTGTCGCCTCTTCAGGCCGGCGGCTGGAGGTCTGGCTGGCCGATATCAATCAGGATGCCGCACGCCTTCGCGGCGTCACCTTGCCCGTCAACGCTCCCGCATCCGTGGAGATGGCCGGCATCGGCCTGATGCGCGGCACCGTGGCCCAATCGATCGGCGGTACTGTCGATATCGCGCTCGAGTTGACCGAGGAGCAGCGTCAGGATCTCTATGAAAAGCTCCATACACGCGAGGGCGAGCCGGGCACCGGATTTGTGGCAACCGCCGATCTTCTGTCAGGCGTCGCCCGTCGCATCTTCAGCACTGCAAGGCCGGGATGAATCATTCCGGCGGCGTGTCCGGCCGGCGGTTCTTGCGCCTGTCTGCATCCCTGGTCTGGAACCGCGCCAGCGCGTTGCTCAGGCGCGTCACTTCCCGATAGCTCATCAGTCCGGGCACAAATCCGATGTCCTCGCCCTTCGAGAGCCGGCTCGTTGCATCGATCAGCCCGCTCAGCGGACGCAGAAGCAGCGTCAGCACCAGTATTATCGCGAGAATACCCGCCAGTCCGATGAGCCCGCCCCCCATCAGCATGAACCGGGCAAACCGCGATTGCGCCTCCGCAAACGGCGCAGGGTCAAGCCGCAACACCAGGGACCAGCCAAAGCTGGGCACGTCGGCAAACCCGACCTCAGGCATGATGAAGCTGTAATAATCCGCACCGTCGGGCCATTGTTCGATGTAGGCGCCCGAGTTGACAAGATTGGCGGCCCGAAAGCTCGCCAGCGTCTGCACGCTCTGTGCGTCGACCGCCGGATCGGTCGACATCACAATATCGCCCGAACGATCGACGAGAAACGCGTCGAGATCGAGTGAGCCAGCCATTTCGGCCAGCAGATTGCGCACCCATTCCAAATCGATGTGAATGCCGAAGACGCCGCGCACCTGGCCCTGCATATTGGTCACCGGCAGCGAAAAATCCACGAACCTTGGGGGAATCTCAGCTTCGGGCGCAATCAGGTCGGCCAGCAGCACCGCTTCATGCGCGTCCCCGGCGAACGGCCCTTCCAAACCCCGCTGGAACCAGGGCCGCTGGCCGACGCTCTCGCCCACCAGCATGCCATCACTCGCGGCCACCACGGTGCCATCGGTCCGCGCCAGCCCTGCCCAGGAAATCTTGTTTTCGGGGTCCCGATAGCCATCGATGGCAGCCTGGAGGTCCTCTGCACTCTGACCCGGATCGACCCTGTCGGCAAACCCGGCGACATAGGTCCATTCCTCGGCCAATGCACGCCCGAGCGAGTCGGCGAGTGCCGCGCCGCGCACCTTTACCGCCATGGCCGACATTGTCTGCGAATATTGGGAGAGGCCGCGGTTGAACTGAATGGCTCCAACGCCAAGGGCGAGGAGCAGGATCGCGACGATGCAGCCGGTCAGAAGGGTGCGCAGGGACATGGCCGTACTCCAAATTCTCCCAGCGACAAATACTAGCCAATATCACCATTCGGGCCAACCGCTGCCCCGGCGCGGCAGTCGGGGCAGTTCAAAGGCGTGGCGAGGCGGGAGTGCCCGCATGGCCGGCGGGACGTGCTGGCGTTAGATCCCGAGGCGGTTTGGCTCACCCGTGTAAACGAACCCTGGCGTCGTTGTGTCTAGTTTCCCCGCTTGTCGTAGATCGAACGCCAAGGCTGATGTCCGTGCCAGCCACAGCGCTTCAACGGCAGATTTTGACATTTAGACGGTCAAGAGGGGCGTCGGATACGGGAGAAGGGCCAAGGATTGAAGCAGGGCCTATCGGTGTTCGACAGGCCCAAACTCACTGCTTTGGAGCCGGAACCGCCGGCCTCCGATGGAGCATCAGGATGGGTTTTCTTCGGTATCGGGCATCTCTGATTGCATGCTCGCATCGGCCTCGACGGCCACCGGTTCAACCGGTTCGGGCAGCTCGACCTCGATGAGCCGCTCTGCACACAGTTCCGCAGCGCCATCGACCGGATCTTCAGCGTTAGCAAATGTAGTCCAGCCGGCATCGGAAATGAAATTGTCCTGCGAGAAGCTGCTCTCCTCTGCAAGGGCGGCGAGATTGGTGCGGACATCAGGGGCTGCGAGGAACCGCTCTACACAGAGGTCAGCTGCAAGCGATGCACGCGCCTCTTGCGCGCTTGTCTCGGCCATTTCCGCAGCTGAACCACCTGTAACCCAGCCACCCCAGGCAAAGCCTACAACCATGGTCAACACAGCTGTTCCTGCGCAGGACCAGAAGAGTGCCACTTTTGAGGGACGATAGTTCGCCACTTTCTCTCGAATGTCTGCCAATTATAATTCCTCCGATTAACATGATTGCGCAGCGTAGGTGGCGGTGCCCCCGATGTCGAGCGCCGTGGCAACGAATCTCTGAATAGAAATACAATAACAACGAGTAACAATACTATATTGAGCTCAATATTAAGCGTAATTCTTCGCTATTATATTTATAGATCTTCGAAACACAATTATGTGATTTGGAGGATTAATTGGATTTGGCGTTGATGTCGGTTCGTTTTTCAAAAGATTTTTTAATCTTTTCGATTGTTCAAGAGCCTGTTTCTCCTGCAAATTGCGCCTTCAATTTGGGTTTTGGGACGATTTCCAGAACACGCTATCTAAGCCCGGTTGGGAAACTAAGGCCGGTGAAGTAATGTAAATTGAACCGCGATCACTCTGTGAACAACCTTCTGTTCGGAAAGCGAAGCGTAGGTGCCACCTGCGGGCTGTTGTTTGAGACAAGCCCTCTATGCGGTTTGGAAGGCAAAACAGTTCAAGGGGATGGAGCGCATGGGCCGAGGGGGCCGTCCGCTTGCCGTCCAAGGATGTGATGCCTTGTGCTGCCCAAGCCAGCCGCTTCAAGGCATCGAGAGGAATTTGCTCGTCGCTGAAGTCCCGAACGGTGCGGCGGCGGGCGAGGGCATCATTGATGGTAAGGTCGGTCATCGATCCGCATAATGACCATCGCGCTGCCCGATACAACCTCTGCCTCGAACATCGGCGCGAACGGTTCAAATCGACAACGTTGATGCCGTCGAACGTAACCTGCACGTGGGCAAAGTCGTCGTGACCCTCGGCGCGAGGAGCCGCCTCGGCGTCAGAATTCTTCGAAACAATCGTAGTTGCGCTGTCTCACGATCTTTCCGTCCTCGAAGGAAAAGGCGATCGCGCTGTGGGCGACCATCTCATTGCCTGCTGCAAGCGTCCCGACCGGGACGGCCAGCGTGCCGCGCCAGTTCACTTCGACGATGAGATAACTCCCGCGCTCTGCATATTCGAGCACTTCGTAGGACTGATTTGAAAGGAGCGTCCTGCTCTTTTCCAGATCGGCCGCCATTTGTGCGACCCCGCGCCGATCACCTTTCGCCTTGAGACGATTGGGCAGTTCGATCTGGACCGCATGGGGCGCATAGCACCCGATAACCGCATCCGTGTTTCCCTGCTCGATGTGTTCCAGATAAGCTTTGGCTAGCGTGATGAGCGACTCGGCCATTGTTCCCTCCTGCTTGCTCCTTGACGACTGGAATTGTATTCTAGTTCTAAGTAGAACGTTGTTCTAGTGAGGTCAAATGAAAAACCGGCGAGAGCAGATCCTGGATGCGGCGCTGGAGGTTTTTCTCGAAAAGGGGTTTGACGGCGCCACCCTTGCGGCCATCCGGCAAAGGAGCGGCGCATCGACAGGCAGCATCTACCATTTCTTTTCAGGCAAGGCCGATATTGCCGCGGCCCTGCTCAGTCACGCCACAACCGGCTGGGCCGCACAATCGGGGTCCCAGGCCGATCCATCGGATGCGGAGGGTTCGATCACATCCTCCGTGCACGGCTTTCTGCATTGGGGCGCCGCCAACCCAAAACAATTTGCCTTTATGGACGAGTTGCTGACGCGCTCGGGCACCTCTCCCGATTTCGAAGCTGTGGGTGAAATGCTTGCCGCGGGCCGGGCACGCGCCGGCGAGCTTTATCAATCGTGGGTTCAGATGGGGTCGGTTCGTGATCTGAACTGGGACGTGGCTTACGCGCTTATCATGGGCCCTGCTTACGCTCTCCTGCGTTCAGCCACCAAGGGCAAGCAAGTGTCGGATCTGGAAATCGACGTCGTGGTGCGTGCTGCCTGGACCGCAGTTCGCGCGGCAAGCTGACATCGGCTGCAAGCTCTCCGCCGCCTTTGCCAATAACCACACAAGACTGGTTTGCCTAGAAACCGCCCTGGGTGGGTGACGGCTCCTCTACCGTTTCCAGGCCGGCGGCGCGCCATTGCGGCAGGCCGTCTTCCAGCCGGCGGGCATGAAATCCGGCCTCGCGGAGTGTGGCAACTGCCTCGAAGGCATAGACGCAATATGGGCCGCGGCAATAGGCAATGATCTCATGATCCTTGCCCAATTCATCGATCCGCTGCTCGAGCTCGGCCAGCGGAATATTGGCCGCTCCCGGAATATGTCCCGCCGCATATTCGTCGGCCGGGCGAACGTCCAGCACCGTTACCAGTCCTGACCGCGCGCGCTCGAGCAGATCCTTGCGCGACACCGGCTCCATTCCGTCGCGCTTGTCGAAATAGCCCCGAACGATACGATCCATTTCCGCAACGTGCTGTTCGGTCACCACTCTGAGGGCCGAGATCAGCGCGATCACGTCGTCCCCGGCCAGTGAATAGAGGATGAACTTACCGTCCCGCCTTGCGCTCACGAGCCCGGCGCGCTTGAGTGTCTGCAAATGCTGGGACGTGGTGGCGATGGTCAGTCCGGTGCGCTCGGCTACCGCCTCCACGCTGCGCTCGCCCTGGGCCAGCAATTCGATGATTTCGATCCGGGCCGGATGCCCAAGGGTCTTGGCTGTCCGGGCGAATTGTTCGAATACGGCGCGCTTGGGCGAGGTGCTTGACATGGTTGAGCATTTGTCATTAGTACATTCAACAGAACTATTGAATGAATGGCTTTGGCCGTTTTGTCAAGGAAAGGCTCACCGATGATCGTCCGTCAGTTCCTGCATACCGACCCGGTCGGTGCCTCCTATCTTCTGGGCTGCGGTGGAAAGGCGTCGGGCGCCGTCATTGACCCGATCGGGCCCATCGAGCCTTATCTCGAGGCTGCCGACCAGACCGGCATGAAGATCCTTTACGTCATCGACACCCATGTTCATGCCGACCATATTTCCACCGGGCGTGAACTGGCCGAGGCTTCGGGCGGCCAATATGTGCTGCATGAAAGCGCCGATGTGACGTTCGATTATCACGGTGTCGCCGAGGGCGATGTGCTTGAGCTTGGCAATGTCACGCTCACGGTGATGCACACGCCGGGTCACACGCCCGAGCACATTTCCCTGCTGGTCACCGATCGGACGCGCAGCAATGAGCCCTGGTTCGTGGTGACCGGCCATACGCTGATGGTGGGCGATCTTGGCCGGACCGAACTGGCGACCAGCGCCGAGGATGGCGCGCGCAATCTCTTTGCCAGCGCCCAGCGGCTCAAATCCCTTCCCGATCACCTCGAAGTCCTGCCCGGCGCGTTTTCCGGCTCGGTGTGCGGGCGCAAACTCTCGGGAAAACCGTCCTCGACCATCGGGTTCGAGCGTCGTTTCAACACGGCCTTCGCCATAGAGAACGAAGCCGAATTCATTGCCGCGATGGTCGCCGACATCCCGCCGCCTCCGCCCGGCGCGGCGCAAACCCGCGCGCTCAATGCCGGACGCCGCCAAGCTCAATGACAGCCATACCGCACCAGTTCGGCATTGCCGAAAACCGCAGCCAGTTTGTCCACCAACTCGTCCAGGTGCTCCTGGTCGGTTTCGCCATCGGGATGACGCGAACGGTCGTTCCGGCGCTGGCCGAAAGCGAGTTCGGGCTGGAGCGCGGCTCTTTCGTGCTTTTGTCGGCCTTCGTCATCGCCTTTGGAGTGGTCAAGGGCGTACTCAACTTCGTGGCGGGCCGGCTCTCGGAGCGCATCGGGCGCAAGAAGGTTCTGGTGCTTGGCTGGCTGATTGCGCTCCCCATCCCGGTGATGATCGCCCTGGCGCCCAATTGGAACTGGATCGTCGCGGCAACGGTGCTGCTCGGGGTCAATCAGGGGCTCTGCTGGTCCATGGCGCAAACCTCCAAGCTCGATCTCACCCGCCCCAACCAGCGAGGGGTCGTTATCGGACTCAATGAGTTTTCCGGCTATGTCGGTGTCGGGCTGGCCGGCATCATCACCGGCTATGCGGCAACCCTTATGGGGCCGCGTGAGGGCCTGCTGAGCTTTGGCTTGATCGTTATCGGGCTGGGGCTTGTCCTTTCTGCGTTCTTTGTGCGCGACACGCTCCCCTGGGCGCATGCCGAAGCCAAATCCGCTGCTGCGACCGCGCCGCTCTCCACCTGGGAGGTCTTTGCCCTGATGTCGTGGCGCGATCGCCGGCTGGCCGCGATTTCGCAGGCGGGGCTGGTCGAAAAATTCGTCGACGCGCTGGTCTGGGTCATTTACCCGGTCTTTTTGTTCGCGCGTGGCCTGAGCCTGCCGGAAATCGGCTGGGTGGTGGGCATGTACGGCATGGTCTGGGGCGGCTCGCAACTTTTGACCGGCCCTCTCTCGGACAAGATCGGCCGCCACTGGCCCAATGTTTCGGGCATGTGGATCTGCGGCGCTGGCGTGGCCATGATGGTCCTCGGAGAAGGAATTGCCTGGTGGTCGTTTTCAGCGGCGGTCTCGGGCCTGGGGATGGCGTTGCTCTACCCCAATCTTTCAGCAGCGGTGGCCGATATCGCCGCGCCCGCCTGGCGCGGGTCGGCCATTGGCATTTACCGTTTCTGGCGCGATCTCGGCTATGCCATCGGCGCGCTTGGTTTTGCCCTTGCCGCCAATCTTGCCGGGCAGATCGAGGCGGCCTTCTGGTTTGTGGCCATTGCCATGCTGATTTCGGGCCTTGTGCTGCTCGTCTGGGGTGAAGAAACCCGCCCGCATTGAAAGCTGCGTTCGCGTGGCCAAAGCTGCGCCGCTCGGGGGCGGTCTCTGGCGCTATTGCGCAGGATTTGTCTGTCGGTGGCATGGCAGTCTGGGTATGGTTTTGACCCAGACAGAGGACTGCTATGGCCAAGGACCAGACACAGGCGAGTTATCTCGATCGATTGAACCGGGTCGATGATTATGTGTTTGCCCATCTCGAGGACGAGATTTCATTTGATCGGCTGGCCGAGATCGCGTGCCTTTCGCCTTACCACTGGAGCCGGATCTATTCGGCGATGCGGGGGGAGACAATCGTTGCGACGGTGCGGCGACTCAGGCTGCAACGCGCCGCCGACCGGCTGGCCAATTCGGGCGCCGATATCGGCGAGATCGCCAGCCGCGCAGGTTATGGTTCGACCGAAACGTTCGGGCGGGCGTTCAAGGATGCGTTCGGGATGAGCCCGGCGGCCTATCGGCAAGCGGGATCGCATGCGGCGTTCGCGCGGGCCAATGAAGCGGCGAACGCCGAGGGATTTGCCGTGGAGCTGGTTGCGCTCGCCGAGCGACGCTGCGCCGGGATCGACCACAACGGCAGCTACATGGAAATCGACCACGCCATGGGGCGGCTGTTTTCCGAACTTGCCGGCAGCCAGGCGCTTCCCGCAAGCCCGCAGATGATCGGGGTGTTTTTCGACGATCCCGATCTGGGCCCGGAAAGCGAGCTGCGCTCGCGCGCCTGCCTGCCGATTGGTGAGATGGTGGCTATCGACGCGCCGATGGTGGAAACCACGTTGCGCGGCGGGCTTTACGCGCGGCTCAATTATACCGGCCCCTATGCCGACATGCGCGGGGCGTATCGCTGGCTGTTGGGCACCTGGTTGCCCAAATCGGGATATGAGCCCGATGACGCGCCGATCTTTGAAGCCTATCTCAACGATCCGCGCGCGGTGCCGCAAAACCAGTTGCGGACCGATATCCATCTGCCGCTTAAGGATATGGGGTGAGCGCGCCGCCCGTGCCGCCCGATGTGGCGCAGGCGCTGTCGCGGCATCCTGCGCGGGTTCAGGAACAATTGCGCGACATCCGCCAGATGATTTTTGCGACCGCATCGGCAATTGAGGGCGTTGGGCCGCTGACCGAAACGCTGAAATGGGGTGAGCCGGCCTATCTGACCGAAAAGACCCGCTCGGGCACCACGATCCGGCTGGGTGTATCGAAACTGGCGCCCGACAGGGGCGCGGTGTTTTTCAATTGCCGGACAAACCTTGTTGGAAATTTCAGGGCGAATTTCGCTGATAGCTTCAGCTTTGAAGGCAATCGGGCGCTTATTGTTCCGGCTTCGGGCCGACTGGAGGAGACGCCGCTTGCGTTGTGCCTGCGGGCGGCGCTGACATATCATCGGCGCGGCAACGCTTAAAACGAAGGGATCGATTGTGGAGATCATCAGGGCAGGCGCGACAGCGTCGGGGAAAGGGCCGGCGGACTGGTTCACCGGCACGGTGCGGATCGACCCGCTGTTCAACCGGTTCGATCCCGAGCGGGTTCAGGGGGCGGCGGTGACGTTCGAGCCCGGCGCGCGGACGGCATGGCATACCCATCCGCTCGGTCAGACGCTTATCGTGACCTCGGGCTTCGGGCGGGCGCAACGTTGGGACGGCCCGATCGAGGAGATCGGGCCCGGTGACGTCGTCTGGTTTGCACCCGGTGAAAAGCATTGGCACGGGGCCGAGCCGGAGACGGCGATGACGCACATCGCCGTGCAGGAGGTTCAGGACGGCAGGGCAGTCGACTGGTTGGAGAAGGTTTCCGACGAGGAGTATGGGGCGTAAGCGCGGCAAGGGTTCATCGCCCGTTTGCGTGGGCCCTGGTGAACCCGGTGCTCAAGAGAGAACCGCCGGGTCTGCCGGTTACTGGATCCCGGCTCAAGGCCGGGATGACATTGGTGGGATATGGGTGATTTTGTGAGGCTTTAGGCGCCGAGACGTTCTCTGAGCCACGCCGCCCCATCGTCGAGCGCCCGCGCGGCGAGGGATGAGACCGAGACCGCTTCGAGAAACGCGTGGACCGAGCCGGGGTAGAGGCCGCCCGAGACCGGGACATTGGCCGCCTCGAAGGCCGATTTGAGGGCCAGGTTTTCGTCTCGGAGGATGTCGAGGTCGGCGATGGTCATGAAGGTCGGGGGCAAGCCCTTCAGGTCCGCGAGGATGGGGCTGACGAAGGGGTCGGTGCGCTGGGCGGGCTCGCGGATATAGTTGGACCAGAGGGTTTCCATTTCCGCGGTGCCGAGAAGATAGTGGCCATCGGCGAAACGCCGGTGGCTTTCGCTTTCCATGCGCGCATCGAAGGCTCCGTAATTGAGCACAACGCCGGAAAGCGCATCGCCATAGTCGCTTTCGCGCAGGGTGAGCGCTGTGGCAAGGGCGAGATTGGCGCCCGCCGAATCCCCGCCGATGGCCAGACGGGCCGGGTCGATGCCCCATTCCTCGCCGCGATTGGCCAGAAGGCGCACCAGATCGGCCAGAAGGGTGAGCTGGTTGGGGAATTTGGTCTCCGGGGCAAGCGGGTATTCCACCCCGATCACCGTGATGCCGGCGCGGGAAGCGTATTCGCGCATCAGCCGGTCATGGGTATCAAGACTGAAAAAGGTCCAGCCGCCGCCATGCAGATAGATCAGTGCCGGAAGCGGGCCGGGGCGAGGGGTGTGGATGCGGGTGCGCAGTTGACCGATAACCCTGTTGACCGAGCGGTAAAGGGCTGGGCCACCCTTTGCCCAGGGCGCGCGCACCGCTTCGGCGAACTGGCGCCGGGTTTCGATATCGAGGGTTTGAAAGGCAGGAAATTGCCCATAGGCGGCGGTTACGCCATCGACAAAGGCGATCAGCTCAGGGTCGAGCCCTTCGGCAAGCCGGGGGTCGGAATTGGGACCGTTTTGCATTAAATCATACTATAATAAGGCTAAGAAAAGATCCTTCTATAGTGGCGGGACCTTAAATCGGAATTGTGGGAATCGTTTCAATTGTATGTGCATGTCGGGCCGGCTCGAGAGTTACCGCGGCTGACCGGCCTCGCGCAGGGATCGATCCGTCAGGACCATGAGGCGGAACGGGGTGTTTTCGGGCAGCAGGGCGTGGGTGGCCAGGAGCACGGTGCGCCCGGCCAGCGCGTTGGGGAAATCCGCAAGGAGGGCCAGTTCGGTTTCCCGGTCGAGCCCGGCTGTGGGCTCGTCCAGAAGAACGATCGGGGCCGGAGAGAGCAGGGTGCGGGCGAGGCACAGGCGTCTTGCCTGCCCGGCCGACAGGGTCGTGCCGGTTTCGCCCAATATCGTATCGAGGCCGTGGGGCAGGGCGCGGATTGTGGTTTCGAGCCGGGCATTTTTCAGCGCGGCGTAAAGTTCGGCATCGGTGGCGTCGGGTTTGGCAATCAGGAGGTTGTTGCGCACCGTATCGAGAAAAACGGGGCTCTCCTGGCTGAGCAGGGCGATATGGGCGTGCAGATCGGTCTGGGCGATGTCGCGGATATCGGTGCCATCGATGCGGATGGCGCCCGATTGGGGATCGTAAAGGCGCAGCAGGAGGTGGAGCAGGCTCGACTTTCCCGCGCCGCTGGGGCCGAAGATGGCGATGTGTTCGCCCGGAGCGAGTGTGAGCGAGACCTCGGATAGGACCGGCTCGGCGTTGGGGTAGGCGAACGCCACGGTTTCAAATGTGATGGCGCCGGTTGTCGGGCAGGGCACCGGGCGGGCCAGGTCGCGTATGGCGATCGGAGCGGTGGCGATCTGGTGCAGGCGCTCGGCGGAGGCCAGCGCAGCGCCGAGCTTGCCGATGGAGCGCACGATGACGGCGGTCGCTTCGAAACTGCCCAGCGCGGCAAAGACCAGACCGGCAAGGACGGGGCCTTCAAGGGCGCCCGATTGCACGGCACTCAATCCGACAAAGACAATGGCGAGCAGCGCGAGGCCGGTGACGGCCTGCACGGCCGCCGCGGCAATCGTTGTGGCCAGGCCCTGACGGTTGCGCAGGTGGGCGAGGGTTTTGCTGGCCGCGTCGAAACGGGCGGCGACAAAGCCGGTCTGGCCGAAAACGACGAGATCGTCATGGCCTGCGATGGCGTCGAGCACATGGGCGCGCAAGGTGGCGGCGGCTTGGACGGCATCGCGGCCCAGCGTCCTGGTCGTGCGGGCGAGAACGGCGGGAATGACGAGAATGCTCGTGGCGATGGCGCCCAGATAGATCCACGCGGCGTCGGGCAAAAGGACGAACAGCACCGCCGAGACCGCGCCGCCGAGCACCAGCGCGGCAAGGAACGGGCCGATGGCGAGCAGGAAGACGGTATCGAGTGCGTCGATATCGGCGGTCATGCGGGTGACGAGATCGCCGTGGCGCAAGGAGCGATCGGCCAGTGGCAGGCGCGGGAACAGCGCGCCAAACAGCCAGCGGCGCAGATCGGACAGCAGGGTAAGGGTGGCGTTGTGGCCGACCAGTTTTTCAAAATAGCGGGCCAGGATGCGGATAAAGGAAAAGCCGCGCACCATGGCCGAGGGGGCGAAAAGATTGAACGAGACGCCGAGCGCGGTCAGCGCGGTGGCGGTCAAAAACCATCCCGAAACGCCGAGCAGAGCGGTGCCGGCGGCCAGCGTTACGAGCGAAAGCAACAGCGCGAGGGCAAGCCTTCCGGCGTGCGGCCTGAACAGAGGCGCGAAAAACAAGAGCGACTTCATGCGCGGTCCTCCCGCCTGCTCGCGGACGGTTTGGCGCGATGCGGCGTCGCCAGCAGCTTGCCGCCGGCCATGCGCAGCACGGAATCGGCGCGGGCGGCGACGGTCGCGGAGTGGGTGAGAATAATCAGGGTGCGGCCTGCGGCGAAGGCGAAGACCTGATCGAGCACTTGGGCTTCGGTTTCGGGGTCGAGATGGGCGGTGGGCTCATCGAGGATGATGAGCGCCGGATCGGTCAGAAACAGCCGGGCCAGCCCGATGCGCTGGATCTGGCCGCCCGAGAGCCCGTATCCGCCTTCGCCAACCAGAGTGTCGAGGCCGTCGGGGAGCGCAGTCGCGAACGCGGTCACCAGCGCGCGGTCGGCAGCGGATGCGATGGCGGCGCGGTTGGCCAGGGGATCGGCAAAGCCGATGTTTTCGGCGATGGTGCCGGTGAAGATGCGGGGCTTTTGGGCGATGAAAGCGAGGGCGCCGCGCAGATCGGGTTCGGACCAGTCAGCGACCGGGCGGCCATCCAGACCGATCGCGCCATCGAACGGGATCAGTCTGGTTATGGCGCGGGCGAGGGTGGATTTGCCGATGCCGCTCGGGCCCATGATGGCGAGGGTCTTGCTCGGGGGCAGATCGAGGTCGAGGGCGTTAAGGATGGGGGTGCCCAAAGCGGTCTGGACGGTGAGGCCGTTGATGGTGAGACCGGCAGCGGGTTTGCCTGCCGCAGCGGGCGGCGCGAGGTCGGCGCTTTGCAGAGCATCGGGGGCGGCGACGAGGCTTCCGATTTCGGCCAGAGCCGAGCGGGCGGTGGCGCGGTCGTGATAGTGGGCGGCCAGTTGGCGCAGCGGGGCATAGACTTCCGGCGCCATGATGAGGGCGAGCAACCCCGCGCTGAGGGTCAGGCCGGGGTTGATGCCGAGGAACCCCAGATAGGTCAGGCCGACATAAAGCGCGACGCCGGCGACACCGAGGGCGGCGAAAAATTCGAGGATAGCCGAGGACAGAAAGGCGATGCGCAGCACGGCGTTGGTGCGGCGGCGCAAGGCTTCGCTGGCGGCGTGAACGTCGTTTATGGCGTCGGCCTCGCGTCCGAAGAGCTTGAGGGTCAGCAAGCCGCGCAGCCGGTCGGCGAAATGGGCCGAAAGGCGCGAGAGCGCATTGGCCTGCCGGTCGGTGGCCGCCTGGGCGCCCCAGCCGGCCAGCGCCATGAACACCGGGATCAGCGGCGCGGTGAACAGAAACAACAGCGCCACGACCCAATCGATGGGGAACAGAACGACCGCAAAGGCGACGGGCAGGATGGCTGCGGCGATCATGGCGGGAAGGTAGCGGGCAAAGAAATTTTCCAGCCCGTCGACCTGATCGATCAAGGCCGCGGCAACGGCGCCAGAGGCGGGCTTCAGACCCAGCGCGTGGCGTTGGGCGAGAAGGTGGGAGAACAGGCGATCGCGCAAGGACTTCTTGATGGCTTGGGCGCCGATGGTGCCGGCCTGCTCCCCGATCATGCCCAGAACGGCGCGGGCAAGGATGATGACGGCCATTGCACCGATGAGCCCCATCACGGCGGCAAGCGATTCGCCATCCTCGATGGTGCGGCCCAGCGTTTGCGCCAAAAGCCACGCATAGACCACAAGCAGCACACCCGAGACGAGCGGGGTAACGATGGCGAGGGTGAGCGCATGCCCGCCCAGCGTCCGCAAACCCATGAGGTTGCTCGCGCCTTTTGCCGGTGCAATCGTATCAGTTGGTGAGGCCATTTTGCGTACCATACGCGAAAGTAAGGGCGTGGGGATGCGTTATCCCGCCGCGCGGCGCCTTGATCCAGGTCAATGTGGCCAAACGGTGCTAAAGTGTAGGCGTTAGGCAGTCGCCATCCGCCAGTTCCGGCGCTCGATCTGCGGATGGCACGTAACGATTTAGGGGCATACCTATGATCGACGAAGTCGTCGTAAACCTGTCGCGATTGCAATTTGCTGCGACCGCTCTCTATCACTTCCTGTTCGTGCCGCTGACGCTGGGGCTTTCTTTCATGATGGCGATCATGGAGAGCACCTATGTGATGACGGGGCGCGAGATCTGGCGAAAGATGACCCTGTTCTGGGGCACGCTGTTCGGCATCAACTTCGCCATGGGCGTTGCGACCGGCATCGTCATGGAATTCCAGTTCGGGATGAACTGGTCCTATTACAGCCATTACGTGGGCGACGTGTTCGGCGCGCCTCTGGCCATTGAAGGGCTGATGGCGTTTTTCCTCGAAGCCACGTTTATCGGGCTGTTCTTTTTCGGCTGGGACCGGCTTTCCAAGGTCGGCCATCTGGTCGTCACCTGGCTCGTGGCGCTGGGAGCCAATTTCTCGGCCCTGTGGATCCTGATCGCCAATGGCTGGATGCAGTATCCGGTGGGCGCGACATTCAATCCCGACACCATGCGCATGGAAGTGACCGACTTCATGGCGGTGCTGTTCAACCCGGTGGCGCAGGCCAAATTCGTGCACACGGTTTCGGCCGGGTATGTAACGGGCGCGGTGTTCGTGTTCGGCATCAGCGCGCTGTTCCTGCTCAAGGGCAAGCATGTCGAACTGGCCAGGCGCTCGATGGTGGTGGCAGCCAGTTTCGGCCTGGCTTCGGCATTGTCGGTGGTCGTTCTGGGCGACGAGAGCGGGTATGTGGCGACCGAGCATCAGAAGATGAAGATCGCGGCGATGGAGGCGATGTATCACACAGAGCCCGCCCCCGCCGGGCTGAGCCTTGTGGCGTTTCCCATCGGCAATGGCGAGGTGTTCGAGATCAAGATCCCCTGGGTTCTAGGCCTGATCACGACGCGCAGCTTCGATACGGAACTTCCCGGCATCGACGAGCTTGTCGAGCACGCGGAAACGCGGATCGAAAACGGGCTTTTGGCCTATGAGGCCGTCGCGGCCCTTGAGGAGAACCGGCAGGATGAAGATGCCCGCGCGGTGATCTCGGAAACCTGGCCCGATCTGGGCTATGCGCTGCTCCTCAAGCGCTATCGGGTCGATATCGAGAACGCCACGCCCGAGGAAATCTCAATGGCGGCGGCCGATACGGTGCCGGCGGTGTGGCCCCTGTTCTGGACTTTCCGGCTGATGGTGGGCATCGGGTTCTTCTTTATCGCGTTCTTTGCCCTTTCCTTCTGGAAGGCGTCACGCGGCACGCTGGAGACCCATCGCTGGTTCTTGTGGGGCGCCGTGGCGGCCATGCCACTGCCCTGGCTTGCGGCGGAGGCGGGCTGGATCATCGCCGAGTTCGGGCGACAGCCCTGGGCCATCGAGGGGGTTCTGCCGACCTTTTATGCGGCCTCGGGGCTGACCGTGCTCGACCTTTCGCTCAGCCTGACCTTCTATGTCACGGTCTATACGATCCTGGCGATCATCATGGTGATCCTGATGGTCAAGGCGATCCAGGCCGGGCCCAAGGATTATGTGGCGCTCCTCAATGGCGAGCCTGACGCCATGGAAACGCCCGCGCCCAAATCGGACATTCCGCAATCGCCTGAAGGCTATGGCGATGACGAGCCAAGCGGCAAGCCCGCCCCGGCTGAATAAGGAGAGCGAAAAATGGATTTCATTCCAATTGATTATGAAACGCTGCGCCTTATCTGGTGGGCGCTGCTGGGCGTGCTTCTGATCGGCTTTGCCATCATGGGCGGCATGGATCTGGGCATGGGGGCGCTGTTGCCCTTTGTGGCCCGGACCGACGACGAGCGGCGCGTAATGCTCAACCTGCAGGGCCCGACCTGGGAGGGCAATCAGGTGTGGCTGGTGCTTGGCGGCGGCGCGATCTTTGCGGCCTTTCCGCCGCTTTATGCGGTGAGCTTTTCAGGCTTTTACCTGGCGATGATCGTGATCCTGTTTGCCCTGATCCTGCGGCCCGTGGGCTTCAAATATCGCGGCAAGGTCACCGATCCGCGCTGGCGCAGTGCCTGGGATTGTGCCTTGTTCATCGGCGGTTTCGTGCCGGCGCTGATCCTGGGCGTTGCCGTGGGCAATGCGCTGTTAGGCGCGCCCTTCGATCTCGATAACACTTTGCGGCCCTCCTATCTGGGCAATTTCTTCGGGCTTTTGACACCCTTCGCGCTGTTGTGCGGGCTGGTGAGCCTTTCCATGCTGGTGGTGATGGGCGCGAGCGTGCTCGCGGCACGCACCGAGGGGGCGCTTGCAGAGCGGGCCGCGCAATATGGCCAATGGGCGGCGCTGGCGGCCATGGGGCTGTTCGCTCTCGCCGGGCTGTGGATCGCCTTCGGGATCGAGGGTTATGTCATCACCAGCGCGGTGGTGACCGATCAGGCGTCGAACCCGCTGGCCAAGACCGTGGCGCGCGAAGTTGGCGGCTGGATGGCCAATTATGGACATTATCCCTGGATGATGGTTGCGCCGGCCCTGGGCTTTCTGGGCATGGCGGGGGCGGCTGCCGGCATCAAGACGTATCCGGGTGCCATGACAATCATATCGGCGGGGCTGGGCGTGTTCGGGATCGTGGCAACGGCGGGGCTTTCGATGTTCCCGTTCCTTCTGCCGTCCTCGCACAACCCGGTGGCGAGCCTGACTGTGTGGGACGCGACATCGAGCCATCTGACGCTGTTCATCATGCTGATCGCCACGCTGATCTTCATGCCGATCATCCTTGCCTACACAAGCTGGGTGTACAAGGTGATGAGCGGCCCGGTGACCAACACCAGCCTTGGCAAAAACCCCAACGCCTACTGAGAGGAACGATCTATGTGGTATTTTTCGTGGATTTTGGGTGTCGGGCTGGCCTGCGCCTTCGCCATTCTCAACGCCATGTGGTTCGAGATGCGCGAGGATCGGCGGGAAGTGCGGGACAAGTCCTGAGCGCCTCGGGGGTGTGGACGCGCTGACTGGACCCCGGGAATAAATCCTGGGGTGACAGTTGCGGTGGGACGATGAGCTGACAAAAAAACGCGCCAGTCGTGGCGCCCCTACCGCGCCATGGGAACCGGTGTCATCCGGTCTTTTGCGCCCAGAATGTGGGCGCGCATCATGGTTTCGGCTCTCGCGCCATCGGCGCGCAGCAGGGCGGTGACGATCGTTTCGTGTTCCTCATAGGATCGGGCCAGCTGGGCGGGATAGGCGAACAGGTCGGTTCTAAACGGGGCAAGGCGCGAGCGTGACAGGGCGGCCATTTCGCTCAGTTGCGGGTTACGGGCTGCCGTTTGCACGCGGGCGTGAAACAGGGTGTCGTAAGCCCCATAGGCATCGGTGCGGCCCAGGCGCACCATTTCGGCGGCGGCCAGATGCTCGGCTTCAAGGGCGTGGCGTTCGGGGCCCGACATGCGCTCGGCGGCCAGGCGGGCACACACCGCTTCGAGTTCGGCCATCACCTCGATGAGGTTGATCATATGTTCGGGGCTCAACTGTGCCACAACGGCGCCCTTGTTGGGGCGCCGGGACACCAGACCCATGGCGGCAAGCTGGCTCAGCGCCTCGCGCACCGGGGTCCGCGAGACGAAAAACCGGTTGGCGAGGGTCAATTCGTCGAGTTTTTCGCCGGGGCGGAACTGGCCGGCAACTATGGCATCGGCCAGTTGCCCGACAATGTCATCGACTGTATCGCCCTTGCGCGGCAGACCTTGTTGCACCAGTCCGGTCCCATCGAATTTATGGCGATGGGACTATGAATAGAAATGGCTGCCAAGTGAAGAGGCAATATTTCAGTCTGCATAATATCTAGGCAAATTTCTTGCGCGCCAGATGGGTCGAGGGCGGTGGCGGGACGTCGCCGGGAGTCTTGCCGTCGCCAACCGGGGCGGCCAGGGCGGTGACGATGGGGATCACGCCGGCCCAGATGGGCAGGTCGTGGTCTTCGGGGTCGTCGGCGGGCGGGGCCTGGCGGATCTTGGCCGAAGCTGCTTCGATCTCGAGCGCGATGACGCCGGTCGCCTTGCGCTCCTTGTCATGCATGGGGCGCACTTCGCCCCAGCGCAGGGGCAGGAGGTGCTCGGTGATGAGCTTGAGGGCCTGTTCGGCCTCCCCGGGATCTGTGACCAGCCGCGTGATGCCGTGGACGGTGGCTGCCCGGTAATTCATCGAGTGGTGAAAGCCTGAACGCGCCGCAACGATGCCTTCAAGCAGGGTGACGGTCATGGAAATCGGGTCGCCATCCTTGTGCATGGCGACGATGCGGGCTTTGGATGCGCCGTGCAGATAGATGGTCTGGCCCCAGCGGGCATAGGCCATGGGCACCACCATGGGGCGGCCATCGGCGATGAAGCCTACATGGCCGACGAGCCCGCAATCGAGAATATCGTTGATGGTGTCCTCATCATAGCGCGCGCGGCGGGGCTGGCGGGCGCGGGCGTAGGGCGGCAGGGCGTGCTCGTTCATGGTGGTGCCTTCGGAACTCAACGTTTCGGCTTTGCGGTGAGACCGGTTATCTGCGATAGACTGGTTCTGCGTAAGGTCCACTTTGGTTTGATTTGAGGGTTCCAGATGCTTGAGGGATTGATCGTGCTGGAGCGCTCGGGCGCGCCGCTGCCCGAACAGATCTACCGTGCCGTCGGCGAGGCGGCACGGTCGGGCCGGCTCAAGGCCGGATCGGTGTTGCCCAGTTCGCGGCAATTGGCGGCGGGCTTGGGGATTTCGCGCAATTCGGTCAATGCGGCCTATGAGTTGCTGCGGGCCGACGGAGTGATCGCGGTGCGGGCCGGTGCCGCGCCGCAGGTGGTGGCGCGGGCCGAGCTGGAGGCAGCAGAACTCGATGGGGCTGGGGCACATGTGAGGCTGTCGCAGCGCGGGGAGGCGCTGGCGCGCGATCTGCGCAATTGGCGGGGCGGGCGGCACGCGGGGCAACTCGAACCCGGCGCACCCGACGAGGCGCTGTTTCCCGCCGATCTGTGGGCGCGAACCCTGAGGCGGGTGGCGCGGCAGAAATTCGGGGAGGCGGCGATCTATGGCGATGTCGAGGGATTGCCCAGGCTCAAATCGGCGCTGGCCGAACATCTGGCGCGGCATCGGGGGGTGAGCGCCACGGCGAGCCAGGTCATCGTCGTGCCGTCGATCCAGGCGGGATTGTCGCTGGCGGCGCAGTGTCTTGCCGATCCAGGCGAGGTCGGAGTTGTGGAATCGCCGGGCTATTTCGGAGCGCGGACGGCGTTTGCCGGGGCGGGGCTGGTGACAAAGGCGCTGGAGGTGGATGAGCAGGGCGCCGATCCGGCGGCGCTGGCCGGCAGCGGGGCGCGGCTGGTCTATGTCACGCCCTCGCACCACTATCCCACCGGCGCGCGGATGAATTTGCAGCGGCGCATGGATCTGCTCGAAGCGGTGCGGCGCGAAGGGGCGGTGGTGCTGGAGGACGATTACGACAGTGAATTTTTATGGCAGGGGCGGGCGATTGCCGCCCTGCAGGGGATCAGCCGTGGCGGGGAGGTGATCTATTTGGGCACCACCGCCAAGAGCCTGCTGCCGGGGTTGCGGCTGGCCTATATGGTGGTGCCCGACACGTTGGCGGGGCCTCTGAGACAGGCGCAGCGCAATATGGGCCTGCGGGTCAATATCCACGCGCAGGCCGCTTATGCCGAATTGATCGAAAGCGGGGCGCTGGTCACGCATTTGAAACGGATCGCGCGGCTATATGAGGCGCGCGGGCGGCTGCTGGTCGAGACCTTGCGTAAAAGGCTCGGCGGGGCCATCGATATCGCCATGCCAATGGGCGGGCTGCAGACCGTTATGGGGTTTGCCGACCGGGTCGATGATACCAAAGTCGCCGTCCGGCTGGCCGAGGAAGGCTTTGAAACGCCAGCGCTTTCGAGTTATTGCGCTGGGAACACGCGCAAGGGCCTCGTGGTCGGGTTTGCCGATGCGACCGACAAACGGGTGGCCCGGTTTGCGGGACTTCTCGAAGGGCTCCTTGTTTGACATAAAGATATCTTTATGTCTTTGTATCACCTCGCAGGATCACCCTGCCAGAAACGGATTTTGTCATGTGCAACGCTCCCGGATGTACCCACGGCCACACCCATGCTCCCGCTGACGGGCGCATGGGCGGCATGGGCGAGGGCGGCGTAGCGGTTGAGGCGCTCAAGCCCGGTTCGGCGCCGGTGCGCACGGCCAAAGAGGGCGAGGAGATTCTTGCGGCGCTGACGGCGGCGGCGCGCGAGCGTATCCTCATTCTCGACGGTGCAATGGGCACGATGATCCAGCTCGAAAAGTTCTCGGAGGAAAATTTCCGGGGTGAGCGGTTCGCCGATTGGCCAAAGCCCTTGCAGGGCAATAACGATCTTCTGGTCATCACCGAACCGAAAATCATCGAGGATATTCACTTCGCCTATGCCATGGCGGGGGCGGATCTTTTAGAAACCAACACGTTTTCAGGCACCACCATCGCCCAGGCCGATTACGGCATGGAGGCGCTGGCCTATGAGATCAACGTGGCGGGGGCGCAGGCGGCAAAGCGCGCCGCGATCCGCGCCGAGGCCGAGGACGGCAAGCGCCGGTTCGTGGCTGGTGCCGTCGGGCCAACCAACCGCACGGCGTCGATTTCGCCCGACGTCAACAATCCGGGCTATCGCGCCACCAGTTTCGATCAGTTGCGCATCGCCTATGGCGAGCAGATCGAGGGACTGATCGATGGCGGGTCAGACCTGATCCTGATCGAGACGATCTTCGATACGCTCAACGCCAAGGCGGCGGTGTTTGCGGCCGAAGAGGTGTTCGAGCGCAAGGGCATTCGCCTGCCGGTGATGATTTCGGGCACGATCACCGACCTTTCCGGCCGCACGCTGTCGGGGCAGACCCCGACAGCGTTCTGGTATTCGCTACGCCACGCCAAGCCGTTCACCATCGGGCTCAACTGCGCGCTGGGCGCCAACGCCATGCGCGCCCATCTGGAGGAAATCTCCGATATCGCGGATACCTTGGTCTGCGCCTATCCCAATGCGGGCCTGCCCAATGAATTCGGCGAATATGACGAGAGCCCGCAATTCATGGCCGAGCAGATCGAAGGGTTTGCGCGGGATGGGTTTTTGAACATCGTGGGCGGGTGTTGCGGGTCGACGCCCGAACATATCGCGGCGATTGCGCAGGCGGTTTCGAAGTACCCGCCGCGCGCGGTCCCCCAGATCGAGCCGCGCCTGCGGCTGTCGGGGCTCGAACCGTTTACGCTTACCGATGACATTCCATTCGTCAATGTGGGCGAGCGCACCAACGTCACCGGCTCGGCGCGGTTCAAAAAACTCATCACCGCCGGCGATTACGCGACCGCGCTCGATGTCGCGCGCGACCAGGTGGAAAACGGCGCGCAGATCATCGACATCAACATGGACGAAGGGTTGATCGACAGTCAGCAGGTGATGGTCGAATACCTCAACCTCGTCGCGTCCGAGCCCGATATCGCGCGGGTGCCGGTGATGATCGATTCCTCGAAATGGGAGGTGATCGAGGCGGGGCTGAAATGCGTTCAGGGCAAAGCCATCGTCAATTCCATTTCCATGAAGGAAGGCGAGGACAAGTTTCGCGAACAGGCGCGGCTGTGCCGGCTGTATGGCGCCGCGGTGGTCGTCATGGCGTTCGACGAGGACGGGCAGGCCGATACCAAAGAGCGCAAGGTGGAAATCTGCACTCGCGCCTATCGCATCCTTGTCGACGAGGTTGGGTTTCCGCCCGAAGACATCATTTTCGATCCCAATATCTTCGCTGTCGCCACCGGCATCGAGGAGCACGACAATTACGGGGTCGACTTCATCGAGGCGACAAAGGAAATCACCGAAACGCTGCCCCATGTGCACATTTCGGGTGGTGTTTCGAACCTCTCGTTCTCGTTCCGCGGCAATGAGCCGGTGCGCGAGGCCATGCACGCTGTATTCCTCTACCGCGCCATCAAGGCGGGCATGGATATGGGCATCGTCAATGCCGGCCAGCTTGCTGTCTATGAATCGATCGATCCCGAATTGCGCGAGGCGTGCGAGGACGTGGTTCTCAACCGGCGGTCCGATTCCACCGAGCGCATGCTCGATCTTGCCGAACGCTACAAGGGGCAGGGCGGCAAGGAAGCGAAAGCCAAGGATCTAAGCTGGCGCGAAAAGCCGGTCGGGGAGCGGATTTCGCACGCGCTGGTCAACGGCATCACCGACTATATCGAGGCCGATACCGAGGAAGCGCGCCAGAGTTTCGCGCGCCCGCTGCATGTGATCGAAGGGCCGTTGATGGACGGCATGAACATTGTTGGCGAGCTGTTCGGTGCGGGCAAGATGTTCCTGCCGCAGGTGGTCAAATCGGCGCGCGTCATGAAACAGGCGGTGGCCTATCTCCTCCCGTTCATGGAAGCGGAAGCAGACGGCCAGCGCCAGAGCGCGGGCAAGATCCTGATGGCGACGGTCAAGGGCGACGTGCACGATATCGGCAAGAACATCGTGGGCGTGGTTCTGGCCTGCAACAATTACGAGATCATCGATCTTGGCGTCATGGTGCCGACCCAGAAGATCCTCGATACCGCTCGTGAGCAGAATGTGGACGTGATCGGGCTATCGGGCCTCATCACCCCCTCGCTCGACGAGATGGTGCATGTGGCGGCCGAAATGGAACGCGAAGGCTTTGACATTCCGCTGATGATCGGCGGGGCGACGACGTCGCGCGTGCATACGGCGGTCAAGATCAACCCGCGCTACAATCGCGGCTCGACCATCTATGTGAAGGACGCTTCGCTGGCGGTGAACGTGGTCTCCAAGCTGCTCTCGAAAGAGGCGGCCAATGATTACGTCAAGACAATCCGCCAGGAATACGAGACGGTTGCCGAAAAGCACCGCAAGGGCGAGGCGGACAAGAAGCGCATTTCGCTCGCTGCGGCGCGGGACAATTCGTTCAAGCCCGACTGGTCGAACTACACGCCAAAGGCGCCGTCGTTTCTGGGCACAAAGACCTTCCAGGATTGGGATCTGGGCGAACTGGCCAACTATATAGACTGGACGCCGTTCTTTCAGGCCTGGGAATTCAAGGGCGCTTACCCGAAAATTCTTGACGACCCGCGGCAGGGCGAAGCGGCGCAGCAGCTTTTTGCCGACGCGAAAGTCATGCTTGAGCGCATCATCGATGAAAACTGGTTCACGCCCAAAGCCGTTGTCGGATTCTGGCCGGCCAACCGGGTCGGGGACGATGTGCAGCTTTTCACCGATGAAAGCCGGTCGCGTGAGTTGGCGAAATTCTTCACCCTGCGCCAGCAGCTCGGCAAATCGGGCGACAAGGCCAATCTGGCACTGGCCGATTTCATGGCCGAGGCGGGGACGCCCGATTATGTCGGCGGGTTCTGCGTCACCGCCGGGTTCGAGGAAATCGCCATCGCCGATAAGTTCGACGAAGAGAACGACAATTATTCCTCGATCCTCGTCAAGGCGCTGGCCGACCGGTTCGCCGAAGCCTTTGCCGAGCGGCTGCACGAAATGGTGCGGACCGAGCTTTGGGGCTATGCCGATGAAAACTATGCGCCTGAAGAGCTGATCGGCGAGCCCTATCAGGGCATCCGTCCGGCGCCGGGCTATCCGGCCCAGCCCGACCACACCGAAAAGACCACGCTGTTTGAATTGCTTAACGTGGAAAACGAAATCGGGGTCAAGCTCACCGAAAGCTATGCCATGTGGCCGGGCTCGTCGGTGTCGGGGCTCTATTTCGCCCATCCCGAAAGCTATTATTTCGGCGTTGCCAAGGTCGAGCGCGATCAGGTCGAGGACTATGCGAAGCGCAAGGGCATGGCGATCGAGGATGTGGAACGCTGGCTGGGGCCGGTGCTCAATTATATTCCGGGAAGCGAGAAGGCGGCGGGGTAACCTGCCGTCTCGACATCGGGCCTCCAACGTCTTATGAACCCGGTTAAATCCTAGCCTTGGGGGCCCATCCGCTCATGCCCAATTTCATCCTCACTTTGTCCTGTGCCGACAAGCCCGGGATCGTCTCTGGCGTGACGAGCGAATTGTTCTCTTTGGGCGCAAATATCGCCGAGTCCAACCAGTTCTGGGACAGGGATACCGACAAGTTCTTCATGCGCATCGGATTTACAGCGCCCGGTGGCGTGGACAAGGATGCCGTGGAACGGGCGCTCAAACCGGTGATCGAGCGGTTCGAGATGAAGACCGCCGTGATCGATGAAGCGCGGGTGCCGCGAATCGTCATCCTGGTCTCCAAATTCGACCACGCCATGCTGCATCTGCTCTACCAGATCAAGGTGGGCGCGCTGCGGGCAGAGGTCGCTGCGATCATCTCCAACCATGAAGATGCGCGCTCGATCGCACAGGCTGAAGGCGTTCCGTTCTATCATCTGCCCGTCGCCAAAGGACAGAAGGCGGAGCAGGAGGCCGAGGTGCTCAAAATCATCAAGGCGGCGGATGCCGATCTTGTGGTTCTGGCGCGGTATATGCAGATCCTGTCCGACCAGCTTTCAACGCGGCTTTTCGGCAAGGTCATCAATATCCACCACTCGTTCCTGCCCTCGTTCAAGGGCGCCAAGCCCTATCATCAGGCCCATGAGCGCGGCGTGAAGATCATCGGCGCGACGGCCCATTACGTAACCCCGGATCTGGACGAAGGCCCGATCATCGAACAGGAAACAGCGCGGGTGACGCACGCGATGAGCCCTGAGGATCTGATCGCGGTGGGCCGCGATATCGAGAGCCGGGTTCTGGGCCGGGCGGTCAAGAGCCATCTTGAAAACCGCGTCATGCTCAACGGGCACAAGACAGTCGTTTTCGCTTAAAGGAGTTCGCCATGACCGCACGGATTATCGATGGCAAGGCGGTTGCCGCTTCGGCAATCGAGCGGGTCAAGGCAGGTGCGGCGGCGTTTACGGCGGCCAACGGGATGCCGCCGGGGCTGGCGGTCGTGCTGGTGGGCGAGGATGCGGCGAGCCAGGTCTATGTGGCGTCCAAGGGCCGGATGGCCAAGGAATGCGGGTTTTATTCGGTCCAGCATACGCTTGCGGCAGACACCACGCAGGATGATCTTCTGGCGCTGATCGGCACGCTCAATGCCGATCCGGCCATCCACGGCATTCTGGTGCAATTGCCGTTGCCCGGCCATCTGGACGAACGCACGACCATCGGCGCGCTCGACCCGGCCAAGGACGTGGATGGGCTCCACGATGTTTCCATCGGCCGGCTGGCATCGGGGCAGGTGGACAAGACGCTGGTGCCGTGTACGCCCAAAGGCTGCATGGAGCTGCTCGATACTGTCTATCCCGACGGGATTTCGGGGCTGACGGCCGTTGTCGTCGGCCGATCCAACCTTGTGGGACGTCCGGTGGCAGCGCTGCTCCAGCACGCCAATGCCACGGCCACCATCGCCCATTCGCGGACCCGCGATCTGCCCGGTCTGTGCCGGGGTGCCGATATCGTTGTGGCGGCGATCGGGAGGCCCCAATTCATCAAGGGCGACTGGATCAAACAGGGGGCCACGGTGATCGATGTGGGCATCAACCGCATCGCCGCTCCCGAAAAGGGCGAGGGCAAGACACGGCTGGTCGGCGACGTCGATTTTGCCGCCGCGTCCGAGCGCGCCGGGGCGATCACGCCGGTGCCGGGCGGGGTGGGGCCGATGACGATTGCCATGCTGATGGCCAATACGCTCAAGGCCGCCGAGCAGAGCGTTTCCTGACCTTCTGGCCGGTTGATCTGGATCAATTAAACCAAGCGAAAACAGGCGCATAACACTTCCATCACTCTTATTGATGGAGGCTGAAATGTCCTTTGAAACCGCCCTCGTTGTCGCTGCCGTCGTCGTCGCTTTCGGCGTGTTCGGGCTGGCGCTGGGCTATGTCAACTGGATTGCCGGCGCCCGCGCCATCACCAGTGAGGAAGAGCTTGCAGCGCGCGCAAAGTAGCGCGCTGCGGGGTCTCCCGATCCGCTGTACGTCGGGAGATCAGGGGCGGCGCATCAGGGGAAAAATGCAGCCGCCCATTTGCCCATGAAGGTGCGATCCGCTCGCCGCGCCGCAGCGCTTTTTCTGCAGCGCCGAAGCGGGCCCTTCATGGGTTTTTTCTTCAGCCCAGCCGCGCCTTCGGCATCAGCGTCTGGATGGCCATGAAGCGGGCGAAATCCTTGGCAGCGCGCGGGCTCCATGCGGTTTCGGCTATGGCCGAGAGGCGCGGATAGGTCAGATGATCGAACAGGGCCCGATTGGCGAGGTTCTCGCTCCACAGGCATGATTGGATGCCGATCAGCTTGTCCTGCACCTCGGCCGGCCAATCATGAGCCGGATCGAAGGCGTAGCAGGTTTCGACCGAGACCGTGCCCGCCCAGCTGGCGCCCGGCTCCCACCACTCGGTCGATTGGGCCATGTCGAAATAGGCGTGTTCGGCGGGAGCCAGCACCACGTCATAGCCGGCCAGCGCCAGATCGCGGCCGCTCTCCGATTTCTTCCAGGCGACCAGATAGGAGCGGTCGGGATCGACCCCGCCGCCCAATGCAGCTTCTTCCCAGGCGCCGGTATCCTTGCCGTATTTTTTCAGCAGGGATTGTATCTGCTTGAGGAAATGGGACTGAAGCTCGAAGGTGCCCTGCCAGCCATTGGGCCCCTGCAGGGATCTGGCCTGGGGCGATCCGGCCCAGGCTTCGTCGGCCACCTCGTCGCCGCCGATATGGATCCATTTGGCCGGAAACAATTCGACCAGCGTCTTTATGACCGCTTCGAGGAATTTATAGGTCTCGTCCAAAGCGGGGTTGAGCGCGTTGTTGGGGAAATACTGCACCGAGCGGTAGATGCCAGTCTCGTCGGGATCGACGAGTTGGGGCAGGGCCTTGAGCACGCAATAGCAGTGACCGGGGATATCGATTTCGGGGATGGTCTGGATACCCAGGCTCAGCCCGTGATCGACCATGGCCGTCACATCAGCGGCGCGATAGACCAGCCCGTGCCGTTCAAACGGCGAGCCGAGCAGGGGCGGCAGGATTTCGCCGGGGCCGCGCCATGCGGCCTTTTCGGCAAGTTCGGGATAGTCGGGCACATCGAGCCGCCAACCCTCATCGTCGTTGAGGTGGATATGGAAGCGGTTGAGCTTGTTCCAGGCCATGGTGTCGAGGAAAGCGATGATCTCTTCGGTTGTGTACACCTGACGCGCCACATCGAGATGGCTGCCGCGCCAGTCAAAGCGCGGGGCGTCCGATATGGTGCCCGATGTCGGGAAGGTGAAATCTTCGGGGTGTTTTTGCGCGCCGCGCAGCATCTGGGCCAGGGTTATGAAGCCGTGCTGGAAACCATCGGCATCGCCGGCTCTGAGAGTCACGGTTTCTCCGAAGACGATCTCGTAGGCGCCTTGGTCGAGCCGTGCTCCGGCCAGGCACCGGACCGGCAGTCCGTCGCCGAACAGGGTTTCGCCGGGAAACAGGCGGCGGGCCAGATCGGCTGTGACTTCGTATGAATTATAGGCGAGCTCGGGTCCCTCGCCGAAACCGATCATGGCTGGCACCGAATTGCCGGTGACCTCCACGGCGGCCGGGAAGGGGATGACGCTGATCGCCGTTTCGCCCTCAGGCAAGGGCCGGCGGGCCGGGTGGACGATGGTGGGTGAACCGGGCTCTCCCTTCAGCGTCATCGGGGCGATTTCGGGCAGCACCATGGTGCCATCGGCCAGCGTCACGGCGGCGGATTTGGGGCCGTAGGTGTAGTGGCGCAGGGTGTGGGAAATCTGTTTTGCCACGATCTCCCAGCGTCCGCCGGGTTCGAGAACGAAGCCGTCCTCGGGCGCGAGCAGGTGGTAATTGGACAACTGCTCGAGCAACCGCGCGCCGCCGATGGGACTGTCGGGCTTGATGCGGAACAGCGAGGTAACGCCGAGGGCAAAGCCTTCGACCTGCTCTTGTCCGGTGTTGACCAGGGTGATCTTGAGCTGGCCGGGGGTCGCGATTTCCGGGTTCCAGTCCGCTTCGAGGCGGAACGAGGGCGTGGGCATGGTGGCAGCCTTTGTAACAATTCTGAGGTTTTGGGGGCGGTCGGGTCAGGCGTTCTGGGTGCCTGCCGGTTCGGTTTCTCCCCGAGGCCTGGGGAGAATGTGCTCGCGCACCAGGTCGCGCAGGGTCTGGGCGAGAGTGCGCAGGTTTTCGTATTGGGCGGCGAGTTCGGCGTTCTGGCCGATCTGGGCTTCGACGTCGGTCAGGACGAACTCGGCGGTCTGGATCACGTCACGCCAGCGCGGGTTGGCGGGCAGGGTTTCGATCAGCAGATATTTGTCCAGGGTTCGCGCCTGCAGCGAGGAGCGATCGAGATTGACGCGCCAGACGCCGCTCTTTTCGGCGAAATCGATCTTGGAGCCGCCCTTGGCGCGGCGCCACAGGGCGATCGATTGGGTCATGACGGCCACTATGGTGTCGCGATAGACCTCCTTGCCCGGCAGTGGCGCGGTGTCGGGAGCAGCTGGGCTGGAGGGCGTTGCCTGCTGTTCGATCAGCACCGGCCCGACGGTATCGAGCACGCCCTGCACCGAGCGGACCAGATGGTCGGTCTGCTGGCGCGTTTCGGCCGTATCGGGGGTGATGACCAGCGCAAAGCCGCCGCCCGCATCGGCCTCTATCTCGAAGGCATTGAGCAGGACGGGATTTCCCGAGCGGCCCATGGGCACATCGTCGAGCGCCACGCGGCCCTCATCGGCAATGGTGCGGGTCATGGCGTCGACCATTGTGGGGGTCAAAAGATCGCTCAGCAGCGTCTTGCCGGGGTCGATGACACGGCCGGCAAGCACGGCGGCAGCCTGGTTGGCGTAGGTGATGCGGCCGGTTTCACTGACCCCGAGCAGACCCGCTTCGAGCGTATCGAGCAATCTCGCCATGCGCTGCTGGGAGAGCCGCAGGGCGTCCTCGACCTGCACGCGGCGCTCGATTTCCGATTTCAGTTCGATGTTTTCACGCGCCGTGCCGCGAGCCCGTCCAGCTTCGAGGAGCGTTGCGATGCGGGCGAGAAGCTCGTCCTTGACGAAGGGTTTGACCACGTAATCGTTGGCGCCGTGCTCGAACCCGGCGATCACGTCGCGGGTGCGCGAGCGGGCGGTGACCATAATGATGGGCAGATCGAGCAGGCCATAGCGGTCGCGCAGGCGTTTGGCGACCTCGAGCCCGCCCATCTGCGGCATCATCACGTCGAGCACAACGAGATCGGGCTTGTGGTTTTCTATCGAGGCCAGGGCGTCCATGCCGTTTTCGGCGGCGCGCACGATATAGCCTTGAGGAGCCAGAACGTTGCGCAGCACCTGAATGTTGATCGGCTCGTCATCGACAACGAGGATCACCGGTGCCTCATCGGAATTGGCGGCGTTCATTTCGGCGGTGTCGGCCAAAAGCATGCCCATGGTCTCCCGCAGGCCCTCGCTGCGCTCGCCATAGGTGAGGATTTCCGCTTCGGTGGCTTCGGTTTCCGCGACCGGGACTTCCAGGACGAAGCGCGAGCCCTTGCCCAGATCGGACTGTGCGGCCAGCTTGCCGTGCATGGCGCTGGCCAGTTGGCGGGCGATGGTTAGGCCCAATCCCGCGCCGCCGGGCTTGGCGATCATTTCGGGGCTTTCGCCGCGTTCGAGCGGCTGGAAGATGCGCTCGAGACTGTCGGGTGCGATGCCGACGCCGGTGTCGGTGACAGCCACGGCAACGGTGTCTCCGGCCCGCCATGCGGTGATCGAGATCGACCCCTGGTCGGTGTATTTGATGGCGTTGCCGAGGAGATTGTAGAGCACCTGCTCGAAGCGCACCGGGTCGGCCATCACATAGGGAATGGTTTCGGGGATATCGACGTCGAGCGTCACCGGTTCGCCGCGCAGCAGCGGTTCGGCAAGCTGCATGACGTTGCGGATCGAGGTCGCCACATGGACCGGGTGGATGTCGAGGCGCATGCGGCCCTGCCGGATGCGGTAGATGTCGATGAGATCATCGACCAGCCGCGAGAGGCGCCGGGCCGAAAAGCTGATGAGGTCGAGCTGGCTGCGCTGGGGCGGGGTCAATTCGCCCACGGCGCCGGCCGAGAGCGTTTCGGAAATGCCGATAATGCCGTTCAGTGGGGTGCGCAATTCGTGGCTCGTGTTGGCGACGAACGTGTCTTTGAGCCTGTCGGCCTCTTCGAGCGCGGCGTTTTTTTCCTCGATCAGTTTGACGTGGCGTTCGAGCTCGACGTTCTTTTGCCCGATAAGGGACAGCTGGGCGCGGATGGCATCGCGCATGCGCTTGAAGCTTTCGGCGAGCCGGCCCAATTCGGTCGGCCGTTCCACGCTGGGCATTGTCCGTTCCAGATCGCCCGCGGCGATCGATTCGGCCACTTCGGTCAGTTTTTGCAGGGGCGCGGTCATGGTGCGCGAGACCAGGTACGCCACCCAGAACAGGATAGGCAGGGCGATGGCGGCGATCATCAGGACAAAGCGCGTCAGCGCTTCGGAATTGGCAAAGGCCGTGCTGGTCGGCACTTCGGCAACCAGAGACCATCGGGCGTCGCCGAAATTGACCGGTCCCCATGCGGCCAGCGCGCGTCCGCCCGAAAGGCCCTCTCCGACCAGAGCGGTGGACAATGCGGGCAGGTCGGGTTCGGGCACGGGTACGATTTCCCCGATGGGCAGGTCATAACCGGCGGGTGCGGAAACCAGCCGCCCATTGCCGGCAATCATGTAGAAATTGCCGGTTTCCTCTTCCTGGGACTGAACGATGGACCCGACGCCGCTGGCGGGCAGGCGGAAGATCGCAACGCCGCGCGGGCGTTGATAGAACTCGACCCGCACGGCGACATAGGCGCCGAACGCTCCGGTTTCCGGGTCGAGGGCAAAATCTGAGATGCGGATGGGATCGGTTCCGGCAAGGGTGGCGGCGGCCAGTTGTCCCAGCGTGCTGTCGGCCAGTTCGCCATCGAGATCGCCGCCCAGATAGGCGTCCTTTTCGACCGAATAGACGACGCGCCCATCGGTGTTGACCAGATAGAGATTGTCGAATTCGGCCGAGCGGATGAAGCTCGAATATTCCTCGTGGAAGCGCTGGTGGGCGTTGGCGTATTCGAGGGCGTTGGAGACCATCGCGTCGGTGTCGGGTGAAAATTCGCCATCGCTCGCCGGAGCCTGGCCATTGATGCCGAAGATGGCCTGGAGCACATCACGGGCCGTTTGCGGATCGGGGTCGATCTGGCGGAAGGCGTAGGAAAAGCCGTAGAAATCGCCGATGGAATAGCGGACGGCGTTCGATTTGGTCAGCGAATCGGCCTGCCGGAAAGCGAAGGTCAGATACTGGTCGAGCTCGGAGCGTTTGGCGTCGCGCACGAAGGCGAGGCGGGCAAAGGTTTCATCCTCGACATTGGCGTTGAGGATGGAAAAGAACACGGTCGCCGTCAAAACCAGCGGAATGGTGGTGATGGCGATCAGAATCGCGAACAGGCGGCCGCGGAAGCCCTTCGGTGCCAGCCCAAACGCGCCCATCCTCGCTTCTCCCCTTCCCGGCCGAGCCCCTCGCTACGGCCTTTGACATCGTCTATTCATATGGGGATGGTACAATACATAAAGCCGGTCACACCCCTTAACGTCGATTTTGACGGTTTTGCCGGTTTTGGGTGCGCAATTGACGGAAAAGCACCCGTGACAGAACCCTGCCTTGCCAGCCCACAATGGTCCCCACGCTTTTCGGCGTATCCCGGCGCATGTGCCGTCGGGGAGGGAACATCTGTCAGCCGCGACGAAGGGGTCGCGGTGCAACTGGAGGGAGTTCAACACTCATGACTGCCAATTTCTTCAAGGGCGCGCTGCTGGCCAGCGTTCTGGTCCTGCCGGCCGGGTTGGCCCAGGCGCAGGACGACGACCGAGCCATTCTCACCATCGTACCCCAGCAGCTGACCGCCTGGGTCGAGAACTACAATCCGTTCAATACCACGACCGTTCTGCCCACCGTCATCGACTTCATGTATGAGCCGCTGGTGATCTTTAACGCCCTGCAGGGCGGCACGCCGGAATACCGGCTGGCGGAATCGTATGAATATTCCGACGATCTTCTGACCCTTACCTTCACCCTGCGCGAAGGGCTGACCTGGTCGGACGGCATGCCGCTCACGGCCAACGATGTGGCGTTCACATTCGATCTGATGGCCGAATATCCGGCGCTCGATGCCCGCGCGGTGTGGCCCAAGCTCGACAGCGTCACCGCCGTCGACGACCGCACCGTTGAAATCCGAATGAAAGAGGTCGATGCGGGGCTGATCTACCAGCTTGTGCAGGTCTATACGGTACCCGAACATATCTGGGCCGAGGTGGGCGATCCGGTGACCTATTCGAACAACACCACCGTGGGTTCGGGGCCGCTGACCGAAATCGAGCGTTTCACGCCGCAGGAATATATCCAGTGCGCCAACCCCAATTACTGGGACGCGGAAAGTCTGCATGTCGATTGTGTCCGCCTGCCCCAGCTGGCCAACAACGATCAGGTGCTGACGGCCGCGGCCAATGGGGAGCTCGACTGGTTCGGTTCGTTCCTGCCCGATATCGAGCGCACCTATGTGGGCACCGATCCGGACAATCACGGCTACTGGTTCCCGGCCGGCTCGCCGGTGTTTTTCTCGCTCAACATGGAAACGAGCGAGCCGGGGCTCGATGAAGCGTTCAACGACGTCGCGTTCCGCCGCGCCTTCTCGATGGCCATGGATCGTCAGGCGATGGTCGATATTGCCGGTTATGGCTATCCGACGGTCAATGATTATCCCTCGGGTCTTGGCCGGGCGTATCACTCCTGGAACAACCCCGAAGTCGAGGCCGAATATGGGCAATATACCCAGTTCGATATCGAAGGCGCCCGTGCGCTGCTCGATGAGGCCGGGTATTCAGACGTCGATGGCGACGGGTTCATCGACAGCCCGAGCGGCGAGCCGATCGCGTTCTCGATCATCGTGCCGAACGGTTGGACCGACTGGGTCAATACCGTGCAGTTGGCTGTCGAGGGCCTGAACGAGTTGGGCATCAACGCTTCGATGCAGACCCCGGAAAGCCCGGCCTGGACCGATCAATTGATCGCCGGCGACTATCAGGCGGCCATCAACTCGGTGACCACTGGTGTGACCCCGCACTACTTCATGGACCAGTCTCTGCATTCGCGGCACATCGGCCAGAGCCGCTTCCAGTCGTCGCGCTACACCAACCCCGAGCTCGATGCGGCGCTCGATGCGTTCAACGGAACGACGGATGAAGCCGAGCAGACCGAGATCATGAACGAGATCCAGATGCTGATCGCTGCGGATATGCCGCTCATCAACGTCTTCAACAACCCGCTCTGGTACGAGTACAACACCGCGCGGTTTACCGGGTTCTTCAACGCCGACAACCCCGTTGCGCGCCCGGTGGTCTATTCGGGTGTTCCCGAGCGCCTGTTGCATCTTCTGGCCCTGCGGCCGGTCGAAGACTGATCCTCCGACCTGGGTGCCTGTGGCATCCGCTGCACTGGACCCCGGGAATAAATCCCGGGGTGACAGGCTGGAGGGTGACCCCGGCCTTTTCCTCACAATCACCCTGTCATTCCGGGACTTGTTCCCGGAATCCAGCAGCGGCTTTTCCGCGAGCGCTGCTTCGGCAAGGAGCACTACCAATGGCTTTTATCCTGCGCCGTCTGGGCTTTTACATCGCTGCGTTTTTCGTCGCGGCGACGATCAATTTCATGCTGCCGCGACTGATGCCGGGCAACCCGATCGACATCATGTTCGCCCAGGCGCAACTGACAATTCCGCCCGAAGCGCGGGCTGCGCTGATCGAAACCTTCGGGTTTGCGACAGGCCCGCTGCACGAGCAGTATTTCTCCTATCTCAAATCGGTTTTTACCGGCGATCTTGGCTATTCGATCCGGTTTTTCCCCCAGACCGTCAATGAACGGCTCGGCTACGCGCTGCCCTGGACGTTGCTTCTGGCCGGGTGCGCGACGGTTCTCGCCTTTGCCTTTGGCACGCTGATGGGGATTTTTGCCGCCTGGAAGCGCGGCGGAGCGTTCGATGCCGTCATCACGCCCGCTTCGCTGGCGCTGCAGGCCATTCCGCCGGTGGTGATCGCCATTGTCGCGCTGTTTGTCTTCGGTGTGGCGCTGCGCTGGCTGCCGACCGGCTATGCCTTCGATCCAAGTCTCGATCCGGGCTTTACCTGGAGCTATATCAGCTCGGTCTTCGTCCACGCGCTCATGCCGGTCATCTCCCTGATGATCGTTTTTGTGGGCGGGTATCTGGTCACCATGCGCAACAACATGATCGGGCAACTGGGCGAGGACCATGTGATCATGGGACTGGCCAAGGGGCTTTCGGAACGCCGGGTGAAGTTCAATTACGCCGCCCGCAACGCGCTTCTGCCCTCGGTCACCTCGCTGGGGCTGACGCTGGGGGCGATCCTTGGCGGGTCGCTGGTTACCGAAGTGGTGTTCAATTATCCCGGGCTCGGCCAGACGCTCTATATCGGCATCGTCACCCGTGATTATCCGCTGATCCAGGGCCAGTTGCTCATCATGACGCTGGCGATCCTGACCGCAAACCTCATTGTCGATCTGGCCTATGTGCTGCTCGACCCGCGGCTTCGGAGGGCCTGAGACGATGGTTGAAACCCTCAAAGTCTTTCTGCGCAACCGCAAGGCGGCGTTCGGGCTGATTATCGTTCTGGCCTATGTGGCTGTCGCCGTTTTCGGGCCGATGATCCTTGGCGCCGACCCCATGGCGCGGGTGGGACGTCCGCACATGTCGCCCGATGGCGAGGCGTTGATGGGCACGACGCGGATGGGCCGCGATGTCTTTGCGCAACTGATCTACGGAACACGCACCTCGCTGGCCGTCGGGTTTTTCGCCGGGTTGTTGGTGGTGGTCATCGGCACCGTTTTGGGCATCGCCGCTGGCTATTTCGGCGGGCTGATCGACGAGATCATCAATTTCTGCACCAATGTGGTGCTGGTCATTCCCCAGCTTCCCCTGCTTCTGGTCATTGCTGCTTTCGTTGGCCAGACCTCGCCCTTCGTCATCGCCATCATCATTGGGGTCACCTCATGGGCGTGGGGGGCGCGGGTGACACGCGCGCAGACCATGACGTTGCGCCAGCGCGAATATATCCAGGCGTCCGAATTGATCGGCGAGCCCGCCCACCGGATGATCTTTGTGGAGTTGCTGCCCAACCTGCTCTCGATCATCGGGTTCAATTTCATCGGTTCGGTGACCTACACGATCATCACTCAGGCGACGCTCGAATTTTTAGGCCTGGGCAATCCCATGTCGGTTTCGTGGGGCACCATGCTCTATCACGCGCAGAATTCCTCGGCGATCACCGTGGGGGCGTGGTGGGAAGTGCTGGCGCCGGCTGTCGCCGTGGCCGGTATCGGCATCGGACTATCGCTCCTCAATTTCGGGGTCGATGAAATCTCCAACCCGCGCCTGCGCACGCTCGGCACCATAGCGGCGGCGGCAAAGGCGCAGGAAAAGCTCGACCGCCAGCGCGCGGCCGGCAAGCTGGAGGCAGCACAATGAGCGCCCTGGTTTCGGTTCGCGGATTGCAGGTCGATTATCTCACCGGCAAGGGTCTGTTCACTGCCGTAAAGGGTGTCGATTTCGACATCGGGCAGGGCGAGGTGATGGGGCTGGCCGGAGAGTCGGGGTGCGGGAAATCGACGATCGCGTTTTCGCTCATGCGCCTGCACCGCCCGCCCGCCATCATCTCCAGGGGCACCATCATGATCGATGGCACCGATGTGCTGGCCATGCCGGCGGCAAAACTGGAAAAATGGCGCTGGTCGTCGGTGTCCATGGTGTTTCAAAGCGCCATGAATTCGCTCAACCCGGTGCTGACCCTGTTCGAGCAATTCCGCGACATGCTGGCGCGGCACACCAGGCTTTCCAAGCCGGAGATCCGGGCGCGGGCCGAGGAGCTTGTGGCTCTCGTCGGCATCCCGGCCGCACGGCTCGACGATTATCCGCACCAGCTTTCAGGCGGCATGCGCCAACGGGTCGTTCTGGCCATGGCGCTGGCGCTCAATCCCAAGCTGATCGTGATGGACGAGCCCACCACGGCGCTCGATGTGGTGGTGCAGCGCGAAATCCTCCAGGAAATCATGGCGCTCAAGGCCAAGTTCGGGTTTTCGATCCTGTTCATCACCCATGATCTGGCGCTGATGAGCCAGTTTGCCGACCGGATCGCGGTGATGCTGGAGGGCGAGATCGTCGAACATGCTTCGACCGCCAGTATCGTTTCCGATCCGCAGCATCATTACACACGCAAACTCTGGGATGCGATGCCAAAGATCGCTGTGAGGGAGGCAAGCTGATGACTGACACACCGCTTCTCGAAATCGACAACGCCTCGAAGGTCTTTCATCTCAAGCCCATGTTCGGGGCCGGGAAAGAGGTGGTGGCGATGCGCAATGTTTCGCTGTCGATCCACAAGGGCAGGGCGCTGGCCGTAGTCGGGGAATCGGGCTCGGGAAAATCGACCATCGGGCGGGCCGTCACCCGGTTGTTTGAACTCTCGGAAGGCGAAGTGCGGTTCAAGGGCCGCAACATTGCCGACATCAAGGGACGTGCCGAAGAGCTTGCCTATTCCCAGGCCGTGCAGATGGTGTTTCAGGACCCGTTTGCGGCGCTTAATCCGGCCCATACCATTCGCCATCACCTCGAACGCCCGCTCAAACTGCACAAAAAACTCAGCGGCAGCGGGCTGGCCGATGCGGTGGGTGGCGTATTGGCCGATGTGGAACTCGATCCCTCCGTGACGCTGGAAAAATATCCGCACGAATTGTCTGGCGGCCAGCGCCAGCGGGTCAATCTGGCGCGGGCACTGGCGGTCGGGGCCGAACTGATCGTGGCGGACGAACCCACTTCGATGCTCGACGTGTCGATCCGCAAATCGGTGCTGGGCTTGATGCAGCGCATGAAGGCCGAGCGCGGCATCACGTTTCTTTATATCACCCACGATATCGCGACCGCCCATTATCTGGCCGAGGACACCGCCGTGATGTTCGGCGGTCAGGTGGTCGAATGGGGGCCGTCGGAAAGCGTTATTTCCAATCCCCAGCACGCCTATACCAAAGTGCTGCTTTCGGCGGTGCCCGATCCCAATGTCCGGTTCGTTGCCGATGCGGATGGGGGCAAGGCGTTTGCCGAGAACATAGAAAAGGTGCGGGCGCTGGCCCGCCGGGCGGCGGGCTTGCCCGTCGAGGTCGAGCCGGGGCATTTTGTCCGTCATCGCTTTGAGGATATGGACGCCGCCTGATGGATCTTCTCGTTCGCCTTTACGATCTTCCTCGCTACGACTATGCGCGCGTGGCGGGGCAGGGCACCACCCTGCGCCGGGCGCTCCCTCCCGAGCGCGGGCTGGTTGCCGATTGGGTCGAGGCCCATTTCTCCCGCCATTGGCGCAGCGAAGTGGAGGTGGGGTTTTCCCATCAGCCCATCGATGTGTGGGTGGCCACCGATACGACAGGGCTATTGGGCTTCGCCTGCGGCGATGTCACGGCGCGGGGTTTTTTCGGGCCGACCGGAGTGCTCGAATCCGCGCGCGGACGCGGCATTGGTGAGGCGCTGCTGTTCCGAACCCTCGAGGATCTGCGCGACAGGGGTTTCGCCTATGCGGTGATCGGGGATCCGGGGCCGGTGGCGTTTTACAAAAAGAAGCTCGACGCCATCGAAATCCCCCATTCCAAACCGGGTATCTACAAGGACATGCTGAAATAAATGGACCTTTACGCGCTTAACCCCTTTTCGGGTGACCCCGATCGCCGCGCCATCTGGGAAATGCTGGTGGCGCGCGACATCGAGGCGTTTCTGGCCTGCGACTGGTCGATGGTCGAACCTGATTTCGCGGCCGACCGCTTCATGGGAATCGACGGCAAGGCTTCAGCCAATCCCGACGACTGGCGGATCAGCTTTCCGACGCTGGAGGCCTATCGCGACTCATGGCTGGCCGGTGCCCGCGATTTCGCACCCCGCGCCGAGATCGCAACGGCACGGGCTGGGGTATTCGGCGCGACACAGCTCACCGACATCGAAATCACCGGAGACCGCGCGCTGGCGCACAAGAAGTTCAACGGCAGGGTCGAAATGAAGGACGGCTCATTCGATGTCCTTGATTGGCAGTCGGTCTATACGCTGGCGCGGATCGGGGGCATTTGGAAGCTGACGGGGTTCATCGGCTATCTGCCTTATCAGATGGGACAAACCGGCGACTGACTCACCGTTCAGGCGGCGTCCAATCGCTTTCCACCGACTTGCGCCGGCTCAGCCGCAGCGCCAGCCCCACGATCACGCCCACACCGATAGCCACTGTGAGATCGACCACCACCGTCAGAACGAGGGTGAGCACAAGCAGCGCCTTGTCGCTGGTTCGCCCTTTTCCATATTCGGCCCATTTGTGGGGCTCGCTCATGTTCCAGGCGGTAACGATCAGCAAGGCAGCAAGCGCGGGCATGACGAGGTAGCCGGCCAGTGGGGCGGCAATGAGCATCACCAGCAGGATCACCGCCGCATGAACGATCCCAGCGACCGGCGTCTTGCCGCCGGCCCTCACATTGGTCGCGGTGCGGGCGATGGCACCGGTGGCGGGCAGACCGCCGAACAGGGCTGAACCGATATTGGCCGCTCCTTGCGCCAGAAGCTCTGCGTTGGGCCGGTGATGGCCTTCGATCATGCGGTCGGCGACCATGGCCGAGAGCAGCGATTCCACTCCGGCGAGAAACGCGATGACAAGGGCCGAGGGAAACAGGTCCACCATGCGCGCGAGACTGAGGTCGGGCAGTTGCGGCCAGGGAAGATGGTTGGGCAAGGCGCCGAAACGCGATTGAAGCGTATCGACCGGCAATCCGGCAAGCACCACCAGAACCGACCCGATGCCAACGGCCACGATCAATCCGGGAAAGCGTGGCGCCACGCGGCGCAGCACGATGATCAGCACCAGAGTTACAACGGCGATGCCGAAGGCGGCGAGGTTGAAACTTCCCCGCGCTTCCCAAAGCACCGGAATTTTTTCGAGGAATTCAGCCGGCACATGGGCGACCGACAGCCCGAGAAAATCGGGAAGCTGGCTGGTGGCGATCACCACGGCAATGCCGATGGTGAACCCGTTTACCACCGCTTCGGGGATGTAGGCGATCAGCCGCCCGGCCCGGAAATATCCCGCCACCAGCAGGATCACCCCGGCCATCAGCGTGGCCAGCACCAGCCCGTCATAGCCGTGCTCAGCGATAACTCCGAAAACGACGATAATGAAGGCACCCGTCGGTCCCCCGATCTGCACGCGGCTGCCGCCGAGCAGGGAAATCAGAAATCCTGCAACAATGGCGGTAATCAACCCCTTGGCCGGATCGGCACCCGACGCTATGGCGATGGCAAGGCTCAAGGGAAGCGCCACCATCGCAACGGTGGCCCCGGCGATCAGATCGGCCAGAAACAGCAACGAGGTGTAAGAACGAAGGGTGGTCAGGATTTTCGGCGAGCGCATGGCAACCGACTAGCATAGCCGATGGGGGAATTCAGCAGATTTCGTCAGGCGCCAGCGTCCGCCCAGCGCAAGTTTGCACCAAGGTGTATCGCAAAGGGAACAAATTCCGTTCACGATTATTTCTTGTCGCAGGGGTGGTCATCCCGGTGTCAGCCTGTAGGCTATAGACTGGAAATCATGACCTGAGCCAGACCGGGAGAAAATCCGTGAAACTGCTTTCCATCATTGCTGGCGCGGCTGTCGCCGCCGCGCTGACCACGACTGCCTACGGACAGGTGGTTGTTTCGTCCAAGATCGACACCGAGGGCGGTGTGCTCGGCAACATCATCTTGCAGATGCTGCAGGCCAACGACATCGAGACCGAGAATCGCATTCAGCTGGGCGCGACGCCCATCGTGCGCGAGGCGATTGCCGCGGGACAGATCGACATCTACCCGGAATACACGGGCAATGGCGCGTTCTTTTTCGGGCTTACGGACGAGGACGTCTGGAACGATGCGCAGGCCGGCTTCGAGCGGGTTGCCGAGATGGACCTGCAAGAAAACGATGTGGTGTGGCTGACGCCTTCGCCGGCCAACAACACATGGGCCATTGCCGTGCGCTCGGATGTCGCCGAGGAAAACGGGCTGGCGACCATGTCCGACTTCGGCGCCTATATCGCTGATGGCGGTGAAATCGTGCTGGCCGCCTCGAGCGAGTTCGTGACCTCGCCGGCTGCCTTGCCGGCCTTTCAGGAGGCTTACGGGTTCGAGTTGAGTTCGGACCAGTTGATCCAGCTATCGGGTGGCGATACGGCAGCAACGATTTCGGCTGCGGCCAACCAGACCTCGGGTGCCAATGCGGCGATGGTCTACGGCACCGACGGCGGAATCGCACCCTCGGGGCTCGTTGTGATGGAGGACGATATGGGCGTGCAGCCGGTCTATGCGCCCGCGCCGATCATCCGCCAGGATGTGCTGGAAGAGTATCCGCAGATCGAGGACATCCTTGCACCGGTGTTTGAGGGTCTGACGCTCGAAGTGCTGCAGGATCTCAACGGCCGCGTGCAGGTGGGAGGCGAGCCCGCCGAAGCGGTCGCTGAATCCTACCTGACCGAAAACGGCTTCCTCTAGAAAAGGAAAGGGCCGCGCCTGACCTCGCGCGGCCCAAGCCATCTTGACGGCGCTCGCCCGGGCCGGGACCCATTCATTGCGTATCGACAAGCTCGGAGTGGTGGTTGCCGCTCTGGGGCTTTTTGCGCTCGTCTTTCAGTCTTTCCTGGTCTTTCGTGCCAACCGGATCGTTCCCGGCGAGGCTGTTCCTGCCTGGGATGCGCTGGGTGCGGGCGGCGTTGTGCTTTATGGCGGGCTCGGTGTTGCGCTGTTGATCCTCCTGCTCAAGACCTCGCTTGCCGTTCGGCTGGGGGTTTCCAGTCTTGCGCTTGTCGCTCTGGCCGTTGCGGTGGGCATCGGGTCCTCCGCGCTGATCCCCGAAGGTGACACCTATGCCCGCGTGTCACCCGGTTCGGGTGTGTGGATCATGGTGTTTGCCTTTGCGCTGGCCGCAACCGACGCGCTGGCGCGGCTGCGGCTGGGGCCGTTCACGCGGGTGGGGCTTCTGATTGCCGTGGCGGTGGTGCTGTGGGGCATTCTTGCTTCGGGGCTGTGGGACGATCTGGCGGTTATGCGGGAGTATCAGGGGCGGCAATCGGCGTTCTTTGCCCAATTGCAGGTGCATCTGTTTCTCGCCTTCGGAGCAGTGGCGGTGGCGGTGCTGGTCGGGGTGCCGGTGGGGATCTTGTGCTACCGTATCCCCAGGGTTAGGGCCGGCATTCTGGGCAGTCTCAATATCGTCCAGACCGTCCCCTCGATTGCGCTGTTCGGGCTTCTGATCGCGCCGATGGCGTGGGTGGGGGCCAATGTGCCGGGCGCGCGCGAGCTGGGGATCGGCGGGATCGGCTACGCGCCGGCCTTTCTGGCGCTGTTTGCCTATTCGCTGCTGCCCATTGTTTCCAACACCGTTGTCGGGCTCGATGGGGTGCCGCGCGATGCGAACGAAGCGGCGCGTGGCATGGGCATGACCAATGGCCAGCGCATGAGAGGCGTTCTGTTGCCGCTGGCTTTCCCGGTGATCCTCACCGGCATCCGCATCATTTTGGTCCAGAACATCGGTCTGGCGGTCATTGCCGGGCTGATCGGGGGCGGGGGGCTTGGCACCTTCGTGTTCCAGGGCATTTCGCAAACCGCCATGCCGCTCGTTTTGCTCGGGGCGATCCCCGCCGTCGCCATGGCGTTCGCGGCGGCCATCGTGCTCGACGCCGGGGTGGAATTGAGCCAGGGCCGCCAGAGGGCAAGACCATGATCGAAATCGACCATCTCACCAAGACCTATGACGGGCGCGCCGTGGTCGATGATGTGACGCTCACCGTGCCCAGCCGGGAGATCGTTGCCATCGTGGGCACGTCGGGCTCGGGCAAGACGACGCTGTTGCGCATGATCAACCGTCTGGTCGAACCGAGCGCCGGCACCATCCGCATCGACGGGCAGGATACTCACGATTTGCCTCCTTACGAATTGCGGCGCCAGATCGGCTACGCCATTCAGGGGCACGGGCTGTTTCCCCATCGCGACGTGGCGCACAATATCGGCACCGTCCCGCGCCTTCTGGGATGGGACAAGCACAAGATTTCCGCGCGGGTGGACGAACTTTTGGAGATGTTCCAGCTCGAGCCCGATCAATACCGCTCGCGCATGCCACACGAGCTTTCCGGTGGTCAGAAGCAGCGGGTCGGCGTGGCGCGGGCGCTGGCGGCGGGGCCGCTGGTTTTGCTCATGGACGAACCGTTCGGCGCGCTCGATCCGATCATCCGCGCCAAGGCGCAGGCCGATCTGGTGGAAATCCAGCAGCGGCTGGGGACAACCGTCGTTCTTGTCACCCATGACATGGACGAAGCGATAAGGCTGGGCGACCGCATTGCGGTGATGAGCGAGGGCAAGGTTTTGCAATACGCTTCGCCCGAGGAGATCATCGCCAATCCGGTGGACGATTTCGTCGAGGCGATGCTGGGATCGGGGGACAAGGCGTTCCGGCTTTTGACCCTCGATCACGTCTCCTCTGTGGTCGAACCGGGCGAGGCCGAGGGCCAGCCGGTCGACACAAACCTCTCTCTGCGCGACGCCTATTCGGAAATGCTGTGGTCGCAGCGCCCGGTGCTGCCGGTGACCAAAGATGGCGTTCCAGTCGGGATCGTCACCCGAGCGGCGCTGGAAAAACGGGCAGCGCGGCCGCAATGAGGATCGGGGTCGTCATTAGGCTGGTGGTTCTGGCGCTGCTCATCGCGTTTATCGTGACGCCGCAGAGCTTTGCGCCGCTGTTCGCGCCGCTGGTGCGCGAGGGAACGCCGCCGATCTACACCCAGACGACCATTCTTTCCCTCACGCTGAGCCATCTGGCCATCGTAGGGTTCGCCACGGTGCTGGCGACGCTTTTCGCCGTTGGCCTGGCCATTCTGGTCACCCGCCCGTTCGGGGAGGAATTCCTGCCCCTTTCGCGCGCCATCGCCAATATTGGACAGACATTTCCGCCGGTCGCGGTGCTGGCGCTGGCGGTGCCCATGTTGGGGTTCGGCACAGGGCCGACGCTGGTGGCCCTGTTTCTGTACGGGCTGCTGCCGATTTTCGAGAACGCGCTGACCGGGCTGACCTCGCTGGCCCCTTCGGTGCGCGAGGCGGCGCGCGGCACCGGCATGACCGGCTGGCAGAGGCTCTCGGGGGTAGAATTGCCGCTGGCTCTCCCGGTGATCCTTGCGGGCATCAGGCTTTCGGCGGTCATTTCACTCTCGACCGCCACCATCGGCTCGACCGTTGCGGCGCGCACCCTGGGCGAAGTCATCATCGCCGGTCTGGTCTCTGGCAACACGGCGTTTGTGTTGCAGGGCGGGCTGATCGTTGGGGCTTTGGCAGTCTTGATCTATGACGGGTTTGTGGGGCTGGAAAAGTTCATGGCCCGGCGCATGGGGAATGTTTAGGCCACTTCCAAAACGTCGACGGCCTGGGTCGTTTCCTGCCCGCCCGCCGAGCGCAGCATGCCCACGATTGGGGTGACGTCGGAATAATCGCGCCCATAGCCGATGACGATGTGGTCCTGGCCGGCAAAGATCGCGTTGGTGGGATCGAACTCCACCCAGCCGGTTTCCCGTCCGCACCAGACCTTCACCCAGGCGTGCATGGCGTCGGCGCCTTCGAGCCGCTCTTCGCCCTCGGGCGGGATGGTGCGCAGGAACCCCGAGACATAGCCGGCCGGAACGCCCAGCCCGCGCAGGCCGGCAATCATGATGTGCGCGAAATCCTGGCAGACCCCGCGCCTGAGCTCAAAAGCCTCATCGACGGGGGTATCGACCAGCGTCGCTTCGCCGTCATAGGCGAAATCGGCATGGATGCGCAGGCAGAGATCATGGGCCATCTCGCGCACCGAAATCCCTTGCCTGACGCTCGATTTCGCATAGGCGGTGATCGCCGGATCGATGGCGATACGCGGGCTGGGGCTCAGGAAATGATGGGGAGAGAGCGGGCTCATGTCCCAATTGCCGGTGATTTCCTTTTGCAACGCGTCCAGCGTTGGAGTGAAGTCGATGCCGGGATCGCCGCGCAGCACCTCGACACGGGCGGCAATGGCGATTTCGAGGGTGTCATGGGCGCTGCGATAGGCGAGCGACCCAACACGCGTGCCGAAGAAATCGGTGAACTCGGAGCGCTCGGCCGGTTGAGGATCGACGGTCAGGCTTGCTGCCACCACCCGCTGGATGCCCGGCAGATTGGCCGGAAACACCCGCACAAGATGCCGCCCGCCCGAAACCGGGGCGTCATAGGCATAATCGAGCTTGAGCCGGATGTCGTAAAGCATGGTCAGGGCGCCATCGGGGGCAAGTCGGAGCGCGTGGATCGCACCCTCCACTCTCTCACCCCGGCCTTGAGGCGGGATCCGGTTCGCTCGGGCCCCGCAAACGATCCGCGGGCGCTGCCGTTTACTGGATCCCGGCTCAAGGCCAGGATGACGGCTGGGGAGGAGGGTGCGCCAATGCGAAACATCAGAAATACATCTCCGAGATCAGGTTGGAGATGTTGGCCAGCCCGTTGCCGACTCCGATCAGCATGTCGGGGTTCACGTCGGCGGCGTCGATGACGGCCAGTTCGGTCTGGAGTTTGAGCGCGGCCTTGGCGGCGGCGGAAAGCTGGCCGTCGACATGGCCGCCGGGCAGCTCCTTGAGCTGTTCGAGCAGTTCGGTCAATTGGAACATCACCGAACGCGGATTGAGCGGATCGGAGATCAGCAGTTCGACGGCGCCCAGATTGCCGTAGCCATAGCCGTAGCGGCGGCGGTGGGTCATTACGCTGTCGCCGATTTCGAGCAGCATTTCAGTGGCCCCGTCCGGCGCGTCGGGGGCGCACAGCCACGTGGCGATCTCGGCGATCTGGATGCCGCGTTCGAGCCGGCGGCCGATTTCAAGAAAGCGCCAGCCGGCAAAGCGGTACATGTTTTCATGCACGAGGCCGGAAAAGCCGGCCAGCTTGCGCAGCAGCACGGTCATGGCGCGGGTGGCGTCGTCGCCGGGTTTTATGGTGCGCCCGAACCGCTTGGCGGTTTTTTGCAGGTCGGTCAGCGCCAGCCAGCCATCGGGCGAAAAGCGGTCGCGGATCTGGCTGGCCGAGCGCACCGCGCCATCAATGATGGCCAGAAGCCCGACTGGAACCGCTTCGGTCGCGTCGATGCCGAGCGGTTCGAGATAATCGCGGGTTGCGAGCAGGAGCGGGTTATCTTCGCGGCCCAGTTCGGCAAGGCGCAGATGGTAGGCGCGCAGGATGCGCACGCTCGCCTCGCAACGCTCGGCATAGCGCCCCAGCCAGATCAGATTGTCCCCGGCCCGCGAGGGCAGATTGCCCGAGGGATTTCGTTCGATCGGGGTGTTGGATTTGGCAAGCAGGGTCACCTGCTCGACTTCGCTTTCGCTCACCACCCACACATCGGCGGCCTGTCCGCCGCGCTGCATGGCGATGGCTGCCGTGTCGAGCGCATAGCCGACGCGGGCAAAGCCGCCAGGCATGATCGACCAGCCCTCTGCCGTGCGGGCCGCATAGACGCGCAGCGTTATGGGACGCGGCTCGAGCGCGCCGCCGACATAGACGGGAGCCGTGGAGAGCTTGACCGCCTCCTGCGCCGCAAAGGCTTTGGGGTCGGCCTCGATCTTTGCCAGAAGCTCTTTGCGCGCATCGGGGTCGAGGTCGGCAATGGCCGCGGTGCCGCCGTCATCGTCGATGGACAGCAGAGTGGAGAGCGCCGGGCCGACCAGAAGGGAATCGAAATTGTCGCGCACATAGGCGCGGGCTGCCTCGCCGCCACACCACCATGTGGCGATGTTGGGCAGGGCAAGATCGGAGCCGAGGCGCGATCTGGCGATGGCCGGCAGGAAGGCGCCGAGCGCACGGGTTTCCAGAATGCCGGCCCCAAGGGAATTGACAAAGCCCACCGAGCCGCGCCGCACCGCTTCGGCAAGGCCGGGCGTTCCGATCTGGCTGTCCTGGCGCAATTCGAGCGGGTCGGTGAAATCGCCATCGAGCCGCCGCCAGAGAACGGAAATCGGTTTGAGCCCGGAGACGGTGCGCACCATGACCTGGCCATCGACGACCACAAGGTCTTCGCCCTGCACCAGCAGGAACCCCAGATAGCGCGCGATATAGGCGTGCTCGAAATAGGTTTCGTTGAGAGGGCCGGGGGTGAGGATCGCCACGCGGCCCGCGCCCTCGCCGCCCATGTCGGTCAGCGAATTGCGGAAATCGCGGAAAAAGCCGGCCAGCCGGTGGACGTTGAGATCGGCATAGATGTCAGCCAGCGCGCGGGTAGTTGCCACGCGGTTTTCCAGTGCGAACCCCGCCCCCGAAGGCGCTTGCGTTCGATCGCCCAGCACCCACCAGCGCCCATCGGGGCCGCGGCCCAACTCGAAGGCGCAGAAATGGAGGTGATGGCCGCTCGTGGGCGCGATGCCGACTATGGGGCGCAAGAATTCGGGGTTGCCGGCGATCAGTTCGGGCGGCAACAGGCCCTCGCGGACCAGGGTGTTGTTGCCATAGATGTCGGCAATCACCGTTTCGAGCAGGTCGGCGCGCTGGGCGAGCCCGGCTTCGATGCCGCGCCATTCGTCCTCGGCGATCAGCAGCGGGATATGGGCCAGCGGCCAGTCGCGCTCGCCCTGTTCGAGCCCGTCATACATGCGGTAGAAGACGCCCGCGTCGCGCAGATACTGGTCGGCGTGCTGGAAGCGGCTGGTCAGTTCCTCGGCGCCCAGCGCGTCCAGCGCCGACATGAATTTGAGCCAGCCGGGTTTGACCGTGCCGTCGGGCGCGACCATTTCGTCGGGCACGCCCGAGATCGGGCGGTAGGCGCCGATCAGTTCAGGCATCTTTTGTGCCCTGGCGCGCTTGGGAGAAAGGTCCATCTAAAGCCACTGGTGAGGTCGCCTCAGGTCCAGCGTCAGAGGAAACTCGGGCGTGGGCGCTTCGGCCGGCAAATCGTAAGAACCGGCACTATGTCCATTGGGTATGAATCGCGCAAGCCGTCTTGCTTCGGCCTCGTTGGCATTCACAGGAAAGGTCTCATAGTTCCGACCCGCCGGATGGGCCACGTGGTAGATGCACCCGCCCACGGCGCGACCGGTCCAAGTATCATAGATGTCGAACACCAGGGGCGTGTTGACCGGGAGTTCGGGATGGAGGCCCGAGGCGGGTTGCCAGGCCTTGTAGCGCACCCCCGCCACCGAAACGCCTGACAGATCGGTCTTTGTCAACGGAACCGGCCGGCGGTTGCAGGCCACCGTGTAGCGTTCGGGCTCGGGACCGGTCAGCTTGACCTGCAGCCGCTCGAGCGAGGAATCCACATAGCGTACAGTGCCGCCGATGGCGCCGGTTTCGCCCATCACGTGCCAGGGTTCGAGCGCCTGGCGGATTTCGAGCGTGTGGCCCGCAGCCATCACTTCGCCGCAGAAGGGGAAGCGGAATTCGAGCTGGGCTTCAAACCATTCGGGTTTGAAATCATAGCCGTGCTGGCGCAGGTCATCGAGCACGTCGAGAAAATCGGCCCAGACGTAATGGGGCAGCATGAATCGGTCGTGCAGCCGCGTGCCCCAGCGGACCAGCTTGCCCTTGATGGGGTCTTTCCAGAACCGCACGATCAGCGCGCGGACCAGTAATTGCTGGGCAAGGCTCATCCTAGCATTGGGTGGCATCTCGAAGCCGCGGAATTCGACAAGGCCCAGCCGTCCGGTCGGCCCGTCGGGGGAATAGAGCTTGTCGATGCAGATTTCCGAGCGGTGCGTGTTGCCGGTCACATCGACCAGAAGATTGCGGAACAGCCGGTCCACCAGCCAGGGCCGGGGCGCATCGCCCTCGCCGGGGGCGGGCACTTGGGCCATGGCGATTTCGAGTTCGTAAAGGCTGTCGTGCCGTGCCTCATCAAAGCGCGGAGCCTGGGAGGTGGGGCCGATGAAAAGGCCGGAAAACAGATAGGACAGGGAAGGGTGGCGCTGCCAGTGCAGGATCAGCGATTTGAGCAGGTCGGGGCGGCGCAGGAAGGGGCTGTCATTGGGCGTCGCGCCGCCGACAACCACGTGATTGCCGCCGCCGGTGCCCGTGTGCTTGCCGTCGATCATGAACTTGTCGGCGCCCAGCCGGGCGAGCCGCGCTTCTTCATAGACCGCCTCGGTGATCGAGACGCATTCGTCCCAATTGGCGGCCGGGTGGACATTGACCTCGATGACGCCGGGATCGGGTGCCACGCGGATCACATTGAGGCGCGGGTCATGCGGCGGCGCGTAGCCCTCGATGTGGACCGCAAGCCCGAGTTTTTCCGCGGCCGTTTCGGCGGCGGCGATCAGTTCGAGATAGTCCTCGAGCTTTTCGGTGGGCGGCATGAAGACGGTCAGGCGGCCATCGCGCGGTTCGACCGAGAGCGCGGTGCGTACCTTGCCTTCGATATGGGTGATTTCCTGTTCGACCCGGGTCTGGGCAATGGTGTCGTCAGCGACCAGGCTCGCAACCGGCAGTTCGTCGCGCGGCGGCAGATCCTTGCGCGGGATCGTGGGGTCTTCGGGAACGATATGAGGGTAATCGCTCTCGGGAATATGGGGCAGCGTGCCGAGCGGCAGGCGATAGCCGACGGGTGAATCCCCGGCCACCAGAAACAGCTTGCCGCGCCGCGTCTTCCACACTTCGGTCAGCCAGCGCGAGGGCTGGGCCGGCGCGTTCCATTTCTGGACCGGCAGCACGAAGCCGGTCGGTTCGGTCAGTCCGCGCTCGAAGACCCGGGTCATGCGCATGCGCTCTTCGGGGTCTTTGAGTTTGGGATTTGTCGGATCGACGTTCTCGGGAAGATTGCCTTCCTTTAAGATCCAGTCGGCGGGGTCTTCAAAAGCTGGCTGGATGGTCGAGCCGTCAAGGCCCAGTGCGATGGCAAATTCGATGAGATAGGCTTTGGCCTGATCGGGGCTCGGGGTCTTGTCCGATGTCTCGTGGGCGATCAGATCGGGATTTTTCCAGACCGGCTCGCCGTCCTTGCGCCAATAGAGCGAGAAGGTCCAGCGCGGCAAGGTCTCGCCCGGATACCATTTGCCCTGACCGTAATGGAGGAACCCGCCGGGCGCGAAGCGCTGCTGGAGGCGGCGGATCAGGATGTCGGCTTTTTCGCGCTTTGTGGGCCCCACGGCGTCGGCGTTCCACTCGCCGGATTCGAAGTCGTCGATGGAAACGAAGGTCGGTTCGCCCCCCATCGTCAAGCGAACGTCATTGCTTGCCAGATCCTGATCGATCTTGCGGCCCAGGGAGCTCAGATCCATCCAGGACTGGTCCGAAAATGGCTTGGTGATGCGCGGATGCTCGGCCACACGGGTGACCTTCATGTCGAAGTCGAATTCGACATTGGCAAAGCTTGCCATCCCCGAAATCGGGGCGGCATTGGCATAATGGGGGGTTGCGGCGAGCGGGATATGGCTCTCCCCGGTCAGCAAGCCCGAGGTCGGATCGAGCCCCACCCAGCCGGCGCCGGGCAGATACACCTCGCACCAGGCATGGAGGTCGGTGAAGTCGTTTTCGGTGCCGGAGGGACCGTCGAGGGCCTTCAAATCAGGCTTTAGCTGAATGAGGTAGCCAGAAACAAACCGCGCCGCAAAGCCCAGATGTCTCAAGGTGTTGACCAGCAGCCAGCCGGTGTCACGGCAGCTCCCCTTCGCCTTTTCCAGCGTTTCTTCGGGCGTCTGCACGCCCGGTTCGAGCCGAACGATATAGCCGATTTCACGCTGCAGCCGGGCGTTGAGTTCGACCACGAAATCGACCGTGTTCTTGGGCGTCGGGTCGATTGACGCCAGCAGATCCTTGAACAGCGGGCCAAAGCTTGGGTCGGGCTTTCTGTAGATCTCAAGATCGGGCGCTATCGCTTCGGGATAGGTAAACGGCCAGGTATCGGCCTCGGGCTCCACGAAAAAGTCGAACGGGTTGTAAACCGTCATGTCGGCGATCAGATCGACTTCGATCTTGAGCTCGGTCACCGGCTCGGGAAAGACATAGCGCGCCTGGAAGTTGCCGTAGGGGTCCTGCTGGATATTCACGAAATGGTTGGACGGGCCGACCTTGAGCGAATGGCTGAGCACCTTGGTGCGCGAATGGGGGGCGGGCTGGAGCCGGATGATCTGCGGGCCGAGGGTGACGGGTCGGTCGTATTTGTAATGCGTGAGGTGATAGATCGCGGCCTTGATCGCCATAGGCAGACTCCTGATTGTTCCCACGCTCGCGCAGCAACGATAGCGGTAAAGCGGACGCTTCCGCAATCGCGCTTTACCGGCAATGCGTTAGTCGTCATGGTCGGGGGAGACGCACAAGGAGGGCTCCATGCTGCTGCACACGGTTTTCGTCATTGCGCTGGCCGCTGAATCGATGTCCGCCGCATTGGCGGCGGGGCGGCGCAACATGGACTGGTTCGGGGTGTGCGTTCTGGGGTGCGTGACGGCGCTGGGCGGGGGCACGGCGCGGGATCTGCTGCTTGGCCACTACCCTCTGTTGTGGGTCGATCAGCCCGCCTATCTGATGGTCACCACGGCGGCGGCGCTGTTCACCATCGCGGTGGCGCGGATCATGGAACGGCTCAAGCTGATCTTTTTGCTGCTCGACGCCGTGGGGCTCGTGGTGTTCACTATTTCGGGCTGCATGGTGGCCATGGAAATGGGCCAGCCGGTGCTGATCGTCATCGTGGCGGGGATGATTACCGGGTGCGTGGGCGGTGTGCTGCGCGACGTGTTGTGCAACGACGTGCCGCTGCTGTTTTCCGGTGAACTCTACGCGACGGTGTCCGCCATTACCGCCTGCGTGTTCTTTTTCGGCATACAGGCCGGATTGCCCGTTGAGGTGACGACGATAACGGCCATGGCGGTGGGCTTTGCCCTGCGGACCCTGGCCATCGTTTTCAAGATCGAAATGCCGCGCTTCGTTTACGTGCCGGTACGCGATCAGTCCTCCAAGAGGTAGCCCTGTCGGCTGGCCAGTGGCTCGGTGCCGACGATCTTGGCGATCGAATTGCCCGGCACGACGAATTTGGCGACGTTGCGCGATATGACCCGGCCCGAGGTGCCGGCAAGGACCGGTGTGCGCTCGGTGAAGGCGCCGGGGCCGTCAAGGGCGATGAGATCGGCGATGGGCTGGCCTTTTTCGACGTGATCGCCCAATTCCACGCGGTAGGCGAGAAGCCCGGCCTTATCGACACGCAGCATTTCGGTGGCGGTCAAGGGCGTCGGCGCGGGGGCCGGTTCGATCTCGGGCGGTGTGCCGGACGCAAAGCCCTTGGCCTGAAAAAAGGCGTAGAGCCGGGCAGCGTCATCCTTGCCGATGTGGTCGAACACATCGGGCTGGCCGCGATATTCGAGCGTTGCGGCACGAGCGGAAAAGGGAATGGGCTTATCAGGGTACGCCTGGCGCAGCCGCGTCCAGAGCGAGGGCCAGACTTCATCGAACGAGCCGCCACCCGAATCTTCGGCGGTCAGTTGAGCAACCGAGCCCATATGGTCGGCCAATGCGCCCAGTTCGGCCATGGAATCGGGGGTGACAAACAGATGGACCAGCGCCTCGTTGTCGCAATGGAGATCGAGGACATAATCGGCGTCATAGGCTTCGGTCATCACCAGATGCCGCAGCTTCTGCATGGCCGTGGTCGGGCGCTGGGCATCGAGCCAGTCGCGCACGGCCTGGCGGATTATCGCGACATTGGCAGCGGCGTCATTGGTGAGTTTCGATGCGATTTCGGTATCCACGGCGGCAAAGAGGTCGGGCCAGCGGCGGTTGAAATTGGTGCCCGAGCGGAAATCATAACGGCCCACATGATCTTCGAACACACGCTGGCCCATGCCGAACGGGTTGACCATGGGGAAGATGGTGAAGCGGGCGCTGAGTTCACCCTTTTCGTCGGCGGATTTGAGCAGCGGCAGCAGGTGGTGCAGCGCCATGATGCCGGGCTGTTCGTCGGCATGGAGTGCGGCCTGCATGTAGATTTTGGTCGCCGCGTCGGCGGGACCGACCTTGAACAGCGTCAATTGGGTCGTCGTGCCGGGAGCATCGGCGTCGATGGTGTGGGTGATGCGGTCAAAGGCCATAAGGAACTACCGGATATATTTGGGGCCGAAACGCAGGCGCGGGCGGGATGTCGTGCGCTCTTTGGGCATGTGGCGCATCATGCGTTCATAAACGCGCCCGAAGACAAAGAAAATCACCATGGTGATGGCAAGAAACCACAGCGCTGCGATGGAAAAGTGAAGGAAGGCGTTGAAGTCGCGCTCGAACAGGTTCTGCGCGGTGTTGAGGATGTCGCGCTGGGCGTTGATGACTGGCAGGGTGAAATAGACCAGCGCCGTAGAGTGGAACAGGAACACCACTTCATTGGTATAGGCGGGCCAGGCAACGCGAATTGTGTTGGGCCAGGTGACGGTTCGGAACACCTGAAAGGGTGTCATTCCGAAGGCGCGGGCTGCCTCCAGCTCTCCTTTCGGGACTGTGCGCAGGGCGCCGTAGAGGATCTCGGCACTGTAGGCGGCGGTGTTCATCACCAGGGCCAGCGGGCCGATGAACAACGGATTCATCATCAGCCAGGCGATGCCCCAAGGGCGCCACCAGACGGGGTTGAGCGCCAGCATGATGGAATAGAACATGAAGAACTGGATAAACAGCGGCGAGCCGCGGAAGGCATAGATATAGGCCGAGCACAAGCGCCGGATGATGGCATTTTTCGAGTTCTTGCCGAGCGCGAGCAGTACGGCAAAGACAAAGCCTATCGGTAGCGAGGCGGCCGCGAAATAGATGTTGAACAGCGCCGGCTGGGCGTAAAGCGGGATCTCGGCGAAGATCTTGTGGATCAATTCCATCGCCTAGCCCTCCACCGGCATGCCGCGCCGCGCCCAGATGGTGAGCCTGGAAAAGCCCTTTTCCGAAAGCAGCGTGACGAGGATGTAGAAGACAAACAGCGCAATGAAATAGGCCCAGCGCCAGTCGCCATGCACAAGACCGGCCTGGGGCAGGAAGTTGGGTGAACCCAATTGGCCCGCCCACCAGACGATATCGGCGATCTGGAGCAGGGAGAGCAGCGACGTGGCCTTGATGAGCAGCAGCCAGACATTGGAAAGGCCGGGCAGGGCATAGACCCACATCTGGCGGATATGGATGCGCGTTAACACCTGAAAATCGCTCATGCCGTAGGCGCGGGCGGCTTCGAGCTGGCCCTGCGGAACGGCGCGCATGGCGCCGTGGATGACGTTGGCGGTGAACGCGCCGAAAATGATGCCCAGCGATACGCAGGCAAGGATCAGATATTCATAGGTCGAGAGCAGCCAGTTGGCCTCGCGGCAGGGCGGCCAGTTCGCCTGGTTGGCTGCGATGGAATCGGGCGTGCAGACCTGCATCGACCACACCCACTCGACCCCTTGCTCGAAGGCCAGCGGGAAGAACAGAAAGAACAGTACATCGGGAACACCGCGCACCATGCTGACATAGACGGTGCCTATGGCCCTGAGCGGCGCAAAGCGTGAGGCCTTTGCGGCGGCGCCCAGCAGGCCGAACACAAGCGCAAGGCAGCCGCCGAAGATGGCTGCCATGATGGTGAAGCGGAAACTGGCGTACCAGTTGAGATGCTTGCCGTTTGTCAGATAGCTGAGCCAGAAGGCGATATCTTCGCCCACCAGATCGAAAAGCCAGAAGGCGTCAGCGTCCACGCGCGTGCCCCTTGCGTGAGATGCCCGGCGAATGTCCCAGTCGGACGCCCGCCGGGCACAGGTTTGCGATTATTCCGTGTAGAACGGACCCGCGCCGTCGAACCATTCGGCGATCAGCGCATCGACGGTGCCATCGGCCTTGAGCGCCGTGAGGGCTTCGTCAAGCGTTGCGAGCAGCTCGGTATCTTCCTTGCGCACACCACCGCCGACGCCGCCGCCGATCATGACATCGGGGCCGAACATTTCCAGCGCGCCGCCGGAATTGGCGACGACCGGATCGAGCGAGGAGCCGTCAGCGAGGACCACATCGACATTGCCGGCGGCCAGATCGGCGATCGACTGATCGAAGGTGGCAAACGAGACGATGGTGTTATCGGCGGCAAAGTTTTCCTCGGCATAGGCTGCCTGGATGGTGTTGCCCTGAACGCCGATGCGCAGACCCGAGGGGCTTTCGATATCGATGCCCGCACCGGTTGCGGCGATGTAGTTGGAGGGATCGGGCGGGAAATAGTCCTGGGTGAAATTGATGGTCTCAAGCCGCTCGTCGGTAATCGACATGCCGGCCATGATGACATCATAGTTGCCCGCGACGAGGTTGGGGATGATGGGGTCCCATTCGCTCTGCACGAATTCGCAGGTCATGCCCGTGTGTTCGCAGATGGCGTTGCCCAGGTCGATTTCAAATCCGGCCAGCTCGCCGGCGTCGTTGACGAAATTCCAGGGCGCGTATGCACCCTCGGTGCCAATCCGCAGGGTTTCCTGGGCGTTGGCGGCTGTTGAAAGTGCTGCCAGAGCGGCAGCCGCGAGTATCACCTTTTTCATATGTCGAGTTCCCTTTGTTGGTTGGTGAGGCGACCGGGTCCCTTTTTGCATGATGGTTGCCGCCCCGGTCAGGCGTGACCCGCGGCGCTCAGGAACTGGCGCAGCCGGTCGGATTTGGTGGCGCCGAAGACTTCATCGACTGTGCCCTGTTCCTCGATCTTGCCCAGATGGAGGAAGACGACCTTGTCGGAGACTTCGCGCGCAAATTTCATGTCGTGGGTGACAAGGATCATGGTGCGGCCTTCATCGGCCAGCATCTTTATGACGCCCAGCACCTCGACTTCGAGTTCCGGATCGAGCGCCGAAGTGGGCTCGTCGAACAACATGAGTGTGGGATTGATGCAGAGCGCGCGCGCAATGGCGGCACGCTGCTGCTGGCCGCCCGACAGCTGGGCGGGAAAGGCTTCGGCCTTGGCCGCGATGCCCACCTTGTCGAGCAGGGCAAGCGCCTGTTCGCGCACTTCTTCCCTGTTACGCTTTTGAACGAGGAGCGGTGCTTCCATGACGTTTTCGAGGATCGTCATGTGCGACCAGAGATTGAATGACTGGAACACCATGCCGAGCTTGGAGCGGATACGGCGCAATTGAGATGCGTCGGTGGGGTGACGGTCGGGACCTTCGGCCGAAAGCGACACGTGCTCGCCATCGATGGTCACGTCTCCCCGGTTGGGGATTTCGAGCATGTTGATGCAGCGCAAAAGGGTGGACTTTCCCGAACCTGACGACCCGATGAGCGAGACCACGTCGCCGCCCATGGCACCAAGCGAAACGCCCTTGAGAACTTCAAGACTGCCAAAGGACTTGTGGAGGTCCGTGATCTCCAGAATTTGCGTCATTCGGTACGGGTTTACCCCTTGTTGGTTTTGCCGAGCCCGCTGCAGTTCCCCATTACCCCGATGGGGGCCGCCCACACAAACAGGAAACCAGAAAGCGCCGCGATACAAAAGCGAAAACGACAATCTCGTGTCGCTTTTTCGACCAAACGGTAAAAACTACGCGCGGGGCGATAACCGTTTGAATACCAGTCCGCCAAGTTGATTTCCGCTGTCAACTTGGCCGGTGCTAAGGTCCGGCGGGACGCAAACGAGATTCGCCGGCACCATGGGTTTCGACTACAATTCGCTTCTGATGGCCTCAGGCGCAGCGGGGATTGCGCTTTGTTTCACGCTGATGAGTTCGTGGCTGCGCGAGCGTGGGTCGACATTCCTTCTCACCTGGGCGCTGTGTATCGCCATCATCATCGCAGCGATCGTCGCCTTTTCGGTTTTCCACAGCACCGTCAACGTGCTGCATTCCATGCTTGCCGGCGTGTTGCTCACCACAGCCTTTGCGATCAGTTACGGTGGATTTACCCAGTTCAGCACCGGACGGTTTGCAAGTGGACCGGTTGTTGTTCTGGCCGTCGTCAGCGCCGCACCGATCATTGTGAGCGGCGCTTTTGGATTTGACGGGCTGAGCTTTGTTTTCATCAACGCGATGAGCGCGTTGCTCCTGGGGTTCTGCGGCTATCAGTACTGGACGGCACGGGCGGAATCTCCCGGTCCGATCACGGCTATTGCCGCATTGCACTGGATGCTGACACTTTCCTATGTGTTTTGCGTGATCGTCGTCGCCGCGGAAACGCCGCTCTATCTCGATGGCCGAGTGCCCGACAACTGGGCCGAAGCCCTTAATCTGATGGTTTCAGTGATCGCGCTTACCGGGATCGGCGGGCTGTTCGTCACGGTGCATCAGGAGCGCATCAGCCGCAGGCATCGCGATGCATCATTGATCGATCCCCTGACCGGGTTGAACAACCGACGGGCGCTTTTCGAGAGATTTCCCGATGGTCTTGTGCCGCAGGGGGCCGGACTGATCGTTTTCGACCTCGACGATTTCAAGGGGCTCAACGACCGGCATGGCCATGCGTTCGGCGATACAGTGTTGCGCAGTTTCGCGCGCATGGTGGAGGAAAACTGCCGCGCGGAGGATATGGCCGTGCGGCTGGGCGGCGAGGAATTCGTTCTGGTGCTGCCGCAAAGCTCGGCCACCCATGCACTGGCACTGGCCGAACGCATCCGCAGCATAATGGGCCGGATGATCCATACCATGGACAACCAGCCGGTGATCTGTACGGTCAGCGCCGGCGTTGCGATGGCCGAAAAGCCCGGGCTGAGCCTCGATACGCTGATCCGCAAGGCGGACAATGCGCTCTATCTCTCAAAGCGCTCGGGGCGCAACCGCGTGTCGCAAACGGCTTCTTCAGCGGCTTGATGACCCTATCGCGCCGGGCCTGTTTCGACCGGCGCATCGTCGCGTCCGCCCCATTCGGTCCATGAGCCGTCATACAGCGCGACCTTTTCGGCGCCGATGGTGTCGAGCGCCAGGGCCAGAACCGCGGCGGTCACGCCCGATCCGCATGAGGTGATGACCGGCCTTGCCGGATCGATACCGGCGGCGCGGATGGCTTTTTCCAGTTCAGCGTCCGGCTTGAGCGCGCCATCGGCAATGAGCGCGTCAAAGGGCAGGTTACGGCTCTGCGGGATATGGCCCGATCTGAGCCCGGCGCGCGGCTCGGGCGTGTCGCCTGTAAAGCGGGCCGCGCCGCGGGCGTCGAGAATCTGGTGGCCCGCCTGGCTGGCGGCCAGAACCTCATCGAAGCCGGCGACGGCACCGCTGTCGAATTTCGCATCGAATGCTGCCGGCGGCGCGACCGAATCGCCGGTTTCGAGCGGGCGATTTTCGGCTCGCCATCTCGGCCCGCCGCCCGCGAGAATTTTGACCTCGCGCGCGCCCATGACCGTGAAGGTCCACCAGGCGCGCGGGGCCGAAAAAAGCCCCGCTTCGTCGTAAACGACAAGGACTTTGTCCGAAGCGATGCCCAGCGCGCCGGCCATTGCGGAAAAGGTCTCGGCATCCGGCAGCATGTGGGGCAGGCCCGATGAGAGGTCGGCGTTTTTGTCGAGATCGAAAAAGACTGCGCCGGGGATGTGACCGGCGAGATATTCAGCGTGCGCGTTACGCCCGGAATTGGGCATGTGCCAGGAGGCATCGATCACCTGGACATCGGGATCATCGAGATGGTCGGCCAACCATTGTGTGGTGACGAAACGGGACATGGATTTCTCCTTAGGGCAGGCGCGCGATGCGGTCTGTCAGAAGCGCGTAGAACGCATCGGAATCGCCTGAACGGATGAACGTCGCGTTGCGCGGGCGGTCGGTGACGTGCCAGTAATCGGCGACCGTCATGCCGCGTGTCAAAGGGCTGGCGCATTCGATTTCGACATTGCACAGCCGGCCCTTGAAAATCTCGGGTGCGATCATGTAGGCGGTGACGCAGGGATCGTGGAGTGGGGCGCCGGGCCAGCCGTATTTTTCAAGATCGAAGCGCTCGGAAAAGCCCAGCATTGCAGCAACCGCCTCGCCCGAGCGGTTGCTGATGGCCCGGAACGCTTCGACGCGCTCGGGGGTGCCGATCATCTGATGGGTGACATCGAGCGGCATCATGGTGATTGGTGCGCCGCATTTGAGCACGGTCTGGGCGGCTTCGGGATCGACATAGATATTGAATTCAGCGGCCGGGGTGATGTTGCCGACCTCGAAATAGGCACCACCCATCAGGACGATTTCCTGGATGCGGGCGGCGATGTCGGGGGCTTTGACCAACGCCATGGCGAGATTGGTCAGCGGGCCGAGCGCACAAAGCGTGACCGTTTTTTCCGGCTCGCGCCGAATCGTGTCGATGATGAAATCGACGCCGTGCTTGGCCTCGAGGCGCAGTTTGGGCTCGGGCAGGTCGGGGCCGTCCAGCCCGGTCTGACCGTGGACGTGCTCGGCGGTAACCAACTCGCGCATGAGGGGGCGGGCGCATCCGGCATAGACCGGAACATCGCGGCGTCCGGAGAGTTCAACCACCTTGAGGGCGTTCTTGGCGTTCTGGGCAAGACCCACATTGCCGGCCACGGCCACGATGCCGAGCGTTTCGATCTCCTCGGGGCTGGCCAATGCCAAAAGGATGGCGACGGCGTCGTCCTGGCCGGGGTCGGTGTCGATGATGATCTTGCGTGCCAAGGTGAGCCTCCAGGTCGTGTCGTTTGCGGCGCGATCCTAGTCATGGCGCGGGAAAAGGGAAGGGGCGTGGTGCGGCGTTAAAACATGAAATGTACAGTCAGCTTTTCTTGACATAGTTTAGAATTGTTATAATCTTTGACGGCAGCGCATGAAGCGATATTGTGCGTTCTGTTCTAGATTCTCCGGCGCTTTGGCGCTTTCAATGACAGGGCATGCCCCATGAGACTGACCCGCCAGACAAGCTATGCCGTTCGGACGCTGATGTATTGCGCCATCAACGCGCCCGATCTTTCGCGCGTGGCCGATATCGCCAAGGCTTACGGGATTTCGGAGTTGTTCCTGTTCAAGCTGATCAAGCCGCTTGTGGAAAACGACATTCTGGAGACGGTGCGGGGCCGTCATGGCGGCGTCCGCCTTGCGCGTCCCGCAGCGGAAATCACCCTGCTCGACGTCATTTCGCTGACCGAAGAAAATTTTGCGCTGGCGGAATGTTTCGAAGGCGGAGAAACCAGTTGTCCGCTGGTCGGCGGATGCGAGCTCAATGTCGCCCTGCACGAAGCGCTCGAGGCGTTCTTTGCGGTTTTGCGCTCCTACACGATCGCCGATCTCACCGACAAGCGCCGTGCCATGCGCTCGCGTCTGGGTATCGAGATGCTGGGCCTGGAGCTGAACTAGCCTTCCCCAACGGATTCTGATTCTCGGCGAAAAATTTCGCAGGGCTTAAAATATGATCTTTACAGTCATGTTTTGATGGGATAGACACGGTCCTGCAGGAGTGAGGCCTGCCCCTTGACCCTGTATACGGAGCGCCAAAGCCGTGTACAGGGTCTTTTTCGTCTCAGCGCGGGCGTGGTTGCCGATCGCGGCTCAGCGTTTGTTCTGCGGCGTCAGGCCGTGCAGGAACAACTGGTCGAGGAAACGCGCGGCATCCTCGAATCGCCCCTCGCCGCCGCGTTCACGGCCGAGGACGGCCTTCACCTGAATGTCGAAATCGGCGTAATGCTGGGTGGTGGCCCAGATCGAGAAGATCAGGTGATAAGGGTCCGCCTTGGCGATCTTGCCCTCGGCCATCCAGCCCTTGATGATCTTGACCTTTTCGTCGACCAGGTCTTTGAGATCGGTGTGCAGGATCTCGTAAAAACCCGGCGCGCCGCGCAGCATTTCATTGGCGAACAGACGGCTTTCACGGGGAAAATCGCGGCTCATCTCCAGCTTGCGGCGGATATAGGACTGGATCTCGGGCAGAGGGTCGCCGTCGGGGTCCATTTCCCGCAAGGGCTCGAGCCAGGTATCGAGAATACGCGCCAGAAGCGGGGCATGGATATCTTCCTTGGATTTGAAATAATAGAGCAGATTGGGCTTGCTCATCCCTGCCGCTTCGGCGATCTGGTCGATGGTCGAGCCGCGGAAACCGAACTGGGAAAAGACGTCGAGCGCGGCTTCCAGGATGACTTCCTGCTTTTCGCGCTGGATCCGGGTTGCCGGTCTCGGCGTCTCTGCTTCGGTGGTCATTTTCGGCTGCTGCCTCCCATAAAGAATCCCGGAGCCGGAATCCTGAACCGGTTCGGGGCCGTTTCCGTGACCCGGAGCGGGCATGAGAATTATACCCCTTGAACCTTGCATTGAGAGTGCTAGAATTTTTCCAATCGGTCAAAAAAATTCTGACCGAAATCAACAACCGGCCGCCCGAAACAATCGGGAAACGCCGGAGAGGGAATATTCATGTCGCAGGGCGCTCCGTCCATCCCCAATGATCTCAATGCTTTCTGGATGCCATTCACGGCCAACCGGCAGTTCAAGAAGAGCCCACGCATGTTCGTGGGCGCCAAGGACATGCACTATAGAACCGCTGATGGGCGGGACGTGCTCGATGGCACCGCGGGTCTGTGGTGCGTCAATGCCGGTCACTGTCGACCGCTGATCACCGAAGCTATCGCCAATCAGGCAGCCGAACTCGATTACGCTCCGGCCTTCCAGATGGGCCATCCCAAGGCGTTCGAGCTTGCCAACAGGCTGGTCGATCTGGCGCCCGACGGGCTCGACCACGTGCTGTTCACCAATTCGGGGTCCGAATCGGTGGAAACGGCGCTCAAGGTGGCGCTGGCTTACCAGAAGACCATCGGTCAGGGCTCACGCACCCGGCTGATCGGGCGGGAGCGCGGCTATCACGGGGTCAATTTCGGCGGCATTTCGGTGGGCGGGATCGTCGCCAACCGCAAGATGTTCGGAACGCTTCTGACCGGCGTCGATCATCTGCCGCACACCCATTTACCGGCAAAGAACGCCTTTTCGCGCGGTGAGCCGCAGCATGGGGTGGAACTGGCCGAGGAACTGGAGCGCATCGTCACGCTCCACGATGCTTCGACGATCGCCGCGGTGATCGTTGAGCCGGTGGCGGGGTCTACGGGGGTTCTGATCCCGCCACCGGGTTATCTCAAGCGCCTGCGCGAAATCTGCGACAAGCACGGCATATTGCTGATCTTCGATGAGGTCATCACCGGATATGGCCGGCTCGGAACGCCATTCGGCGCCGATTACTTCGGGGTGACGCCCGACATCATGGTCACCGCCAAGGGGCTGACCAATGGCGTTATTCCCATGGGCGCGGTGTTCACGTCGTCGAAAATCCACGACGCATTCATGACCGGGCCCGAACACCTGATCGAATTTTTCCACGGCTATACCTATTCGGGCAATCCGATCGCCTCGGCGGCGGGGCTGGCGACGCTGGAGACCTACAAGCAGGAAGGCTTGCTGACCAGGGGCGCCGAACTTGGACCCTATTTCGAGGATGCGCTCCATTCGCTCAAGGGCGCGCCGCATGTGATCGACGTGCGCAATATCGGGCTGGTGGGGGCAATCGAACTCGAGCCCATTGCCGGCGAGCCGACAAAACGCGCGTTCTCAGCTTTCGTGAAGGCCTTCGAAAAAGGCGTTCTGATCCGCACGACGGGCGATATCATCGCGCTTTCGCCCCCGCTGATCGTGGAAAAACAACAGATCGACCAAATCGTCGACACCATTCGCACGGTCCTCGGGGAGGTGGATTGAGTCATGCAGATCATCGAAAACGCCATAGGCGGCAAGCTGGTCGTTTCGGCATCGAGCCGCAAATCGGCAGTCTATAACCCGGCGACCGGCGAGCAGATTGCGCAGTTGCCGCTTTCGACAAATGCCGAGATCGACGCCGCTGTGGCCTCGGCAAAGGCCGCGCAGCCGGCCTGGGGCGCCACGCCGCCGCTCAAGCGGGCGCGGGTGATGTTTCGGTTCAAGGAACTGCTCGACAAACACGCCGCCGATCTGGCCCGGGAAATCTCGCGCGAACACGGCAAGACCCATGACGACGCTTTGGGCGAAGTGCAGCGCGGCATTGAGTGCGTGGAATATGCCTGTGGCATCCCCGAGCTCTTGAAAGGCACGTTCACCCGCAATGTCGGCCCGGCCATCGATGCCTATGCTGATCGCCAGCCGCTGGGCGTTGTGGCGGGAATCACCCCGTTCAACTTTCCGGCCATGGTGCCGATGTGGATGTATCCTTCGGCCATCGCGTGCGGCAACACCTTCATACTCAAGCCCTCCGAGCGCGATCCGTCGGCGCCGATGCTGGCCTGGAATTTGTTCATGGAGGCCGGGCTGCCCGAGGGCGTGCTCAATATCGTCCATGGCGACAAGGAAGCCGTCGATCACATTTTGGACCATCCCGATATCAAGGCGGTGAGCTTTGTCGGCTCCACGCCAATCGCCGAATATGTCTATCAACGTGGCACCAAAGCCGGGAAGCGCGTGCAGGCGCTGGGCGGCGCGAAAAACCACATGGTGATCCTCCCCGACGCGGATCTGGACCAGGCAGCCGATGCTCTGATGGGTGCCGGGTACGGATCCGCTGGGGAGCGCTGCATGGCGATTTCGGTGGCCGTGCCGGTGGGCGAAAAAACAGCCGATGCGCTGATCGAAAGGCTCAAGCCGCGCGTTGAAAGCCTCAAGATCGGCCCGGCGACCGACAAGGACGCCGAGATGGGTCCGCTGGTGACCGCGATGCATCGCGACAAGGTGGTGGGCTATATCGACAAGGGGGTCGCCGAAGGCGCCGAGCTTGTGGTCGATGGACGCGGGTTCAAGCTGCAGGGCTATGAGGATGGATATTATGTCGGCGGTACGCTGTTTGATCGCGTGAAGCCGGAAATGACCATCTACAAGGAGGAGATTTTCGGTCCCGTCCTTTCGGTGGTCCGCGCGCCCGATTATGCTGACGCAGTCAAGATGATCAACGAGCACGAATACGGAAACGGCGTTGCGATCTTCACCCGCGACGGCGATGCGGCGCGCGACTTTGCCGACCGGATCGAGGTTGGTATGGTGGGGGTCAACGTCCCCATTCCGGTGCCTGTGGCCTATCATTCGTTCGGGGGCTGGAAGCGGTCCCTGTTCGGGGATCATTCGATCTACGGGCCGGAGGGCGTGCATTTTTATACGCGGCTCAAAACCGTTACCACGCGCTGGCCTGCCGGCATCAAGTCGGGCGCACAATTTACATTTCCAACCCTCTGATCATTTCAAAAGAAGGGAGCAAAGAGCATGGCGACACTCGGAGACAATCTAAAGGTCAACGGCGACAGGCTCTGGGATTCCCTTATGGAGATGGCCAAGATCGGGCCGGGCGTGGCTGGTGGCAACAACCGCCAGACGCTGACCGATGCCGACAAGGAGGGGCGCGAACTGTTCAAGCGCTGGTGCGATGAGGCCGGGCTTGAAATGGGCGTCGACAAGATGGGCACCATGTTTGCGCGCCGCGAGGGCACCGACCCCGACGCGTTGCCGGTTTATGTGGGGTCTCACCTCGATACCCAGCCGACCGGCGGGAAATATGACGGCGTGCTCGGCGTGCTGGGCGGGCTGGAATTGATCCGAACGCTCAACGATCTCGACATCAAGACAAAGCATCCTATCGTCGTGACCAACTGGACCAATGAGGAGGGCACCCGCTTTGCGCCCGCCATGCTGGCCTCGGGCGTTTTCGCAGGGGTGCATGAGCTCGATTGGGCCTATGACCGGGTCGATGCCAAGGGGCTCAAATTCGGCGATGAACTCAAGCGCATTGGCTGGGTCGGTGACGAAGAGGTCGGTACGCGAAAGATGAAGGCGTTTTTCGAGCTTCATATCGAGCAGGGCCCGATCCTTGAAGCCGAAGGCAAGGATATCGGCGTTGTCACCCACGTGCAGGGCTTGTGGTGGCTGCAGGTGACACTGACCGGCAAGGACGCGCACACCGGCTCGACCCCGATGCCGATGCGCAGGAACGCCGGACTCGGTATGGCGCGGATGACCGAGCTGGTCCACCAGATCGCCATGAGCCATCAGCCCGAAGCGGTGGGCGCCATCGGTCATTGCGATGTCTATCCCAATTCGCGCAACGTCATTCCCGGCAAGGTGGTGTTCACCATCGATTTCCGCTCGCCGCGCCAGGACGTGCTGGATGCGATGAAGGCGCGGTTCGAGACCGAGGCGCCGAAAATCGCCGAGGAGTTGGGGCTGGGCATGGAAATCGAGGTGGCGGGCCATTTCGATCCCGTAACGTTCGATGAAGGCTGCGTCACAGCAGTCCGCAACGCTGCCGAACGGCTCGGCTATTCGCACCGCGACATCGTCTCGGGCGCCGGCCACGATGCGTGCTGGATCAACAAGATCTATCCGACCGCCATGGTCATGTGCCCGTGCGTGGATGGCCTGAGCCACAACGAAGCCGAGGACATTTCAAAGGAATGGGCGACGGCCGGCGCCGACGTGCTGCTGCATGCGGTGGTTGAGACGGCGGAGATTGTCGGCTAGCTCAAAAAGAACAGGGTCCAGCACGCGCACGGCAAATGCGCGCCAGTGGGCGATCAGACAAGGGGAAACATCATGAGCACAGTCATCAAGAACGGCACCATCGTCACCGCCGATCTGACCTACAAGGCCGATATCAGGATCGAGGGCGAGACCATCGTCGAGATCGGGCCGGACCTTTCCGGTGATAGTGTGCTCGATGCCTCGGGATGCTATGTGATGCCGGGCGGAATCGATCCGCATGTGCATCTGGAAATGCCCTTCATGGGCACCTATTCCTCCGACGATTTCGAATCCGGCACCCGCGCCGCGCTGGCGGGCGGGACGACAATGGTTGTCGATTTCTGCCTGCCGAGCCCCGGCCAGAGCCTGCTCGAAGCGCTTTCGATGTGGGACAACAAATCGGGCCGCGCCCATTGCGATTATTCCTATCACATGGCGATCACCTGGTGGAGCGAGCAGGTGTTTGATGAAATGGAGACGGTGGTCAAAGAGAAGGGCATCAACACCTTCAAGCACTTCATGGCGTACAAGGGTGCGCTGATGGTGCAGGATGATGAGATGTATGCCTCGTTCCAGCGCTGTGCCGAGCTTGGGGCGATGCCGCTGGTGCATGCCGAAAACGGCGATGTGGTTGCCGATTTGTCGGCAAAGCTCCTGGCAGCAGGCAATAACGGGCCCGAAGGCCATGCCTATTCACGCCCGCCCCAGGTCGAGGGCGAAGCCACCAATCGGGCGATCATGATTGCCGATATGGCCGGGGTGCCGCTCTATGTGGTCCATACGAGCTGCGAGGAAAGCCACGAGGCGATCCGCAGGGCACGTCAGCAGGGCAAGCGGGTTTATGGCGAGCCGCTGATCCAGCATCTGACCCTCGATGAGTCAGAATATTTCGACAAGGACTGGGACCATGCCGCCCGGCGCGTCATGAGCCCGCCTTTCCGCAACAAGACGCACCAGGATTCGCTGTGGGCCGGGCTGCAGTCGGGCTCGCTGCAGGTGGTCGCGACCGATCATTGCGCCTTTACCACCGAGCAGAAGCGCACGGGTGTCGGTGATTTCACCAAGATCCCCAACGGCACGGGCGGGCTTGAAGACCGCATGCCGATGCTGTGGACCTATGGTGTGTCGACGGGACGACTGACCATGAACGAATTCGTCGCCGTTACCTCGACCAATATCGCCAAGATCCTCAACGTCTATCCCAAAAAGGGCGCCATTCTTGTCGGTGCGGATGCCGATATCGTTGTCTGGGACCCCGAAAAGGAAAAGACCATTTCCGCCAAATCCCAGCAATCGTCCATCGACTACAACGTATTCGAGGGCAAGCACGTCAAGGGCCTGCCGCGCTATACGCTGACGCGAGGCCGGGTGGCTGTCGAGGACGGGGCGATACAGCCGAAAGAGGGGCACGGCCAGTTTGTGCCGCGCGATCCCTTCCAGGCTGTGAACAAAGCGCTTTCGAAGTGGAAAGAGCTCACCGCACCGCGCAAGGTGGAGCGGAGCGGCATACCGGCATCTGGTGTCTGATACCAAACGGCAAATTTGGAATCGGGTGCAAATTCAAGGGGAATAGAGGGTTTGGCGAACGGGGCAAGCGTGGTCGAAGCCAAAGGGCTCGGGCTGACATTTGAAACTGCGGACGGGCCGGTACACGCGCTTTCGGACGTTAATCTGGCGATTTCCAAAGGCGAATTCGTTTCGTTCATCGGTCCATCGGGGTGCGGGAAAACCACGTTTCTGCGGGTGATCGCCGATCTCGAACAGCCGACATCGGGCACGATCACCGTCAACGGGCACAGCCCCGAACAGGCGCGCAAGGATCGGTCGTACGGATATGTGTTCCAGGCCGCCGCGCTTTATCCGTGGCGGACCATCGAGCGCAATGTGGGCCTGCCACTCGAGATCATGGGCTATTCGAAGGCCGAGCGGCAAAAGCGCATCGCGCGGACGCTGGAGATGGTCAATCTTTCAGGGTTCGAGCAGAAATTTCCCTGGCAGCTTTCGGGCGGCATGCAGCAGCGCGCCTCGATTGCCCGCGCGCTGGCCTTCGATGCTGATCTGCTCTTGATGGACGAACCGTTCGGGGCGCTCGACGAGATCGTGCGCGATCATCTCAATGAGCAGCTGCTCGAACTTTGGGCCAAGACCGACAAGACGATCTGTTTTGTCACCCACTCGATCCCCGAAGCGGTTTATCTTTCGACCAAGATCGTGGTGATGAGCCCGCGTCCAGGCCGGGTGACCGACATTATCGAAAGCACACTCCCCAAAGAGCGTCCGCTCGATATCCGCGAGACGCCGGAATTCCTCGAAATTGCCGCCCGGGTCCGTGAGGGACTGCGGGCCGGGCATTCCTATGAGGAATAGTAAATGAAGCGGCTGGCTGAGGGGAGTTTCGTTCCGGTCCTGGTGGTGGTGCTCGCCATCATCGCCATCTGGTATGGCGGCACGATTGTTCTCAACACGCCCTGGCAGCAGAGCGTTTATGCGCGGGCCGATCTTGTCGATGTGCCGCTCACCCAGTTTCTGGCTGACGTTTTCGCCCAGCAGCGCCCTGTGTTGCCGGCGCCCCATCAGGTGGCCGTCGAATTTTACAATTCGGTGTTCAACGCCAATCCTTCCACCCCGCGCAGCCTGATCTTTCACGCCTGGATCACCCTTTCGGCAACGGGGCTGGGGTTCATCTTCGGCACGTTGCTGGGGATCGGGCTGGCGGTGCTGATCGTTCACAACCGGGCGATGGACCGCTCGCTGATGCCGTGGATCATTGCCAGCCAGACCATCCCCATTCTGGCGATTGCGCCGATGGTGGTGGTGGTGCTCAATTCGGTGGGGCTGACCGGGCTGATCCCCAAGGCGCTGATTTCAACCTATCTTTCGTTCTTTCCGGTGGTGGTGGGCATGGTCAAGGGTTTCCGCAGCCCCGAGGCCATCCATCTCGATCTGATGCGCACCTATAATGCCTCGGGCAATCAGGTGTTCTGGAAGCTGCGCTGGCCGGCGGCCATTCCCTATCTCTTCACATCGATGAAGGTGGGTGTTGCCGCTTCGCTGGTCGGGGCCATCGTCGGCGAATTGCCGACAGGGGCTGCGGGCGGGCTCGGTTCGCGCCTGCTGGCCGGGTCGTATTACGGGCAGACGACGCAGATCTGGGCGGCGCTTTTGATGGCTGCGGCGCTTTCGGCGGCGCTGATCTTTGCGATTGGCGCCATCCAGTCGCTCACCTCGAAAATGATGGGAGCGCCCGCATGAACGGCTGGATTGTAACGGCGCTGGCGGTCTGGCTGGCCGGGTGGGGGATCAACGAATTTCTGGTGCGGATCGGAACGCGCGACCGCGTTGCGGCGAGCGCCATCAACATTGCCGTTCCGGTGATCTTCGGCGTCGTCCTGCTCGTGGTCTGGGAGGGGCTGGTGCGGGGCTTGAACGTTCCCGCCGTGCTGCTGCCGCCACCATCGGTGATCTGGGAGCGGCTTTTGGCCTCGATCCCCAACCCCATCTGGCCGGACTTTCAGCAGACATTCTTGAAATCGGTCCTTGTCGGCTATGCCATAGGCTGCGGATCGGCGTTTATCGTGGCCGTCGCCATCGACCGCTCGCCCTTTCTCAAGCGGGGTCTGCTGCCGGTGGGAAATTTCGTTTCCGCGCTGCCGCTGGTGGCCATCGCGCCGATCATGGTGATGTGGTTCGGGTTCGACTGGCAGTCGAAAGCCGCCGTCGTGGTCGTGATGACGTTCTTTCCAATGCTGGTAAACACCGTGGCGGGGCTGAACGCCACCGGGCAGATCGAAAAAGACCTCATGCGGACCTATGCGGCCAGCTATTGGCAGACACTCGCAAAATTGCGCTTGCCCATGGCATGGCCCTTCATCTTCAATGCGTTAAAGATCAATTCGACGCTGGCGCTCATCGGGGCCATCGTCGCCGAGTTTTTCGGCACTCCTGTCGTGGGAATGGGGTTCCGGATATCCGCGGCCATCGGACGGCTTCAAGTCGATATGGTCTGGGCCGAGATCGCGGTTGCCGCGCTCGCCGGCTCGCTGTTCTACGGGGTGATCGCGCTCATCGAGCGCGCCGTCACCTTCTGGCACCCGTCCATGCGTGGGGGACGCGGAGGCTAGGGACGAAACCATTCCGTTCGCCGCGCGGCAAACGCGGGGGGCGGGGAAACAACGGGTGGTTTGTGTCCGGCATGGCGCCGGGTAGCCATCGAAAAGCAAGGGGAACATCATGAAAGCTCTTAAAATCGCGACCCTGGCCGGCATGCTTATGGCTTCGGCCAGCCCGGTCTTCGCCCAGGATCTCTATCCACTGACCTTCCAGCTCAAATGGGTCAATCAGGGCCAGTTCGCCGGCTACCTGGTGGCCAAGGAACTTGGCTACTATGAAGAAGCCGGTCTCGACGTCACCATCAATCCCGGTGGCCCCGACATCGCCCCCGAGCAGGTGATCGCCGGCGGCGGCGCCGATGTCATCACCACATGGATGGCGGCGGGCCTTGCGGCGCGCGAACGCGGCGTGCCGCTGGTCAATATCGCCCAGCCCTTCGCCACCACGGCTCTGGAAATGGTCTGCTCGGAAGAAAGCGGCGTGGAAACCACTGCCGATTTCCCCGGCAAGACGCTGGGTGTCTGGTTCTTCGGCAATGAATACCCGTTCTATGCGTGGATGGCTCAGTTGGGGCTGTCCACCGATGGCGGCGAGGACGGGGTCGAAGTCTTGCGGCAGGCCTTCTCGGCCGACCCGCTGCTTCAGGGGCAGGCCGATTGCATCTCGGTCATGCGCTACAATGAATACAAGCAGGTGCTCGACGCGGGCATTCCCGAAGACAGCCTGACCCTGTTCAACTTCGCCGATGAAGGCGTGGGCATGCTCGAAGACGGTCTTTACGTCATGGAAGACCGGCTCGAAGACCCAGAGTTCGTCGAGGCGATGGCGGCGTTTGTCGAAGCCTCGATGGCCGGCTGGGCCTATGCCGAGGAGAATCCCGAGGAAGCTGCCGAGATTGTTCTCAACAATGACATGTCCGGCGCGTTGACGCTTGAAAGCCAGATCTATCAGGTCAACGAAGCTGCCGCGTTGGTGGGCGATAGCCCGGCGCTCGATATCGAAGCGTATGAGCAGACCGTCGCGACGCTGCTTTCGGCAGTGTCCCCGGACAATCCCGCGATTACCGCGGAGCCGGAAGGCGCCTATACGACGGTGGTCACCGACCTCATCGAATAGGGCCGGTTACAAGCCCGACTGAAAGAGGCGGAACCTTCCGCCTCTTTTTTTATTCGCCTGTTGCATTTTGCCTCTCCAAATTCGCTCGCAAACACGATAGAGCGGAAAAGGAATTTCGCCGCGCCGGGGAAGTGGGGGTGCGGCAATCATGAAGACACGTTGCGCAGGAAGCGCCTGAAATGGCGGCGTTTCGGCGCATATGCAAATCCAAAACGTTTTGGCTCGCGGCAGGGCCGCGACAGGAGTGACGGACAATGACGATCAAGGCGCTCGTCTGGGGCGAGAACGTTCACGAGCAGAAAAGCGAAGTGGTGGCCGACCTCTATCCGGAGGGAATGCACGCTCAAATAGCCAAATTGCTGGCTGAAGACGCCGGTATCTCAGTCGATACCGTGGTGCTGCAGGACCCAGAGCATGGCCTGACCGACGCCGTTCTGGCCGATACCGATGTGCTGTTGTGGTGGGGGCACGCGGCGCATGGCGATGTCGATGACGTCATCGTCGAGCGCGTGGCAAAACGCGTCTGGGAGGGCATGGGGCTTATCCTTTTGCACTCGGCGCATTTCTCCAAGATCTTCAAGCGACTCATGGGCACACCCTGTGCGCTCAAATGGCGCGAGGCGGGCGAGCGTGAACGGTTGTGGGTCGTCAATCCGCGCCATCCCATCGCCGAAGGGCTTGGCGAATTTTTCGAGCTCGAGAATGAGGAAATGTATGGAGAGCCGTTCTCGGTGCCCGAACCGCTCGAAACCGTGTTCATTTCCTGGTTCCAGGGCGGGGAAGTTTTCCGCTCGGGGCTGACCTATCGGCGCGGGGCGGGCAACATCTTTTATTTCCGGCCCGGACACGAAACCTATCCCACCTATTACGACGCGACGGTGGGCAAGGTTTTGCGCAACGCGGTCAAATGGGCGCACAACCCGCAAGGGCGGTATGAGGGCGTTCACGACGCACCCAACGTGCCGGTGGACAAGGCTCTCGAAAAGATCGAAGAGCGCGGCGGCAAGCTGCACAAGGCGGGCGAGGAAGGCTTCCGCTAGGGGCCTGAATCTCAATCAATCAAATTCTTTTGCGGGAGCGCAGCATGCGTCTTGTGATCCTTGGCACGGGCAATATGGCGTCCAGCCATGCGGCGCATTTTGGTGCCATCGACGGCGTTGAAATCGTGGGGGCTGTCGATCTCGATGCCGAGCGTGCCCAGCGCTTTGCCCAGAGCTACGATATTCCCCGCACCTTCACCTCGCTTGACGAGGCGCTCGATTGGGGCCAGTTCGACTCGATCGCCAACGTCACGCCCGACCGGTTCCATTTCGAAACCTCGATGAAAGCGATCGCGGCGGGCAAGAACGTATTCTGCGAAAAGCCTTTGGCGACCCATTACGGGCATGCCGAGGGTATGGCCGATGCTGCCGAAGCGGCGGGGCTGATCAACATGGTCAACCTCACCTACCGCAACGTTGCCGAGTTGCAGAAATTCCGGCAATTGGTCGATGAAGGCGTTATCGGTGACATCAAGCACGTGGAGGCGAGCTATCTGCAAAGCTGGCTGGTCTCGAAAGCCTGGGGCGACTGGCGGACCGATCCGACATGGCTCTGGCGGCTGTCGACCGCGCACGGCTCGAACGGAACGCTGGGCGATATTGGCATCCACATTCTCGATTTCGCGTCGTTCGGCATCAATGCGCCGATTGCATCGATGTTCTGCCGGCTCAAGGCCTTCGACAAGGATCCGGACGGGCGGATCGGGGATTATGTGCTCGATGCCAATGACAGCTTCACAATGAGCCTTGAATTCGGCTCGGGTGCCCTGGGCGTGGTGCATGCGACGCGCTGGGCATCGGGCTATCTCAATACGCTTCGCCTGCGGGCCTATGGCGACAAGGGCGGACTGGAAGTCCAGCACGGTATGAACGGGTCCTCGCTGCAGATGTGCGCGGGAGAGGACGCCGAAGTCGCCCACTGGCAGGACGTGCCGGTCGAGCCCGTGCCGACCAATTATCACCGTTTTGTCGAGGCGGTGCATTCGGGCGTTAATGGCGATCCCAGCTTCCGCTACGCTGCGGACATGCAAAAGGTGCTCGATCTGGGTTTTGTATCCGAGACCAAGCGGCAGGAAATCACCGTAGGATAAATCTCCCCCTCTGGTCGCTTCCCCTGCGAAAGCCGGGGCCCAGCAGCATGAACCGAGCCACTGACGCCGCCCCCATCGGCCCCGGCTTTCGCCGGGGAAGCGCGGGACGTTGGGTAGAATCTTCATAACGTTAAGCGGTGCCGGAAAAGAAAAGGGCGCGTCTGGTGACGCGCCCTTCGTGCATGATGGATAAGCTGTTTGCTTATTCGATAATCGTGATGCGACCGTCGGTGTAGGGGGTGTATTCACCGCCCTGCGCTGCGATGTAATCGGCCAGAACCTGCTCGAGCGGCGGGCCGAAATCGTAGGGGTTGTCGCCTTCGGCAAATGTGCCGTAGCCGTCGCCGCCGCCACGCATATAGTTGTTGGTGACGATGATGTAGGTGGCTTCCTCGTCGATCGGCACCCATTCCCCGCCCTCATTGACAAGCACGTCACTGATGCGCTCACCGACCGGATTGGCCAGGGTGTAGGAATATTTCAGCCCCGCGACCTGCGGGAAGCGACCGGCGCCGTTCTCGATGTCGGACACGCCGTTTTCCAGAGCGTCAATCACATCGGCGCCGGAAATCTCGACAGTAGCCATGGTGTTGGAGAAGGGCAGGACGGTCAGCACTTCGCCCATGGTGATTTCGCCTTCGTCGATGGACGAGCGCAGGCCGCCGCCGTTCTGGATGGCGATGGTCGCACCCTGTGCGGAGGCGCGGTCGAGGATCGCATCGGCAACCAGGTTACCCATGGAACATTCCTCGACACGGCAGACTTCACGGCTGCCTTCGATGACCGCAGTGGTGGTTCCGATCACCTCTGACATCAGTTCCTGAAGCGGTTCTTCGAGTTCGGCGAGACGAGCGACATATTCCTCGTTCGGGGTCACCGAGGCATCGATAAGGATCGGAGCGCCTTCAGCGGATACGACATTGCCTTCAGCGTCCCAGGTCACGGCGATCTCGCCGAGATATTTGCCATAGGCGTAGGCTGTGACGACGGGCACCTCATTGCCATCGACGCCGTCGATGAGTGTCGGATAGCCGCCCACCGCGCTTTCGTCGGTGTTGGAGAGCAGCGAGTGCGAATGGCCGCCAACCACGACGTCCACGCCGGGAACGTTGGAGGCGATCTCAAGGTCACGGCTGTAGCCGACATGGGTCAGCGCGATGATCTTGTCGATGCCTTGGGCGGTGAGGGCTTCGGCCTGTGCGGTGAGGCTGTCGATCACGTCCTCGAACTCGACATTGTCGCCGGGCGAAGAGGTTTCGTCGGTGTCTTCGGCCAGGGCCGAGATGATGCCGATCTGTTCGCCGCCGATTTCCAGAACATGGGTCCCCGGGATGCGGCCTTCGAGCAAGGGCTCGTTTTCGACATTGGTGTTGCCCGAGATCAGCGGGTATTCGATGGCGTCGAGCAGCGCGGCCAGTTCTTCCGGTCCGTCGTCAAACTCGTGATTGCCAACGGCCATCACGTCGATGCCGAGATCGTTGGAGAACTCGGCGACGATTTCGCTGCGGTACTGGGTGTAGAACAGCGAGCCCTGGAACCAGTCACCGGCGTCGAGCAGGACGACGTTTTCGCCGTCGAGTTCAGCCCGCTTGTCGTCGATCGCTGTCTTGACGCGCGCAATGCCGCCGAAACACTCACCGGCGGCGTCGGCTTCCGCATCGCAATTGGCGTCGAAGGCGTTAATGGGGCCGAAACGCGAATGGAAATCGTTAAGGTGGAGGATATTGAGCGTGAATTCGCCTTCCTGCGCGCTGATGGGGCCGGTCAGCCCCACGGTCAGCGCCAGCGCGGAGGCGCCGAGCAACAGATGTTTCATGATCCCTTGTTCCCTTTATCTTCGAGACGCTTGCCACGTCTCTATTCCATGCCTTTGCGACGGTCGTGTTACAGCGCCGCCGTTGTGCACATGGGAGCAAAGTCAAACACGTTTGTCTGGAGAGGGGAAGCGAAAATTTGACCGGCTGGTCAATTTATGACGTCCTTGTCACAAATGCCCTACCAGCGCAGGAGTTTCCGGCCCAGCAGCGCACCGGAGAGGGCGACCAGCCCGACCCCCACAGAATACCAAAGAGCCAGGAAAAGCATCCCGTATTCCCCACAATGGAACGCATAGACCGAAGCGCCTGCACCACCCGACGCGAGGCCCGCGGCCAGGCCGGCCAGAGTTGGATTGGCCGGGGCAAGGCGCCGCATGACCGCCAGCATGATGGCCAGCACGGGGGCGGAGAATGCGACAATGAAGAACGGGCAGACCAGCGCCGTGCTGCCAAAGATCAGAACGGGCCTGACTGCCTCGGGCGCGTTGCCCCACTGCCAGAGCCCACCGGCCAGCGTGAGGGCGAACACTCCGCCAACCGCCCACAGACCCGGCCAGCTGTCTTTCTCCGGGCGTGACAGCGCCATGGCAGCCGCCAGGCCAAGCAGGGCGAGCACGCTCGTATAGCCAAGCTTGATCCAGAACATGGCGGTGCCCGGTGCCGTGAGGATGTCGGTGCGCAGGCCGATCCAGAACACCATCATGATCGCGGCAATGATGGCACCAGCGGTTACCGCGCAAGCCAGCATCCATTGCGGCGTGCCGCGCCGGGTGGGGCGCAAATCGTCGACGAGGCGATCGATCAGATCGGGATTGTTCATCGTCTGTCTCCCGCAAAGCGCGCCATGAGCGCTTTCAAGCCCCGGTGGATGGCGATTTTTGCCGCGCCCTCGGTCATGCCATGGGCCGATGCGGCTTCAGAAACCGAAGAGCCTTCGACCTTGACCTTGCGGATCAGGGTCGAAGTGCGCTCGGGCAGGGTTGCGAGCACCCGGTCGAGATCGTGGGCAGCCATAGTGCTGCCCGGCTGCGAGCCATCGGCGAAGTCATCGTCCAGCGGCACTGTGGCACGGATGGAGTGGCGGCGCAGATGATCGACGAGCTTGTAATGGGCAATGGCGTGCAGCCAGGCGGTAAACGGCCGGTCCGGATCGTAGGTCAGACGTCTTGTGTGCACGGCCAACAGCGTCTCCTGAATCAAGTCCTCGACATGGGCGGCATGGGTTGGAGCGAGCCGCCGGGAAAAATAGATGCGCAGATAATGGGTCAACTCGCCGAGAAGCTGACGATAGGCCGGCTTGTCGCCGTCGAGCGACGACAGCACCAGCGCACGGAGCTGCGTTTCGAGAGAATCCATATGCATCAGGCCTCTATTCGTCCCACGCCGCCGAAACGTTACAGCGGGGCCGCGAAATAATCGAGTTGGGTACACGATTTCGTGAGGGTGTAACCTGGGCTGAACCGAAAACGAATGTTGAGCCGTACCGTATCAATGAGCTGCGGTCGCAACCTCAAGGGAGACTAAATGATGTTCACCAAAACGATTTTTGCCGCCGCCGTTCTTGCGCTGACCCTTCCGGCCGCCGTCCAGGCTCAGGATGCAATGGCCAGCGACAGCATGGCCAGTGACTCGATGGCGAGCGATTCCATGGCCATGGATTCCATGGCGCCGATGATGTCGGAGGAGGATCTCGCGCTCTGCATCGAGCAGGCCCAGGCGATCACCTTTGCTGACGTGGCCGCAGCGGCGGAAGAAGCATGCCATACGGTTCACAATGGCGAGGCCATGGGTTCCGACGCCATGGCGGGTGATGCTATGGCGAGCGAGACAATGGAAGGCGACGCTATGGCGCCGCAGCAGTAAGCCTGCTCTAATGCCGCTTCGCCCCGATTGGCGGATGCCATGGGGCGAAGCATTCCGACAGGGAGAACGAGATGTCCGGAGCTTCCAGCCAGGACCCCACCGCCAGGCAGGTCATCAAGCGTCAGTCGATCTGGACGCGGCTCACCCATTGGGTGTGGGTGATTTGCCTGTTCTTTCTGTTGTTTACCGGACTGCAGATTTTCAACGCCCATCCGAGCCTCTATATCGGGCAGCAATCGGGGTTCGAATTTTCCAATTCGATCCTGTCGATGGGCGCCGTCCGCAATCCCGACGGATCGATCTCGGGGATCACGACAATCTTCGGGCATCGCTTCGATACCACCGGTATCTTCGGCTATTCGGGGCCGGAAGGTCAGGAACGGGTGCGCGGCTTTCCCGCGTGGGCGACCATTCCCTCCTATCAGGATCTGGGCACCGGTCGTGTCGTTCACCTGTTCTTCGGCTGGCTTCTGGTCGGCACCATGTTCGTCTGGTTCGTTGCCAGTCTCATCAACGGACATTTGCGGCGCGACATCATTCCGACCGGCACGGACATCAAGTCGCTGCCTTCCGATGTTGCCGCCCATGCGCGGCTGAAATTCCGTCACACGCGGCATTACAACGTGCTGCAAAAGCTCAGCTACGGCGTCGTGCTGCTGATCCTGTTTCCGCTGATCGTTCTGACCGGGCTCTCCATGTCACCGGGCATGAACGCGGCCTGGCCGTGGCTGATTGAAATCTTCGGTGGGCGGCAGACGGCGCGCACCATCCATTTCATCACCATGGCGCTGCTGGTGGGGTTCTTTATCGTCCATATCGTCATGGTGCTGCTGGCAGGACCGCTCAACACGATGCGCTCGATGGTTACCGGCAAATACAGGATCGACCCCGAAACGGAGGGAGAGAAATGAAGCGCTTTTCAATGCAGCGGCGAAAGTTCCTCACCGCGTCGGCGGCCGGCGTGGCCGGGGTGACGCTGGCGGGGTGCGATCAGTTCGATTCCCTGTTGCGGCCCGGCCATCCGGTGCGCGACACGCTCGCTTCGGCGAACGATCTGACCCTTGCCGCCCAAAGACTGTTTTTGGGCGATGAGGCACTGGCCAAGGAATTTGCCGAAAGCGAAATCCGCCAGGGCATGCGTCCTAACGGGACAACCGACCCGCAGAAGGCCGACTACGTCGCGCTGCGGAATAATGATTTTGCCGACTATCAACTGGTGGTCGACGGACTTGTGGAAACCCCGCAATCCTACTCTCTCAACCAGTTGCGCAATATGCCGTCGCGGACCCAGATCACCCGCCACGACTGCGTCGAGGGTTGGAGCTGTATTGCCAAATGGACCGGCGTGCCGCTTACGCTCATCCTCGACGAGGTTCGCCCCACGGCCAATGCGCGCTATTGCGTTTTCCATTGCTACGACAATTACGGGGGCGGGCTTTCGGCCTCACCTTATTACGAAAGTGTCGATCTGATCGATGCGCGCCATCCTCAGACGATTCTGGCCTATGGCATGAACGATGCCGCTTTGCCGGTGCGCAACGGCGCGCCTGTGCGGGTGCGGATCGAGCGCCAGCTTGGCTACAAGATGGCCAAATATCTGCGTCGCATCGAACTTGTCGACGATTTCAGCCAGTTGCACCGCGGCAAGGGCAGCTATTGGGCCGATCACGGGTATGATTGGTACGCAGGGATATAGGCCGTCCGATTACGTTTGGTCGAGCTTAACGCTAAAGGGCACCTCAAAGACGTGCTCTTGGAGATTGTCGCCATCGCCGCCGCGATCGACGACAAGGAAGTCGCCTTCCTCTTCAAGCGTCGTCAAGACGCCGTGCCAGACATTGCGCCCGATATTGATCCCAACGCCGGGTTCGGTCAGGAAAGCCAGTGGCGTACCGGGGACGCCATCGCGATCCGGTGCGACGATCACCAGGAAGGGGCGCCGATGGAGCGGCATGAAGGCCTGCGAGCCCAGCGGATGGCGTTCGACCAGCGTCAGGGACAAGGGCAACTGATAGGGCTTGCCGCGAAAGATCGAGATCAGCGTGCGCCCGTTCTCACCACCGATTTCGACATTGGCGAGATCGTGGAAGCGCTCGGTCATCCCGTTGTTGATGGGATAGTGATGCGCGCCCTCGGTGGTCAGCACCTGCCCGAACGGGGCGAAGGCCTCTTTGGTCAGCGGCGCGGCCAGAATTGTTTTCGTCATGGGCGGCCCAGCTTCATGTGTCGGTTGACGTCCTTGTAAAGCAGGTAGCGGAACGGGCCGGGACCGCCTGCGTAACAGGCCTGCGGGCAAAAGGCGCGCAGCCACATGTAATCGCCGGCTTCCACTTCCACCCAGTCCTGATTGAGCCGATAGACCGCCTTGCCCTCGAGCACGTAAAGCCCGTGCTCCATGACATGGGTTTCGGCAAAGGGGATGACCGCGCCGGGCTGCAGGGTGACGATATTGACGTGCATGTCGTGGCGCAGATCGGTGGGCTCGACAAAGCGCGTCGTTGCCCATTGGCCCTCGGTTCCGGGCATGGAGGTGGGGTCGATTTCCTGATCGGAGGAGACGAAGGCGGGCGGGGTGTCGAGCCCTTCGACCTTTTCGTATGCCTTGCGGATCCAGTGAAAACGGGCAGGTTCAGCGCCGGTGCTGCGCAGGGTCCATTCGGTTGCGGGCGGGATATAGGCATAACCGCCCGGCGCCAATGTGTAGGTGGTTCCGACCAGCGAGAGCGAAATTTCACCGGCGGTAACAAACAACACGGCCTGGGCCTGCGGGTCGGGCTCGGGCCTGTCGCTGCCGCCACCCGGCGCGACTTCCATGATGTATTGGGAAAACGTCTCGGCAAAGCCCGAAAGCGGGCGCGAGATCACCCATAGCCGCGTCTTGTCCCAGTGGGGAAGATAACTCGTCACGATATCGCGCATCACGCCCTTGGGGATCACCGCATAGGCATCGGTAAACACCGCGCGGTCGCTGAGAATCTGGGTCTGGGGCGGGTGCCCGCCAGGGGCGGAAGCATAGGGGTGATCGGTCATCAAAAACGCTTGTCGGTCAATCGGAATGATCAGACTGACAGCGCCGAGCCCGATTTGGCAATATGGGCGAGGAGAGAAACTTGCGCGGCGCTTCGTTGCCAGCGCTTGGAGGAGCCTCCCACTCGTAATCGGCAGGGCTGGTGCTCCTTCACGATCGCTTACCTCACCCCCCTGCGCGCCATCCTCGGGCTCGCTCCGCTCTCTACCCATCACCATCACCCGCCCCACCCCGTCGTCATCCCCGGGTCAAGCCCGAGGATGACGCGGGGAGGAGTGTGGGATTCTGGAGAACATGCCACCCCTCCCTTGTCATTCCGGGGCTTGTTCCCGGAAACCATCATGATGAGCGTCCACGCCCCAGCCGCAAAGAAACTTATCCCCGCTTCCGTGACCTCCCCCATACTCCCTCTCACGAACCCGCGCATATGGACGCAAGCGCAACGAACGTTTGGGTGGGTTTGGTCCGGGTTCCTTGCGGGTCGCCGCAGGGAAGGCCCAAACGTCACAAGCGCCGGACGGCGTGAACCGGCCGCCTGATCTCGATTTCGAGACTGGCGCGATTTTGCTAACGCCGTCGTACTCTCGAAAGGGAGAAGGGATTGACCCTAGCCTTCTGAAGGGCGACTAAGCCAAAAACCCCGGGCGCGTGGGGCGATGATCGCTTCATATACTAAAATACAGTGCGGAGCGTTCATCGCCCCATGCCGTTCTTCGATCCGTCCTTCGGCCAATCGTGCCGGTGGCGCGATTGGAGGTGAGAAGGCCATGAGAGCTAAGCTCGAATGGCGATCATAGCCCGAGGCCATTGGCCGTCGGAGGTTTTGTCATGCCTTCAGTTCGGTCTCCAGCCGCGACATCAGCCCGACAGCGTTTCGGGCATAGTCGCCGATCCAGCGGTCGTGGATGGATTTTATGGGCAGGGCGTTGAGATGGTTCCAGCGCTCGCGACCTTCCTTACGCGCCACGATTAGTCCGGCGGTTTCGAGCACCTTCATGTGCTGCATCACCGTGCAGCGGTCGATCTGGGGAAACAGTGCAACCAACTGGCCGGTGGTTTTCGGTTCGTCCTTTAAGGCATCGAGGATCGCCCGGCGCTTCCGGTCGGCAAGGGCTTTGAAAATAGTGTCCGAATCATCGTCGCTTGACATGTTATAAATTTATAACATAATGGCCGAAACGCAAGCGGGAGATCGCGAGATGGAGTTCAAATTCACGGTATCGGGCCGGATTTCAAAGCCGGTCCATGAGGTATTCGAGGCGGTGGCCGATCCGAAAAAGCTCTCTGGCTATTTCACCACCGGCGGAGCCCAGGGACGTCTCGAAACCGGCGCCACGGTCACCTGGGATTTCCACGATTTCCCCGGCGCGTTTCCGGTCAATGTTGTGGAGGTGGTGCCCGACGAAAAGATCGTTCTCACCTGGGAAGCGGCGCCCGAAGGCGACGGGAGTGGCAATTACGACACCACCGTGACCATGGTTTTCGAGCCGCTGGACGACAACACACGCACGCTCGTCTCGATCACCGAGCAGGGATGGAAGCAGACCGAGACGGGGCTGAAATCGTCGTATAACAATTGCGAAGGCTGGACCGGCATGCTCGCGGCCATGAAGGCCTATGTCGAGCATGGCATCAATCTGCGCGATGGCTTTTACAAATAGGAGGCGGCATGCCCAATGTTATCGCGAAAACCGAGCATCACTTTCCCAGTCTTTCAGCTGGCGAAGTCTATGCGGCATGGCTCGATCCGGCCGCAGTGCGGGCCTGGATGCAGCGCAACCTCGAGCGCACGGGACGTTCGGCGCGCATCACTGAAATCACGATCGATCCCAGGGTCGGTGGCAAATACCGGTTCTCCGACATCGACGATGAGGGGCAGGAGAACCCCGCCTGGGGTTATTATCGCGAGCTGATGCCAGGTCGCCGAATTGTCTTTACCTGGTTTGTCGAACCTGCCGAAGAGGCTGAAGACAATTCAACGGTGACCCTGGAACTCCGCCCGGACGGGGAGGGATGCGTGGCGATCATGGCCCATGAAATGGACGCGCAATGGGCCGACTATATCGAACCGACCGCCAAGGCTTGGAAGGGCATGCTTGAATCGATCGAGGAGAGCACCTAGTCCGCAAACAGCGCCTCGATCCGCAATTGCGCGATGCGTTCGACCTGGGCGCAGGCGGTGGCGAATTCGGTGTCGCGGTCGTTTTCGAGACGATTCTTGAACGCTTCGAGGATCGACGCCTTGGTGTTGTCGCGCACTGCGATAATGAAGGGGAAGCCGAATTTTTCGACATAGCGCGTGTTGAGGTCGGTAAAGGTTGCCCGCTCCCCGTCAGTCAGCGCATCGAGACCGGCCGAGGCTTGTTCGGAGGTCGAATCTGCGGTGAGCCGCCTGGCGGCCGCCAGTTTTCCGGCGAGGTCCGGATGGGCATTGAGCACGCCGAGCCGCTCGTCGTCGGACGCCATGCGGAACTGGTTGCGCAGGGCAAAGTGGATGCCGAGCGGGCTGTCGTTCGCCGGCCCCAGCTCGGCCTCCCAGGCCCGCTGTGCGATAAAGGGGGAATGCTCAAACACGCCGCCGAATGTCGCCATGAAGCTCTCGGCGTCCATTTGCGAGGGCGCGAGGCGGGGCGGCTGATAGGGGTGGTGATCGGCCCAGTGCCGGGCGATATCGACCCGCCTCGCGACCCAGACCTTGTCGAAACCCCCGATATAGTCGACGAAGCGCCTCAGCCCTTCAAATCGTCCCGGTTGTCCGACGAGACGGCAATGCAGGCCGATCGACATCATCTTGGGGCTGCCCTCCTCGCCTTCGCGATAGAGGCAATCGAAGCTGTCCTTGAGCGCCTGGAAAAACTCTTCGCCATTGGCAAAGCCCGAGGCGGTAACGAACCGCATATCGTTATTCGCCAGCGTGTAGGGAATGATAAGCTGCGGCTTTGCGTTGTGAACCCGCCAGTATGGAAGGTCATCGTCATAGGTGTCGGAGATGTAGGCAAAGCCGCCCTGTTCTGACACCAGATCCACGGTGTTGACCGAACAGCGCCCCGTGTACCAGCCAAGCGGTCGCGAGCCCGTGGCGACGGTATGAAGGCGCACCGCTTGGGCGATCTGGTCGGCCTCGTCCTGCCGCTCCATGTCCTTGTGCTCGACCCATTTATAGCCATGGGAGGCAATTTCCCAATCGGCGTCGAGCATGGCCTGCACCTGCTGTGGCGCGCGCATCAGCGCGGTGGCGACGCCATAGACGGTTAGGGGCAGTTCCGCTTGCGTGAAAAGCTTGTGCAGCCGCCAGAACCCGGCGCGGGCGCCGTATTCATACATGGATTCGATGTTCCAGTGCCGGGCACCGGGCCAGGGCGCCGCGCCCACCACATCGGCCAGAAAGGCTTCGGACGCGTCGTCGCCATGCAGGATGTTGTTTTCCCCGCCCTCCTCGTAATTGAGGACGAACTGGACTGCGACATTGGCCCCGCCGGGCCAATTGGCATGGGGCGGGTTGGGGCCGTGACCGGCCAGATCGCGGGGATAACGCATGGCGCACTCCATGACGGACATACAAAACAGGAGCTTACCTTAGACACAAATTTTTCGATCATGTGGTAAAAAATTCTGCCCCCGCCCCCTTTCGCGGGGCAATTTTTGGGTTGATAGTCGGGGGAAATCCAATGGCGCTTGGAGCAGGCATGACCACAACCGGACGGCTGACGACCCACGTTCTCGATACCGCGAACGGGACCCCTGCCAAGGGAATGACCATCGATCTTTACAGGGTCGATGGGGATGCGGCGGTGTTCGAGCGGTCGGTGGTCACCAATGCTGACGGGCGGTGCGACGGGCCATTGCTGGAAGGGGAGGCATTTGCGGAAGGGGCATACCGGCTGAACTTCCATGTCGGCGAGTATTTCAGCAAAATCAACGGCAAAGCGGTGGATTTCCTGGACGTGGTGGCGGTGGATTTCCGGGTGAGCGACGGTGGGGCGCACTATCACGTGCCGCTGCTGGTTTCGCCCTTCGGCTATTCGACCTATCGCGGGAGCTGATCTTGGAAACGCGCACCACTGTCCGCTTCTATCTTAACGGCGATCTGGTCGAGCTGGATGCGCTCGAGCCGGATCGGACGCTGCTCGATTTCCTGCGCCTGGACCGTGTCTTGCGTGGGACCAAGGAGGGCTGCGCAGAGGGGGATTGCGGGGCCTGTACGGTCATTGTCGGTCGCATGGATGGTGGCGTTGTGCGCTATTTGCCCGCAAATGCGTGCATAATGCTGGTGTCGATGCTGGACGGCGCGCATGTGGTGACCGTTGAGCATCTCAAGGGCGCCGATGGCGGTTTGCATCCGGTGCAACAGGCCATGGTCGATTACCATGGCAGCCAGTGCGGGTTCTGCACGCCGGGGTTCGTGATGAGCCTTTACGGGTTGTGGCTGGCCAATCCCAGTCCATCCGTTCCCGAGATCGAAAAGGCGCTGCAGGGCAATCTGTGCCGTTGTACGGGGTATGCGCCGATCGTCCGGGCGGCACAGGCCGTCTCCAATTACGGGTCGGTGCTCGAAGACGTGCTCAACAGGGAGCGCGATGCGATCATTGCAAACCTGACCGCGCTCAGGGACGGGCGGCGGGTGGTTGTCGAGGGGACGCGGGGCAAGACGATCATTCCGGCCAATGTCGATGATCTTGCGGCGGTGCTCGAAGGGTTGCCGGAAGCAACGCTTGTCGCGGGGGCGACCGATGTGGGGCTGTGGGTCACCAAATTCATGCGCGAGATCGCCCCAGTGGTGATCGTGGGGCATCTGATGGGGGAGGTGTCCGTCGAGGATGGACGCATCGTTTTCGGGGCGGGGGTGAGCTACGCCAGGGTGTTTGAGACCATCGCCACTCACATTCCGCAGATGGTCGAGTTGTTCGATCGGATCGGCGGCGTGCAGGTGCGGGCCATGGGAACCATCGGCGGCAATATCGCCAATGGCTCACCAATCGGCGACACGCCGCCGCCGCTGATCGCGCTGGGGGCCGAGGTTACATTGCGCAAGGGTGATCGCCGTCGCGTGGTGAGGCTCGAGGAGTTCTTCATCGCCTATGGCAAGCAGGACCGGGAGAAGGGAGAGTTTGTCGAAAGCGTCTCGGTGCCCCTGCCGGGGGCCGATGAGTTGTTCGGGGTCCACAAGGTTACCAAGCGGCGGGAGGAGGATATCACTGCAACGCTGGGGGCGTTTCGCATCAAGGTTGCCGACGGCGTGGTGGCCGGAGCGGTCATCGCCTTTGGGGGCATGGCCGCGACCCCAAAGCGGGCAAGGGCGGTCGAGGCGGCGCTGATCGGCAAGCCCTGGACGCTTGAGACGGTCGAAGCCGCGCTGGACAAATTCGAGGAGGATTTCCAGCCTCTGACCGATTGGCGGGCCAGCGCTGACTACCGGATGCTGGCTGCGAAAAACCTTCTGAAGCGGGTCTATTTCGAGACTATCGAAGGGCCGAGCCATATCGTTCGGCATGAGGTGGCATAATGACCGCGCTCGATAACAAGCCCGCCATTCGTGGCGGCGTGCATGTGCCGCAAAAGCACGATTCCGGGCACAAGCATGTGTCGGGAACGGCGGAATACATCGATGATATGGTTGAGCCGGCGGGCACGCTGCATGCGTATCTTGGGCTTTCCACCAGCGCGCACGGGGAAATCGTGTCGCTCGACCTCGAGCCCGTGCGGCGGGCGCCGGGCGTGCTCGGGGTGCTGACGGCGGACGATGTGCCTGGGCACAACGATATTTCGCAGCCCGGCAAGCATGACGAGCCGATCTTTGCCGAAACGCGCGTCGAATTTTTCGGGCAGCCGCTTTTCGCGGTGGTCGCAACCACGCGCGAAGCGGCGCGGCGCGCGGCGAAACTGGCGCAGGTCAGTTATACCGAACTGCCCTTTGCGCTCGATGTCGGCGCGGCGCGGGCGGCAGGTGGAGCATTGGTGACGCCGGGCATGAAGCTCGAACGCGGCGACGTTACTGCGGGCATGGCGGCTGCCAGAAACCGGGTTAAAGGCTCGATGGAGATGGGCGGACAGGACCATTTCTATCTCGAAGGCCATATCGCTTTGGCGATCCCCGGCGAGGATGATGAGGTAACCGTTCACTCCTCCACCCAGCACCCGAGCGAGGTCCAGCATATGGTGGGGCACGCGTTGGGTGTGCCCTCCAACGCGGTCAATGTCGTAGTGCGCCGCATGGGCGGGGGGTTCGGGGGCAAGGAAACCCAGAGCAATCTGTTTGCCGCGGTGGCGGCCATCGCGGCGAAAAAATTCGGCCGCGCCGTCAAGATCAGGCCCGACCGGGACGACGACATGATCGCCACGGGCAAGCGGCACGATTTCGTCGTCGACTACGAAGTCGGTTATGACGATGAGGGGCGGATTGAAGCGGTGGACGCGGTTTTCGCCGCGCGCTGCGGGTTTTCCGCGGACCTTTCCGGGCCGGTGACCGACCGGGCGCTGTTTCATGCGGACAACGCATATTATTATCCCAATGTGCGGCTCAAATCCGAGCCGCTCAAGACCAATACGGTTTCCAACACCGCGTTTCGCGGGTTCGGCGGGCCGCAGGGCATGGTGGGCTGCGAGCGCTGGATCGAGGACATCGCCTATGCGCTTGGCAAGGATCCGCTCGATATTCGCAAGGCCAATTTCTATGGCGATACCGACCGCAACCTCACGCCCTACCATCAGACGGTCACCGACAACATCATCGGGCGGGTGGTCGATGAGCTTGAGGCAAGCTCGGACTATCGCAGGCGGCGCGAAGATATCATCGCCTTCAACAGGACGTCCAGGGTCCTCAAGCGCGGCATCGCGCTGACGCCGGTCAAGTTCGGGATCAGCTTTACCATGACGGCCTTCAACCAGGCCGGGGCGCTTGTTCATGTTTATCGCGACGGGTCGATCCATCTCAACCATGGCGGCACCGAGATGGGGCAGGGGCTTTACGTCAAGGTGGCGCAGGTTCTGGCCGATTGCTTCCAGATTGATCTCGACAAGGTCAAGATCACAGCTACGACCACAGGCAAGGTGCCCAACACCTCGGCAACTGCAGCCTCGTCGGGCTCGGACCTCAATGGCATGGCTGCGGCCAATGCCGCCGAGCAGATCAAGGACCGGTTGGTCCGGTTTGCTATGAACAAATTCAGTGTGCCCGAGGACGCTGTTTCGTTCGAGCCCAATTGCGTGATGGTGGGCAATCAGCGCCATGACTGGGCCGATTTCATCGATCAGGCCTATCTGGCCCGCGTGCAGCTTTCGGCCGCGGGATTTTACAAGACGCCGGACATTCACTGGGACCGTGCAGCGGGCAAGGGGCAGCCCTTTTATTACTTTGCTTATGGCGCTGCGTGTTCGGAGGTGGTGGTGGACAGCCTGACCGGAGAATACATGGTCGAGCGGGTCGATGTGCTGCACGATGTGGGCAAATCGCTCAACCCGGCCATCGATATCGGGCAGATCGAGGGTGGGTTCATCCAGGGCATGGGGTGGCTCACAACCGAGGAATTGTGGTGGGACGACAAGGGGCAGTTGCGCACGCACGCGCCCTCCACATACAAGATCCCGGTCGTTTCCGACGTCCCCAAGATTTTTGACGTGAAGCTGGCCGAATGGTCGGCCAACACCGCCCCAACCATCCGCCGTTCCAAGGCGGTGGGCGAGCCCCCGTTCATGCTGGCGCTTTCGGTACTCGAAGCGCTCTCGATGGCTGCGGCCAGCGTTGCCGACTATAAGATCGCGCCGCGTATGGATGCTCCGGCCACGCCCGAACGGGTGCTGATGACCATCGAACGGCTCAGGCGCGAGGCGGCCGGGCGGTGAGCGTTACCCCGCAACAGCTGCGCGACTTTCTCAACCGCCACAGGCAAGCCGTGCTGGTCGAGGTGACGGAAGCGAAGGGATCGACACCGCGCGAGGCCGGAGCGTGGATGGTGGTCTCGTCCGAGGACGAAATCGGTACCATTGGCGGTGGGCAGCTCGAGTTTCTGGCAATCGCAAGGGCGCGGGAGGCGTTGGCTTCGGGGGAAGCTGCGGCGGCGCTCGATATCCCGCTTGGGCCCGAAATCGGACAATGCTGCGGCGGACGGGTGGCAATCGGCATGCGGGCGGTCGATGCGGATGTGGCCCAAGATGTGCGGGTGCGTGCCGAACGGGCCTATATGGCGCGGCCACACGTTTATGTGTTCGGGGCCGGGCATGTAGGCAATGCGCTGGGTCAGGCGCTGTCGCTTTTGCCGCTGCGCACGCTGGTCGTGGACAATCGCGCGGCCGAAATCGCCAGGGTTCCGCGCGGGGTGGAAGCGCGGCACGCTCCGGTGGCTGAAGCGCTGGTTCGGGAGGCGCCGAAGGGATCGTGTTTTGTTGTTCTCACCCACGATCACGGGCTCGATTTCCTTATCGCGTCCGAAGCGCTGATGCGGGACGATTCCGCCTATGTGGGGATGATCGGATCGAAAACCAAAAAAGCCACCTTCAAAAGCTGGCTTTCCGATATGGGGCTGGATACGGGGATGGTCGAAAAACTCGCCATGCCGATTGGCGGAGCCGATGTGCACGACAAGCGGCCCGAGGTGATCGCGGCGCTCACGGCGGCAGAGATTTTGCGGGCTCTGGCCGATCAGGATTTAGGATTAGGGCAAACCATAAATGACTGATTTCACGCTGTTTTGGGAATGGATGGCGTTTGCCGTGCGTTGGAGCCATGTGATCGTGGGGATCGCGTGGATCGGATCGTCCTTCTATTTCATCGCGCTCGATCTCGGGCTGCGCAAGCATGCCGATCTGCCAGCCGGGGTGCAGGGCGAGGAGTGGCAGGTGCATGGGGGCGGATTCTACCACGTCAACAAATACATGGTCGCGCCGCCCAACCTGCCCGAGCACCTGGTCTGGTTCAAATGGGAGAGCTATTCGACCTGGCTGACCGGGTTTGCGATGCTCATCATCGTCTATTACGCCGGCGCCGACCTGTTCCTGATCGACCGCACCGTGTTGGATGTCGATGCGCCGGTTGCCATCGGCATATCGCTGGCCTCGCTGGCGCTCGGATGGGTGCTCTACGATCTGCTCTGCAAGTCACCGCTGGGCAAAAGCCAGAACGGGCTGATGATCGTCCTGTTTGCGATCCTTCTGGCCATGTCGTGGGGCTATATGCAGGTGTTCACCGGCCGCGCCGCCTTTCTGCATATGGGCGCATTCACGGCGACAATCATGTCGGCGAACGTCTTTTTCATCATCATTCCCAACCAGAAGAAGATCGTCGTTTCGATGAAGGCCGGCGAGGCGCCCGATCCGGCGCTTGGGGCGCAGAGCAAGCAGCGCAGCGTGCACAACAATTACCTGACGCTGCCGGTGCTGTTCTTCATGCTCTCGAACCATTACCCGCTGGCGTTCGCGACCGAATACAGCTGGGCGATCGCCGGACTGATCTTTCTCATTGGGGTTGTGATCCGGCATTTCTTCAACACCATGCATTCAACAGGGCGGCGCGAATACTGGACGTTTGCGCTGGCACTGGTGCTGTTTATCGGGATCATCTGGCTTTCGAGCTATCCGAAAGCGCGGGCCGAAACCGGAGACGTCGCGCTCAGCTCGACTGCGCAGAGTTTTCTCGAAGATGCCCATTTTCAGCAGGCGTCCCAGATTGTGCTGGGTCGATGTTCGATGTGCCATGCCGCCGAGCCTGCCTATGACGGCGTGCATATGGCGCCAAAGGATGTGCGGCTCGACACGCCCGAGCTGATCGCCGAACATGCACGGGAAATCTACATCCAGTCGGCGCGCAGCCATGCCATGCCACCGGGCAATGTGTCGTTCATGACCGATGAGGAGCGGCAGATGCTGACCGTCTGGTATCAGTCGGTAACCGGGGAGCGGAGCCTGTGACCGCAAAGATTTTGCGCGGCCGCGTTCTGACCTTCATCGCCGAACCCTCCGGGGCCGACGATCACGAAAGCTATCGCTATATCGAGGATGGGGCGGTGGTTGTCGATCAGGGAAGGATCGTTTCGGTCGGGGAGTGGAACGAGGGGGTCAGGCTCGTCGCGCCCAAGGCTGAGATCATCGATCACCGGCCCAATCTGATTATGCCGGGGTTTATCGATACCCATATCCACTATCCACAGATGCAGGTGATCGGCTCGTATGCCAAGGACCTCCTGGAGTGGCTCAATACCTACACGTTCGTAGAAGAACAACGCTTCGCCGATGCAGAGCATGCGGCGCGCATCGCCTCACTGTTCTGTGACGAACTGGTGCGGTACGGGACGACTACGGCGGCGGTTTATTGCTCGGTGCATCCGCAATCGGTGGACGCGTTTTTCGCCGAGGCGAAAAAGCGCGACATGCGCATGATTGCCGGCAAGGTGATGATGGATCGCAACGCGCCCCAAGGGCTGCTCGATACGCCGCGACGGGGGTATGACGAAAGCAAGGCGTTGCTGGAAAAATGGGACGGCGTCGGGCGGCTGCACTACGCGATTACCCCGCGTTTTGCGCTGACCTCTACCCACGCACAAATGGAAATGGCGCAGGATCTGGTCCGCGAATTTCCCGATGTCTATGTCCAGACGCATGTGAACGAGAGCCTGGGCGAAATCGAGTTTGTCAGGGAACTGTTTCCCAACTTGCCTGACTATGTCGGCGTCTATGAGCATTACGGGCTGCTGGGCCCGCGGACATTGCTCGGCCATTGCATCCACATGACCGACCGGGAAATCGCGGCACTTTCGGAAACGGGATCGGTGGCGGTGTTCTGCCCGACATCGAACCTGTTCATCGGCTCGGGGCTGTTCGACCGCGAACGGCTGATGGCGTCCAATGTGCGGATCGGGGTAGCGACCGATGTGGGCGGAGGCACTTCCTATTCGATGTTGCGCACGCTCGATGAGGGCTACAAGGTGCTGCAGTTGCGCGGCCAGCGCCTCTCACCGCTCGAAAGCTTTTTCATGATGACGCTGGGCAATGCGCGGGCGCTTTTGCTCGAGCACACCATCGGCACGCTGGAGCCTGGCGCCGATGCCGATATCGTGGTGCTCGATGCCCGGGCCCTGCCGCATATGGCGCTCAAGATGGAGCAGGTGGAACATCTGTCCGAGGAGTTGTTTCTGCTCCAGACATGCGGTGACGACCGGGTGATTGCGCAAACCTATGTGGCGGGCGAGGCGGCCAAGACTCCGCCAAGCTGATTTCCACATCGTGGAAGGGTTTTCCACGACCGCTTGGCGGAAATAGGCTGGCGCGTTAGCTGGGCAGGAAACGAGCAGGAGAGAGACGATGAGTAGCTATGTCACGCGGGCCGGTTTGCAGGTCGATGAACAGCTTGCCGCGTTTGTCGAACAGGAGGCGCTCAACGGGCTCGATATAGCGTCGGACAGCTTCTGGGCGGGGTTTGCCGAGATGGTCGCAGCCTATATGCCGGGCAATCGCGAACTCCTGGAAATCCGCGACAGGATGCAGAACCAGATCGATGATTGGCATCGTGACAATGGCCCGGCTACCAAGGACCCCGAGGCCTATCAGGCGTTTTTGCGCGAGATCAAATATCTCGAGGACGAGCCAGAGGATTTCCGGATTGAGACGGAAGATCTCGATTCCGAGATTGCCTCGATCTGCGGCCCGCAACTGGTGGTGCCGGTCTCAAATGCCCGCTATGCGCTCAATGCCGCCAATGCCCGCTGGGGCAGTCTATACGATGCGCTTTATGGCACCGATGTGATTGCCCGCGAGGGCGATCTGGCGCCTGGGCGCGCCTACAATCCCAGGCGCGGCGCCGAGGTGTTCGCGCGGGCCGGCCATTTTCTTGATGAGACGTTTCCGCTGCTCGGCGTCAAGCATTGGGCGGTGACACGCTATGGCGTCGATACATCGGGAGATATTGCCAGATTGGTGATCGAAAGTCAGGATGGCCCAGCGAAACTGGCTTATCCCGAGGCGTTCGCGGGCTATTCGCGCCATGGCGACGTGCTGCGCATTCTGCTCAAACACCACGGATTGCATGTTGAACTGGTGATCGACGCAAACCATCCGGTGGGCAAGGACCATCCGGCCAATCTGGCAGATGTGGTGATCGAAAGCGCGCTGACCACAATTCAGGATTGCGAGGATTCGGTCGCGGCGGTGGATGCCGAGGACAAGGTCGGGGTCTATCGCAACTGGCTCGGGCTGATGAAGGGCGATCTGGCCGATACGTTCGAAAAGGGCGGCAAGAGCGTTACACGGACGCTTAATGCCGACCGGGCCTACACTGCACCGGATGGAAGCGAGTTGACCCTCAAGGGTCGCGCGCTGCTGCTGGTGCGCAATGTCGGGCATCTGATGACGACCGATGCCATCCTCGATGCGGACGGGCAGCCGATCGGCGAGGGAATGATGGATGCGGCGATCACCACGCTTTGCGCCCTGCACGACCTCAAGCGTAGGGCCAATTCGACAACCGGCTCGATCTACATAGTCAAACCCAAGATGCACGGGCCGACCGAGGTGCTGTTTGCGTGCAATGTGTTCGGGGAGGTCGAAAAGATCCTCGGATTACCGCTCAACACAATCAAGATCGGCATCATGGACGAGGAGCGGCGGACATCGGCCAACCTCAAGGCCTGTATCCACGCGGCGCGTGAACGGGTGTTTTTCATCAACACCGGCTTCCTAGACCGCACGGGTGACGAGATCCACACCTCTATGGAAGCCGGGCCGGTGTTGCTCAAGGATCAGATCAAGGCCGAGCGCTGGATCCAGGCTTACGAGGATCGCAACGTCACGATAGGGATCGCGTGCGGGCTGACCGGCCGCGCCCAGATCGGCAAGGGCATGTGGGCCCGGCCCGACGATATGGCGGCGATGATGGAGCAGAAGGTCGGACATCCAAAATCGGGCGCCAATTGCGCCTGGGTGCCTTCGCCGACGGCGGCAACGCTGCATGCGCTGCACTATCATGAGGTCGACGTGTTCGAGGCGCAAAAGCGCAGGCACAACGAGCCCATTCCCGGTCTGGACGCCTTGTTCTCCATGCCTGTGCTCGATCCGTCGACTTTGTCGGCTGAGCAGATCCAGCGCGAACTTGATAACAATGCGCAGGGCATTCTGGGCTATGTGGTGCGCTGGGTCGACGCGGGGGTGGGGTGCTCGAAAGTGCCCGACATCAATGATGTGGGCTTGATGGAGGACCGGGCAACCTGTCGCATCTCATCGCAGGCGATTGCCAACTGGCTCTGGCATGGTGTGGTAACACAGGACGAGGTGGTGGCGACGTTCACACGGATGGCCCGGGTGGTCGATCAGCAGAATGCCGGCGATCCAGCCTATGACCCCATGAGCGACGATCCCGAACACTCGGTCGCTTTTCAGGCTGCATTGGCGCTGGCGCTGGAAGGGGTAGAACAGCCCTCAGGCTATACCGAGCCCCTGCTGCACGCCAAGCGGGCGGAAAAGAAGGCTCAGCGATAATCGTTGCGATTGTCGGAAAGGCGCGGTGCCGGCTGCGCCTTTTGCTTGTCATCCGAGGCGTTCTGCGCCGATTTCCGGTCGCGGCGGCTGCGGTGCCAAAGGTGCCACTGGCGTTCTCCGCGCAGGATAATCCCGTTCATTGGGCGCTGGAGGAAGGGCAGGTCAATGGCCAGCAACAACAGGCCGAGCGGTAGCATCCAGACGCCGAGGATCGGAAGAAAGGACGCAATCCCCCCGAGGCACAACAGGATGCCCAGCGGGATACGAATGAGCATGGCCCAAGGCTGGCGCAGCACATAGATGATCATCGCAAAGCGCGGAAAGCGCGCTTCGAGGCGTAGGAACAGGCGTTCGAGGCGGGTCCGCTCTTTGGTCATGCTCTAAGAGATAAGAGGGAAAGTGGCTTAATCAAGCCGTGCACGGTCATGAGACGAAATCGAACTTGTCGACGTCAAACAGACCGTTGTCGGTCATTTTCAGGTGCGGAATGACCGGCAGGGCAAGAAAAGCGACCTGAAGGAAGGGTTCAGGCAGGGTGCAATCGAGCGCCCTTGCCGCCTCGCGCAAATGTTCGAGGTGTTCGGTGACGATCTCGAAGGGTTCCGGACTCATCAGTCCAGCAATGGGCAGAGCGAGGTCGGCGAGGATTTCGCCCTCGCAAGCAACGGAAAAGCCGCCACCGATTTCGATGAGGCGATTGACGGCCAGCGCCATATCCTCATCGGTCACACCGACCACGGTGATATTATGGCTGTCATGGCCGACTGAAGAGGCGATGGCGCCGCGCTTGAGCCCGAAGCCCTTGACGAAGGACCGGCCGATATTGCCGTTGATGCCATGGCGCTCGATGACCGCCACCTTGATGACATCGGCACTGGTGTCCGGTTTCAGCCCGTCTTCGTCGCTAGCCAGGGCCGCGCTCTCGCGGAAGGTTAGAATGAGGCCGGGTTTGACGCCGATTACCGGCACTTCGTTCTTGTCGGGATCGGGCGCTGTAATGAAAGCCGATGGCTCGACCGGCTTTGCCTTCATGGAGTCAAGACCAACCGGGGCGACCTGTTCGCGGGTTGCCCAGAGTGCTTCGGTGACAAGGCGACCGGCCGAAACGACATCGGAAACGCGGCAATCCTCCAGGCTATCGAGCAGCGCGATGTCCGCGCGCCAGCCCGACGCGACGTGCCCGCGGTCCTTGAGGCCGAAAATGCGAGCAGCAGAATGGGAGGCGGCGCGATAGACGTGATGGAGCGGGCAACCATGGGCGATCAGGCGGCGGATCGAAGAATCCAGATGGCCCTCTTCGGCAATGTCGAGCGGGTTACGGTCGTCCGTGCAGAGCGCAACGAAGGCCGAGGTGTTTGCGTCGAGGATCTCAGCCAGTGCGTCGAGGTCTTTTGACACCGAGCCCTCGCGAATGAGGATCGCCATGCCCTTGGAGAGCTTTTCGCGAGCCTCGGTCGCGCTCGTCGCTTCATGGTCTGTGCGGATGCCAGCAGCCAGATAGGCGTTAAGATCGAACCCGGAGAGCAGCGGTGCGTGGCCATCCATGTGCCGGTGTTGGAAGGCTTCGAGCTTGGCCAGAATTCCCGGATCGCAATTGATTACGCCGGGAAAGTTCATCATTTCGGCAAGGCCGATGACCTTGGGGTGATCGACAAAGGGTAACAAATCTTCGATCTCGAGGCGCGCGCCGGCCGTCTCGAATGGGGTGGCGGGGACGCAGGAAGAAAGGTTGATGCGGATATCCATGATCGATTGCTCGGCGCAATCGAGGAAGTAACTGATCCCCCTGGCACCGAGCACGTTAGCAATTTCGTGGGGATCGCAGATGACGGTTGTGACGCCGTGGGGCAGCACGCAACGGTCGAATTCGAGCGGGGTGACGAGCGAGGATTCGATGTGAAGATGGGTATCGATGAAGCCGGGCACGGCAAAGCGGCCGGCGCCATCGATTTCGCTGTGGCCCGCATAAGTGCCATGGGTGCCGACGATGCGATCTGCGACGATGGCGATGTCGGTCTGGGTGACTTCACCGGTAACAATATCGAGCCGCCGGACGTTCCTGATGACCAGATCGGCAGGATCAAGCCCGCGTCCGGCGCGGATCATGCGGGCGAGAGTGGCAGCGTCAGTCATCAGCTATTGTCCTTGGTCTTGTACCAGAAGGGTGTCGCGGCGCGGGTGTTCGGTCAAGAAACAAAAGCGGCGGCATTGCTGCCGCCGCTTTCGATTGACAGAACCTTGGAGCTTACTGCGGAAGCTGGTCGTCCACGCCTTCGACATAGAAGTTCAGACCCAGCAGAGTGCCGTCATCGGCCTGTTCGCCTTCGGCGAGCCATTGGGTGCCGTCCTGCTTGTTGATCGGGCCGGTAAAGACAAAGAGTTCGCCGGATTTGATGGCTTCCTCGGTTTCTTCGGCTAGCGCTGCGACCTCTTCGGGCATGTTGGTGTAAGGTGCCATTGTCAGAATGCCGTCGACCAGCCCGTCCCAGCTGTCCGAGGTTTCCCAGGTGCCATCGATCACCGCGCCGACGCGTTCGATGTAATAGGGCGCCCAGGTGTCCACGATGGCCGTCAGCTGGGTTTCAGGACCAGCTTCGATCATGTCGGAAGCCTGACCGAACGCCTTGATGCCGCGGGCGGCGGCTTCCTGCATGGGGGCGGTGGAGTCGGTGTGCTGGGTGATGATATCGACGCCCTGGTCCATCAGAACCTTGGCGGCATCGGCTTCCGCGCCGGGATCATACCAGGAGTTGGCCCAGACCACCTTGACGGCGAAATCGGGGTCGATCGACTGCGCACCAAGCATGAAGGCATTGATGCCCTGCACAACTTCAGGGATCGGGAACGAGCCAATGTAGCCGGCAACCCCTGCTTCCGACATCGAGGCGGCGATCACGCCCTGAATGTAGCGGCCTTCATAAAAGCGCGAATTGTAGACCGAGACGTTGGGCGCGGTCTTGTAGCCGGTAGCGTGCTCGAACTTGACGTCCGGAAAGCGTTCGGCAACGGCGATGGTGGGGTCCATGAAGCCGAAGGAGGTGGTGAAGATGATGTCACAGCCGGAACGCGCCATGCGCTCGATGGCACCCTCGGAGGTGGCTTCGGCGACGTTTTCGATGAAGCGGGTTTCGACGGCATCGCCATATTCCTCTTCCACCGCGAGGCGCGCGATGTCGTGAGCCTGGCTCCAGCCGCCATCGGTGTGCGAACCGACATAGACAAAGCAGGCTTCGACGGGCTCGTCCTGCGCCATGGCTGCAGGAACCACAGTCAGCGACAGTGCCGTGGCTGCCGCAAGAGTTGAGAGGAGCGTTTTCATGAGTGTCCCTTCCTTGAACTTTGGTTTTAGCGATCCGGCACGAAGCTCTTGCCGAGCGAGGCCGGGGTGTTAATCAGCGTCAGCCGCCGGTTCTGGGAAATCAAGACCAGAACCAGGACGGTGGCGAGATAGGGGAGTGCCGAAAGGAACTGGGACGGAATGCCGATCCCCAGAGCCTGGGCGTGCAACTGGCCAATCGAGACCGCGCCGAACAGATAGGCGCCCGCCAGCACCCGGGCCGGTCGCCAGGAGGCGAAAACCACGAGCGCCAACGCAATCCAGCCTCGGCCCGCCGACATGTTTTCGGTCCATTGGGGAGTGTAAACGAGTGAGAGATGGGCGCCAGCCAGGCCCGCACAAGCCCCACCGAACAGGACGGCCAGATAGCGATAGCGGATGACCTTGATGCCGAGTGCGTGGGCCGATTGCGGATTGTCACCGATCGAGCGCAGAGTGAGGCCCTTTTTTGTTCTGAACAGGAACCAGGCCACGCCGATGACAAGCGCGATGGATATATAGAAGATGACGTCCTGGCCGAACAGCAGGCGGCCGATGATCGGAATATCGGACAGTACGGGGATATCGAGAACCGGCATGCGGACAGCCGAACGGCCGACATAGGGCTCGCCGATCAATCCGGATAGGCCAAGGCCCAGAATGGTGAGGGCAAGGCCGGTTGCATATTGGTTTGTTGCCAGCGTGAGCGCCAGAAAGGCAAAGAGCAGCGAGAGGACGGTGCCGAACAGCACGCCGACCAGCGCGCCGATGAAGGGATTGCCGGTGACGATCATGCCGACAAAACCGCCGACGGCACCCATGACCATCATGCCCTCGACGCCGAGATTGAGGGTGCCGGAGCGTTCGACGACCAACTCGCCGAGGGCGGCCAACAAAAGCGGCGTTGCGGCCGTGATGATGGTGAGAAGGATCGATTCAAGCATCGGCGACACTCCCCGATGCCTTTGGCGCGCGGGCAAAGCGGATGCGGTAATGGATCAGCGTATCGCAGGCCAGGATATAGAGCAGCAACGCGCCCTGAAAGACTCGGGCGACCTTGTCGGAAAGTCCAAGCGAAATCTGGGCGGCCTCTCCGCCGAGATAGGTAAGCGCCAGCACCAATCCCGCGACGATCACGCCGAGCGGATTGAGACGGCCCAGGAAAGCCACGATGATGGCAGTGAACCCGTAGCCCGGCGAGATGATGGGGCGCAACTGCGCCGAGGCACCAGCCACTTCGATGATGCCAGCCAGCCCGGCACAGGCGCCGGCCAGAAGGAAGGAGAAAAAGATCATCTTCTTTGCGTCGAAACCGGCGAATTTGCCGGCACGGGGGCTGGTGCCGAGCACCTTGATCTCGAAGCCCTTCAGCGTGCGCGAGAGCATGACCCAGATGGCGATGGCGACGACAATCGCGATCACGATGCCCCAATTGGCACGGCCATCGGCTGGCATCAGTTCGGGGATGCGGGCGAAAGAATGGAAGCGCACCGATTCGGGGAAATTCATGCCACCCGGATTGCGCCACGGGCCACGCACGAGATAGTCGAGAATCAGTTCCGCTACATAGACCAGCATCAGGCTGACGAGGATTTCGTTGGTGTTGAATTTGGCCTTGAGCAGCGCGGGAATGCCGGCCCAGAGTGCGCCGCCAACGATGGCGAACACCATCATCAGCGGCAGAACAAACGGGGTTTGGAGGTCGGTGAACAGGACCGGGAAGATCGACCCGGCCAAAGCGCCCATGATGAACTGACCTTCGGCGCCGATGTTCCAGTTGTTGGAAAGATAGCAGACCGAAAGACCGGCCCCCATGAGAATCAGCGGTGCGGCTTTGATGAGCAGTTCGTGGACGGACCACAGCTCGGTCAGCGGCTCGACGAAATAGACATAGAGCGCCGCCAGCGGGTCTTTGCCCAGAATGGCGAACATGATCGCGCCAGTGACTACCGCCAGCGCAAGGCCGATCAGCGGGGAGAGAAATTGCAGCGCGCGCGAGGGGTTGCCGCGTTTTATGAGTTCGAGCCTCATGCGGTCTGCCCCTCGAAAATGCCCGACATCTTGAGCCCGATGGCATTGCGGTCGGTCTGGGCCACGGGAGCGAAATCGGAGAGGCGGCCTTCGGCGATCGCGGCGAGGCGGTCGGTGAATTCAAAAAGCTCGTCAAGGTCCTGGCTGATGACCAGAACCGCGGCGCCGCCCTCGGCGAGGTCGACCAGGGTCTGACGGATGCGCGCCGCCGATCCGGCATCAACGCCCCAGGTGGGTTGGTTGACGATGATCACCTTGGGATCTTCGAGTACTTCGCGCCCGATGATGAACTTCTGGAGGTTGCCCCCCGAAAGCGATTGGGCCGCCGGATCGGGCGCACTTTTGCGAACGTCGAGGGCATCAACGATGGTGCCGAGCAGGCTTTTGGCCTTGCCTCGGTTGAGGAACATGCCCGATTTGAGCCCCGGATTGACCCTGTAGCGGGTGAGGATAACGTTTTCGCTCAACGAAAGGGATGGCACGGTGGCATGACCCAGACGCTCCTCGGAGATAAAGACAGCGCCCTTGGCGCGCCGGGCGGTGATGTCGTCGTGGCCTACGGGTTTTCCGAAAAGCGTGACCTGTTCGGGACGGCCGGCAAGGCGTTCGCCGGAGAGCACATCGAAGAGCTCCGACTGCCCGTTTCCGGCAATTCCTGCGATACCCACAATCTCGCCGGGGAACAGATCGAGCGAGATATCCTTTAACGGTGTGCCGAAAACGTCGCGGGAGTCCATCGAAAGATTCGAGATGGAGAGCAGCGGTTCGGCGCCTTGCGGGCGCGCCTTGGCCGGCCGGATCTGGTGAATATCGGCGCCGACCATCATGCGCGCGATGGAGGCGGCGGTTTCATCGCGCGGAATACAGGTGCCTACGACCTTGCCGTGCCTGAGGATGGTTGCGCGTTCGCACAGCGCCCGAACTTCTTCGAGCTTGTGCGAAATATAGAGGATGGCCTTTCCCTCGTCGCGCAGCTTGCGCAATACAGCAAAAAGGTCGTCGACCTCCTGGGGCGTGAGCACCGAGGTCGGCTCGTCCATGATGACGAGATCGGGATGGCCCAGAAGGCAGCGCACGATTTCGATGCGTTGACGCTCACCCACCGAGAGATCGTGCACATAGGCACCGGCCTTGAGCGGCAGGCCATATTCCCTTGATACGGTTTCGACGTCGGCGGCCACCTTTTTGATCGGAGTGTCACCGGGCAGGGCGACAGCAACATTTTCGGCAACCGTAAGGGCTTCAAAGAGCGAAAAGTGCTGGAACACCATGCCCACGCCGAGCTGACGCGCAAAGGCGGGGCTGGGAATGGAAACGGGCTTTCCCCGCCAGACCATTTCGCCGGCATCGGGCTGGAGTGCGCCATAGAGCATTTTGACGAAGGTCGATTTTCCGGCGCCATTCTCACCGAGCAGAGCATGAATTTCGCCCGGGATAATCTGGAGATCTACGGAATCGTTGGCCTTGAAACTCCCGAAGGATTTGGTGAGACCTTTAAGGGTCAGCAATGCTTCGGGGCCGCTTGCGGTCATCACGCGCCAAAATTAGACCAAATGGACAAAAACACTATGTCGTCACATGCGGCGGGGCGCAAGGCCGATTGCACGCGCGATGGTGACTTGTTGAACGATATTTTCCATTTGCCCAATTTTGCGTCACCAGCGTCGTGGAACGGGATCTCCGACCATGCGTTCTACCCTTGCCGTGCACTTTGCCCGGTCCGTTGGGTTCCGGTCGAGCCCACATGTCGAGGGACGCACAATGAGCGATGAAAAGCCTGATCTCACCAAGACTGAAGCGCGGCAGGGAAACAGCCGTCTAATGAACTCGCGTGCGCTGATCTATGGGCTGGTTGCGATCGTCGTTCTGTTCGCGGCTGTCTATTGGTTCAGCACGGCGACATACGATGAAACAGCAACCACAACCGATGGTGGCGCTACGCTTGAAGATGTGCCCGCTGCCGACGATGAAGTGGCCACTGATCTGGACGCCTTGCCAACACCAGCTCCCACCGACGAGGCCGTGACCGAGCCAGAGGGCTCTGACGCACCGGCGATCGATACGCCCATCGAAACCACACCGGTTGATCCGGTGGGACCGGCGACCGAATCGTTGGAAACCGAGCCAGCGCCGGCCGAATAGGCTTCAGGCTGGTCGACGCAGAGCGACCGAATTGCGCAGAATAAGTTCGGAGCGCAGAAGGATTTCGCGTCTTGCTGGTCTTTCACCTTCCAGCATTTCAAGCAGCAGGTCCATGCTGGCCTCGCCGATTCTGAGGCGGGGCTGTTTCATGGTCGTTAGCGAGGGTGTTACGAAACTGGCAAAGGAAATGTCGTCAAAGCCCATAACCGAGAATTCGCGAGGCAGATCGTAGCCGCGCGCGGTGAGCGCGATCAATACGCCCAATGCGGTGGCGTCGTTGACGCAGAAAAAGGCGGTCGGAAGCTTGTCGCGCACGAACATGCGTTCGGCCGCCGCGCGTCCGCTTTCGGTGGTTCCATCGGCTTCGAGCACGAAGCTAGATTGGACAGATATGCCGGCCGCTGCGAGGGCTGTGCGAAAGCCTTGCTCGCGCAATTGGGCGACGGTCCGGCCAGAAGATTGGCCGATGAACGCGATTTCGCGATGGCCCTGGCTGATCAGGTGGTCGGTGGCAACGCGGGCGCCTTCCACGTTGTCGACACCGACAAAGGGAATGTCGGAATTGGGGATCGGCTCGTTGATCGCCACCATGGGCGGAAGCCGCACGCCGGGCTGATTGTCGACGAGGCCGAAGGGCAGATGCCCGGTCAGCAAGATGATGCCATCGGCCTGGTTGGAAGAGATGAAGCGCAGATAATCGGTTTCCCGAACGGGATCGTTCTGTGTGTTGCCGATCAGGACACCATAGCCGCGCTTGGACGCTTCGGTTTCAAGACCCACCAGGATGTTGGAAAAGTTGGGATCGCCAACGTCCGGCGCCAAAATGAGGATCATATGCGAACGCCGGGTGCGCAGATTGCGTGCCATGGCATTGGTCGTATAGCCGGTTTGCGCAACGGCTTCGATAACCCGGCGGCGCGTGGAATCGGCGACTTTGCCCGGTTCGTTGAGTGCGCGTGATACCGTGGCGATCGATACGCCAGCGATCAGTGCAACATCCTCGATCGTTGCTGGTTTGACCGCGCTCAAGGCTCTCCCCCTGCCGATGCTTTCCCTGTAAAGCACGGCCATTCAAGGCATGCCGGAAACGCTCCAGCCACCTCAATCCCGACGCTATGGTTTATACACATCTACGTCTGTGTAAACCTTTACATGCCAAATGAAAAGGTTTACACAACTCGACAATTGGAGATGCTGGCCGCTCGGCCGGTAGGGAGATCGGGGGAGGACTGGTGAATGGCCGAAAGCGCCAGTGCGCCACATATTCTAGCAGCCAGCAGAGTTTCCAAGAGTTTTGGAGAAGTGCCGGTTCTGTTCAGTATCGATTTCGACGTTCGTGAAGGCGAAGTTCACGCGCTGATCGGGGAGAACGGTGCGGGCAAGTCCACGCTCATCAAGATACTTTCGGGCATCGAGCAGCCGACCTCGGGCACTATCGTGCTCGATGGAGAGCCGATTCGCCTTCCCTCCAATGGCGAAAGCGCGTCCCTGGGCATCGTCGTTATTCATCAGGAGCTCAATCTTGCCGAGCACCTGACCGTGGCCGAGAGCATTTTTCTGGGCCGGGAATGGGTGCGGTTCGGTTTCTTGCGCCGCAAGGACATGCTGGCCGAGGCGCAACGGATTCTCGACGGTCTTCATGTCGCCATCGACCCAAATGCCCGTATCAATACCCTTTCGGTCGCCGACAAACAGATGGTTGAAATCGCCAAGGCGATAAGCCGTGATGCGCGGGTGCTCATCATGGACGAGCCGACGGCCGTTTTGACATCGGCTGAAACCGACATTTTTTTCGAGCAGGTGCGGCGTCTGAAATCCAAGGGCGTGGCCATCGTCTTTATCTCCCACAAGCTCGACGAGGTTATGGCGCTGTCGGACCGCATTACCGTACTGCGCGACGGGCAGTTGATCGCGACGGTCGAGACCGGTGACCTTACACCGGACGCGATTGCCGAGATGATGGTGGGGCGCGAATTGTCCAACCTTTATCCGCCCAAGCACGAGCCCGATGTCGACGCTCCGGTGATTCTCGACGTCGAGGGTTTGACGGCGCCGGGGGTGCGCGGCGTCAGCTTTGCGCTGCGGCGCGGCGAGATTTTGGGTTTTGCCGGGCTGATCGGGTCGGGCCGCACTGCGGTCATGGAAGCTATCGTTGGTCTGACGGAAAAAACCGGCGGAACGGTGAGGCTCAGGGGCGAGCCCGTGGCATTTTCCTCGATCGGCCAGGCCATCGACGCAGGGCTGGTCTATATGACCAAGGACCGCAAGGGAAAGGGATTGCTGCTCAATGTCGGGCTGCAATCGAACCTGACGCTTCTAACGCTCAAGCGTCACCTCAAGAATGGCTTTCTCGATGAAGCCAGTGAAGTCGAGGCCATGGAGCGGGCGACGCGCCGCTTCGATATCAGGGCGCGTGACGCTTCGGTTCGCGTTGGCCAGCTTTCGGGCGGCAATCAGCAGAAACTGATGCTGGGCAAGGCCATGGAAAGCGAGCCGGAAATCGTCATTATCGACGAGCCGACGCGGGGGATCGATGTCGGCACCAAGCAACAAATCTATCACATCATCGCCGCGCTCGCCAAAGAGGGCAAATCGATCATCGTGGTCTCATCCGAGATGCAGGAAGTGATCGGGCTTTCGCACCGGGTTGTGGTGATGCGCGAAGGGCGCCGCATGGGCACGCTCGAAGGCGCGGAAATCAAAGAGGGAGAAATCATGCGCTATGCCGCTGGGCTAAAGGGAGAATCGGACGATGACCGCGCAAGCGCATGAAGGGGTGAAGCCGGCCAAAAAGCGGTTCAGGATCGATTATCACACCTTCGGGCCGCTCGTGGCGCTGATTGCGCTGTGCATATTGGGTTTCGCGCTCAATTCGGCGTTCGCCTCGGAGGGCAATATCTCCAACCTCCTGACCCGGTCGGCCTTTATCGGGATTATTGCCGTCGGGGCGACCTTCGTCATCACCGCGGGCGGGATCGATCTTTCGGTCGGGTCCATGGCGGCGGTGATTTCGGGCGTGATGATCATCGTCATGAACGCAGCGATAGAGACGCTCGGAACTGGCATACCGACTGTTCTGCTCGGTTGTGCTGCCTCGGTGCTGCTCGGGCTGGCTGCTGGCTTTCTCAATGGCTTCATGACCACCAAGGGCAAGATCGAGGCCTTCATCGTCACGCTGGGCACGATGGGGATATTTCGCTCACTGGTGACCTACTTTGCTGATGGCGGAACGTTGTCGCTGGCCTTTGATATCCGCGACGCGTACCGCCCCGTCTATTACGGCAGCCTGCTGGGCATTCCCGTTCCGGTGGTGGTCTTTGCCGTGGTCGCCGTTCTGGGCTGGGTGCTACTCAACCGCACGGCGTTTGGACGCTATTGCATGGCGATTGGATCCAACGAGACTGTGGCCCGCTATTCGGCGATCAATGTCGACCGTGTGAAGACACTGACCTATGTCATCCAGGGGCTTTGCGTCTCGATTGCCACGATCATCTATGTTCCGCGCCTGGGCTCGGCGTCGTCATCGACGGGCGTATTATGGGAGCTTGAAGCGATTGCTGCGGTCATTATCGGCGGCACCATGCTCAAGGGTGGTTACGGCCGGATCGGGGGCACGGTGATCGGCGCGATCATGCTCACGACCATCGGCAATATTTTGAACCTCACCGATATCATCTCGAATTATCTCAACGGTGCAGTGCAGGGCGTCATCATTATCGCCGCTGTCTGGCTGCAGCGCGGCAATCTCGGTCATCTCAATATTTTCCGGAAGACCAGGGGATAAAATTCCAACCGGCGCCAAAACAAATGCCGGCGGGGGCAGTGCCTTGAGGAGAGGCGCGCAACACAACCAAGGAGGACTATCATGCGAACACTCAAACTCATCGCCGGCGCTGCCCTGTGCAGCGTTGCGCTGGGCGTGACCGCCATAGCGGCACAGGAAATCAAGATTGGCGTTTCCATTCCGGCGGCTACCCATGGCTGGGCGGGCGGGCTTAACTGGCACGCCGAACAGGCTATGAACCGGATCGAGGAAGCCAATCCCGATATCGACATCATCCTGATTGCCGCAGACGGTCCGGCACAGCAGGCCAACGATCTCGAGGATCTGATTTCGATCCACCAGATCGACGCGCTGGTCGTGCTGCCGTTCGAATCCGAGCCGCTCACTGATCCGGTGCGCATGGTCAAGGAATCGGGCGTCTTTGTAACGGTCGTCGACCGCGGGTTGTCCCAGGAAGGCATCGAGGACGTTTACGTCGCGGGCAACAACACCGCGCTGGGAACGGTTTCGGGCGAATACTTCCTTTCGCGGCTCGGCGAGGGCGACAACATCGTCATCCTGCGCGGCATTCCGACGGTTATCGATGACGAACGCTTCAACGCTTTCATGGAAACCATCGAAGGCTCGGGCATCAATGTTCTGGACAATCAGTACGCAAACTGGAACCGCGATGACGGGTTCGAGGTGATGCAGGACTTCCTGTCGCGCTTCCCGGACATCGATGGGGTCTGGGCCCAGGACGACGATATCGCGCTCGGCGTTATCGAGGCTGTGCGCCAGGCGGGCCGCGAGGACGAATTGTTCATCGTCGGCGGTGCCGGCATGAAGGAAATCATCCAGATGGTGATGGAGGGCTCGGAACTGGTTCCGGTCGACGTTCTCTATCCGCCCGCGATGATCGCGACGGCCATGGATGTGACCGTCAACCACTTCACCTCGAACGGTCCGGTTTCGGGCGAATATATTCTGGGCGCGCCGCTGATTACGCCTGAGAACGCCGAGGACTACTATTTCCCGGATTCGACGTTCTGATCTGCACTTCCTCCCGTCGTGCAAAAAGAGAGGGCGGCTTTCGAGCCGCCCTTTTTGTGTTTATGTGCCGGAAAAGACCGAGCGCAGCCACGGTAACAGTGACAGGCGTGGTGCGCGTTGCTCGAGAGACATTGTCGCGGGGCGGCCAAGCGTGCCCGAGCGGGGGAGCAGGTCGGTTTTACCGTTCCGGTCGCCGTCGGGGTCCTGGTCGTCAACGACGGCCGATTGCGTATCGCCGGTCAAGGCGGCGAGGTAGTTGTTGGCCCAGTTATCGATGTCATAGGTCTGCGCCACCTTCATCAGGCTTTCCCAGCGCTCCTTGCGCTCTTCGAGCGGCATGGCGATCGCGAGGCGCATGGCCTCTGCGGTTTCGTCGGTATCGAAGGGATTGATGATGAGCGCGTCGTGAAAGATTTCCGCCGCTCCCGCAAAGCGGGAAAGGACGAGAACGCCGGGATTTTCCGGGTTCTGGGAGGCCACATATTCGTGTGCCACCAGGTTCATGCCATCGCGCAGTGGTGTCACCAGCCCCACACGCGCAAGCCGATAGAGCCCGGCCAGCGAAGCCTGGGAGTAGGCGCGCTTGACATAGGTAATGGGCAACCAGTCAGGTTCGGCAAAGCGCCCGGTCAATCGTCCGACGGCGGAATCCAGCTCGTCAGAGATCACCTGATATTCCTTGATCGTGTCGCGCGAGGGTGGGGCGATCTGGATCATGTGCACGGCACGCCGAAGGTTGGCGTTGTTTTCCAGCAGCTTTTCATAGGCCTGGACACGCTGGGGCAGGCCCTTGGAATAATCGAGCCGGTCGACACCCAGGATCATGGCGCGGCCATTCATGGAGCGCTCGACGCGTTTGTACATTTTCTGAGCGTTGGGGCTGGCCGCCAGTTTGGCAAAAGCTTCGGGGTCCGACCCAATGGGGAACGCATCAAGGGTGGTGTTTCCCATCTCGATTTCGAAGGGTGTGCCACCAGCCTGACGGTACATTTCCTCATGGGCAATGAATTCGTTGAAGGCGGCGACGTCGCGCTGTGCCTGGAACCCGACGAGATCGTAGGCCAAGAGGTCGGTCAACAATTCCTCGTGGTGGGGAATGGCGTTGAGCGCATCAGGCGTGGGGAACGGGATGTGGAGATAGAACCCGATCTTGTTGCGGATATTGCGCCGGCGCAGCTCGGTGGCCAGCGGGATCAGATGATAATCGTGCACCCAGATGATGTCGTCGGGCTGGATGTGCTTTGCGATGGCCTCGGCAAACTGAACATTGACCCGGCGATAGCCTTCGTACCAGTGCGAGTGGATATCGGTGAGGTCAAGCCGCAGATGGAAGGCCGGCCAGAGGATCGAATTGGAAAACCCGGCGTAATAGCTCTGGTGATCGGATTTTGTCAGATCGATCGAGCCGATCTGCAGCCCGTCGATGGTCTCGAACTTGGCGTCCCGGCTGGGGGTTTCGGCGAACGCTCCGGACCATCCAAACCAGAAACCATCTCTCGCCGAGAGTGTTTTTTTCAGCGCGACGGCAAGACCGCCCGCTGCTGGGGCTTTTCCGGGAATTCGATTTGAAACAACAATGAGGCGGCTCATCTGATCCTGCTTTCCTGGAGTCTTTGATCCGCAAAATCGGATGCGGCGGCGTTTGGTTCCCTCTCGATCAGGGCATCGAAATAGCTCAGGAGCGAAGCGATGTCGGGCAGGACGAACCGGGCGCGGGTCTCGGCCGGCTCGCCGATCCTGACACCGAACCCGCCAAGGCGCTCGGCGGCCGCGAAACCGTCCTCGTCGGTGACGTCGTCACCGATGAAAACCGGCGTCCGGCCTGCAAAGGGCTTAACCTGCATCAAGTGTTCAAGCGCAGCTCCCTTGTTGGCCGACAGGGGGCGCGCTTCAACGACCATTTTTCCGGCTATCGCGTGGAAATCGGGATGGCCTTGAAGGGCGCGGGCGAGCGCCGCGCTGGCCATGGCGCCTTTTTCCGGGGCCGAGCGATAGTGGACGGCAACGCCGGTGGGCTTGGGTTCAATGAGGATGCCTTCCTGCCCGTCCAATGTATCGGAAACGCGGCTGGTGAGGATATGCGCAGCGGAAACGAGGTTGGGTGGGGGACCGTGCAGTTTTCCTTCATGGCGGTATTCGGCGCCATGGCTGCCGGAAACCGAGAACTCCTGGGCAGGAAGGAAACCGTCGATCGTTTTGATGGTCCGGCCTGTAACAACGGCAAGAGCACCGTCGAGCGCGGAATACAGGGAACGGAGCCGGGCAGGCAGGTCATCGGGAACGATGATTGCGTCCGGGTGTGAGGCGATCTCAACGAGGGTGCCGTCGAAATCGGTGAATATCGCTACCGGGCCCGAATTGGCGGACAGGATAGCGGAAACCGGGTTTTGCATAATCTCCGGGGCTTGGTTGTTACGGTTCGCTCCATCAATTCAATGCCTCAGCGGGCATAGGGTTCCGGGTCACTGGGAATTTGTATCGAAGCATCGATCCCGTGATCGGACGGATACAAGCCTTGCCGAGGTTGTGCGTCGACGCAACAGCCAGCAACGCATACCGGCTAGTCGCGAGCGCAACATGTCACAAGTGAAGCTGGGTGCCTGGCCAGGGATGCCCCGGCCAGGGCGTAATCTTGTCAGCGATGGACAACGGCCTGAACGAGTGATCCCGATACCGGGCAATCGGACGAAACACCTGTTTCGATGCAGGCAGCATTTGTAACGTCCATCCCGGGCGTTGCCGTCAATCCATTGGCTTGAGTAATCGTCAAGATGACGATGAACAGGCTGGCCGCAAGCGCGGTCAGACTGACGAGGCGTGGCGTGGTCATCATGGTGGCCTCCCCGCACATGTCCGGAAAAGGCGCGGACCAATCCGCAGAACTTTCCGGAAAGTTAACGCCGCATACAAGAGGGGAGAATGCTTGAGACGAAACCGTCTGGCAAGTCTTTGTTAACAGATTGAAACAAAACAGGCAGAGCTGTGCCGGTTCGAGCGTTGCCAATCCCTTCTAAAACAACCGGTTAGCCCTGCAAAAAAGGCTATTGGGGGTGCGAGAGGGTGGTGGAAAAGGTGGGGAGAGGTGCGGCAAGTGCCGGCCGGCAGACTTAAGCATGCCCCTCTCCCCGTGAAGGCCGGCGAAACGAGGACGCAGGTCCGCCGGTCTTCTCAATCGCGGCGAGGGAGGGACAAGCCGCGATGAACGCTTTTGGCCAGAGGCCGGAAAAGGCGGGAGGAATGAATGCAAACACGTTCCTTGGGGGACGCATTAAGGAGTACATTCCTCCCTATCGAACGTAGCCGGGGACGCGGTGGCTACGCCCGAATGGGCCAGGTCACGGTTTCCCGCACCCAGAAATCTATTATTTTCACCATCTCCGCCCGATAGGCGGTCAGATCGTGATGGCGGGCGAACACAGCGTCGGCACCGCTTTTGAGGAGCACCTGGCGACTTTCGTCGGCTCCAGTGCCTGTAATGGCTGCGACCGGAACGTTCGCGGAAGCAGCGAGGTTCCCGATCCGGGAAATGAACGCCGCCGATGCGCCACTGTGCGACTTGAGGTCCACGATCACCATGTTGGGCCGCTGCGCCGCAGGACCGCGCAGAAGGCGGGTCAGCGTACGCTCGGCCCGGCCGGCATTGCCAATCCAGACGACGCGCGCAGGTGAAGCATTCATCTGCATTGCCCTGCGCATCAGGCGCGCGGAATGGATATGATCATCAACGAGCACGAAAAACGGCTCGAGCGCTGCATTGCTCGTCATTGGCCTCAACCAGAAAATCAAAGCGAAACGGCCAGTCGCAAATGCGTTCTGGCCGGCTTCAAAATAATACGTCGATCGAAAAAACCGGCGTCTCTCCGCCAAGAAACGTCGTCCAATCGCGCTGCCAAGCGTTCAAAAAGCGACACATGGTGGCTGCGATGAGGGGCATATGCTCAATTCTTCGCGCGACCGAAAGGTTATCGCCCGTAACAGACGGTAAAAGGATTGCCGATTTACATGTAAAACGCGCAAGTCTAGTGTTGCCCAAAGGAGGAGCGCATGCCTGAGGGGAGGGTATACGCAGAAGACGAGCAGGCAGCCATTCGCCAAGCGCTCGACGAGCTTCTGGCATGGCCGCCCATGGCGCGCTCTCCAAGGCTCTCTGCGTTCCTCACCTATATCGTGGACGCCGCCCTCGCGGGGCAATCAGATTCGGTAAAAGCCTATTCCATTGCCGTGGATGTCTTCGGGCGAGATGAAAATTTCGATCCACAATCGGACCCAATCGTGCGGGTCCAGGCACGCCGGTTGCGCGGCCTGATCGAAGAATTCGACAGTTCCGGACTGGGCACGGCACCCACACGGATCGTCCTGCCGGTTGGCCGTTATGTTCCCCAATTCGTTCCGCGCGAGGGCGCCGCGGTCATCGGTAGCGACGGGGGGGAGCAATCCGATATCGCCAGGGATGGAGCTGTTTCCCGACCGCCGCAAGCGCCATCGCGATCAATATGGGTGGCGGGCGCCGCCGCGGCTCTTTTGCTCCTTGCCTCTCTCTATTTCTGGCCCGAGCTCGGTCAGCGCACCTCGTCGCGGCCCGGCGTTGTTCAGCCGACCATGCCACTGGTCTTCGTCGAGGATTTCGAAAACCTGACCGATGACCAGCGCAGTACGCCGCTCGTTGCCGGGCTGGCGCTTGAACTTGTCACTGACATAAACCAGTTCTCCGATCTTTCGGCGCGCTATGGCGGGCCCCAAGCTGACCCCGGCGAGGTGGAGCGGGGAAATGGCGGGGTCTACGTGCTTTCGGGCGTGGCCCGTCGATCGCCAGGCGGCATTCTCTATTCAATTCTGTTGCAGAACGTCCCGTCGCGCTCGGTTGTTGCCACTTTTGAAGTGGAGGTGCCCCTGGACGATGGGGCTCCCGATATGAATTTGCAGGATGTTTCGGAAGAGTTTTCGCTCAGGCTTGGCAGCCCGCGCGGCCCGCTGCACAAATCGGCGCGAAGCTGGATTGCGGCCCGCATGGCGGAAGACGATCTGGTGCTGGAACCCTATCCGTGCCTTGTCGCCTACTCGATGTTTCGCGAGCAGCGAACCGGTTTCAATGTTTCAGCACTTGAGCGGTGCGCCCGTCGGGCAATGACCGAAGGCATATCGGAGGGCGCGGCCATTCTGGCGTTGCTGACGGCGGACCGCGGGTGGCGGACGGGTACCGATACTGCCGAGGGCTCCGCGCTTGTGCAGCGGGCGCGCGAACTTGCTCAACAGGCAATCGACATGGACTCGACAAATGGGTTCATCTGGGCGCTTCGGGCCTATGTCGCCTATCTTGCGGGCGACGTAGAGGGAGCGCGTAACGACTACAACACGGCGATGCAGCTCAACCCCGCCATGGTCGATGTGCTGGCGGACTATGCCTATGTTGAAAGTCTAAACGGCAATTGGCAGGCGGCGCGTGCCCTGTCGCAGCGAGCTCTGTCCGTTGAGGTCAACCCACCCGATTTCTACTCGATCGTCCCCACACTATGGGCCATGCGTGGGGGCGACTACGCCTACGCAGCGGCTGTTGGCGAGCGCATGGTTTCGGCGGTTCCCGATTTGGGAACGGCCGTCATGGTTGCGGCGGGGGGACAGTTGCGGGACGCGGACATCATCAACGCTTACTTGCCCAGGCTTCTGGCCAGTCAGCGCTTCCGGCGGCTGGGCATTATGCCGGCGCTCCGGCAGCATGTGCTCGACCCGGACCTGTTGCGCACGATTTCGAGCGGGATCATCAGCGCAGGTGTACCACTCGACCGGCTGGCCCATCCCTTCTGATCACGCGCGGCCCCGATTGCGACTGGACGCGCCCGGCAAATCACTGTGAGATAATGCCGGGAGGTGGCGCCATGAGTTTTAGAGCACTGGTGACCGAGAAGGGAGAGGACGGCAAGATCGCATCGCGGATTGCCGAGTTGGACGAGGCAAGGCTGCCTCAGGGCAATGTTCTGGTGGGCATCGACTGGGCGGGATTCAATTACAAGGACGGCATGGCGCTTTCGGGAATCGGCGGTCTCGTTCGCGAATACCCCCATATCGGGGGCGTCGATTTTGCCGGACGGGTGATCGAGAGCACCGATGAGCGCTATCACCCTGGGCAGGCAGTGGTCTTGACCGGATGGCGTGTCGGGGAATGGCACTGGGGTGGATTTGCGACCCGCGCGCGGGTGAATGCCGATTGGCTGGTGCCCTTGCCCAAGGAAATTTCAACGCGCGATGCAATGGTGCTGGGCACGGCCGGGCTAACGGCGATGCTGGCGGTCAACAGGCTCAAATCAGAAGGAATAAAGCCCGGCGATGGCGACATTCTGGTGACTGGAGCCGGCGGCGGCGTGGGGTCGATGGCGGTGCTGCTGCTGGCGCGACTTGGCTACAAAGTTCACGCCATGACCGGACGGAAAGACCTGACCGACGATCTGCGGGCCCTTGGGGCTACCGAAGTGGTCGGTCGCGACGTTCTTGCGCCGAGTTCCAAAAAGCTGCTCGCGACACGCTGGATCGGCGCGGTCGACAGTGTGGGCGGAGCGCCACTGGGCGAGATGCTCAAGCAAATTCACACGGGCGGCTGCGTTGCAGCGGTCGGGCTGGCGGCAGGCGATGCGTGGGATGGGAGCGTCATTCCGTTCATTCTGCGTGGTGTGACGCTGGCCGGGATCGACAGTGTCATGCAGCGCTTCGAAGCGCGCATGGCGGCATGGGACAGGCTTTCGACGCTGTTCGGTTTCGGCGTTTACGAACGGATGGTGCGCGAAGTGGGCCTTGAGGACCTGCCCGCGGCTTCCAAAGACATTCTGGCCGGCAAGGTTAGAGGGCGGGTGATCGTGTCGCCCAAGGGGTAAATTGCCTTAAGTGTTGGCAAGATAAAACTTTGCGGGTTGCGAAATGGGCCGCGAAAGTTTCTCGAAATTTTGCCAAATCGCTATAGGGTATCGGGGTATTTGCCGGAGGACTTGATGCAGGATGTTATCGATGCGCTCGAGGAAAAGCGTGAACATGCGCGGCAGGGCGGGGGTGCCCGGCGCATTGAGGCTCAGCATTCCAAGGGCAAGCTGACGGCCCGCGAGCGGCTCGACGTGCTGCTCGATCCGGGCAGCTTTGAAGAATACGACATGTTCGTCACCCACCGCACCCGCGATTTCGGGATGGCCGAGCAGATCATCCCCGGTGACGGCGTTGTGACGGGCTGGGGCACGATCAACGGACGGCTGACCTACGTGTTTTCCCAGGATTTTACGGTGTTTGGCGGTTCGCTATCGGAAACCCATGCCCAGAAGATCTGCAAGATCATGGATCTCGCCGTTCAGAATGGTGCGCCGGTGATCGGGCTCAACGATTCCGGCGGCGCGCGCATCCAGGAGGGCGTGGCTTCGCTCGGTGGTTATGCGGAAGTCTTCTGGCGCAATGTGCAGGCTTCGGGCGCAGTGCCTCAGATATCGGTCATTATGGGGCCGTGCGCAGGCGGGGCGGTCTATTCTCCCGCCATGACCGATTTCATCTACATGGTAAAAGACACGAGCTACATGTTCGTGACCGGACCGGACGTGGTCAAGACGGTGACCAATGAAAGCGTGACCCATGAGGAACTGGGCGGAGCGTCGACCCACACCAAGATTTCTTCGGTGGCCGATGCGGCGTTCGAAAACGATATCGAAACGCTGCTCGAAGTGCGGCGACTGTTCGATTTTCTGCCGCTCTCGGCGCGCGAAAAAGCGCCACGGGTTGCGACGAACGACCAGATCGACCGGCGCGAGGACAGCCTTGATACCCTGATCCCGGCCAACGCCAATATGCCCTATGATATGCGCGAAGTGATCGAGAAGGTGGCGGACGAAGGCGAGTTCCTCGAACTCCAGAAGGATCATGCTGGCAATATCCTGATCGGCTTCATTCGGCTCAACGGACAGAGCGTCGGGGTGGTCGCCAATCAGCCCATGGTGCTTGCGGGGTGCCTCGACATCAATGCATCGAAAAAGGCCGCCCGGTTCATCCGTTTCTGCGACAGCTTCGATATTCCCATCCTGACCTTCGTGGACGTGCCGGGCTTTCTGCCCGGCGTTGCGCAGGAATATGGCGGCATCATCAAGCACGGTGCCAAGCTGTTGTTCGCCTATGCCGAGGCGACGGTGCCCAAGGTGACTGTCATTACGCGAAAAGCCTATGGCGGGGCCTATGACGTGATGAGCTCAAAACACATCCGCGCCGATGTGAATTACGCCTGGCCGAGCGCGGAAATCGCTGTGATGGGCGCCAAGGGCGCAACCGAAATTCTCTATCGCTCGGAACTGGACGATGCCGACAAGATCGCGGCGCGGACCAGGGAATATGAGGATCGGTTCGCCAACCCCTTCGTCGCCGCCGAGCGCGGCTTCATCGACGACGTCATCATGCCCCACAACACGCGCCGCCGCGTGGCGCGGGCGTTCGAGAGCCTAAAACACAAGCAGGCGCATGTGCCGATCAAGAAGCATGGGAATATTCCGCTGTGAGGTCTGTCTAGATGTTCTCCAAAATCCTCATAGCCAATCGCGGGGAGATCGCCTGCCGGGTGATCGATACGGCGAAAAAGATGGGTATCGCGACAGTCGCGGTTTATTCGGACGCCGATAGGGATGCGTTGCATGTGCGGATGGCCGATGAGGCCGTCCATATCGGTCCGGCTCCCGCATCGCAAAGCTATCTCGCTATCGAAAAAATCGTCGCCGCATGCCAGCAGACCGGCGCCGTGGCAGTGCATCCGGGGTACGGGTTCCTGTCTGAAAACCCGGCCTTTGCCGAACGCCTGCGGCAGGAGGGAATCTATTTCATCGGGCCGCCGGTCAAGGCCATCGAGGCGATGGGGGACAAGATCACCTCCAAAAAGATCGCCGCGGAAGCGGGGGTTTCGACGGTTCCGGGCCATATGGGGCTGATCGCGGATGCCGCCGAAGCGGCGAAAATCGCCAAGTCCATCGGCTATCCGGTGATGATAAAGGCTTCGGCCGGGGGCGGCGGCAAGGGGATGCGGATTGCACGCTCGGATGCGGATGTGAAGGAAGCCTTCGAGCGCTCGAAATCGGAGGCGGCGGCGTCGTTTGGCGACGATCGGATTTTCATTGAGAAATATATCGAGGAGCCGCGCCACATCGAGATTCAGGTGCTGGCCGATGGGCTGGGCAATTGCATTCATCTGGGCGAGCGCGAATGTTCCATTCAGCGCCGCAACCAGAAGGTGATCGAGGAGGCTCCTTCGCCGTTTCTCGATTCCCGGACGCGCGAAAAAATGGGTGCACAGGCCGTCGCTTTGGCCAGGGCCGTCAACTACGTGAGCGCCGGGACCGTCGAGTTCATCGTCGATAAGGACCGAAATTTCTATTTTCTCGAAATGAACACGCGCCTGCAGGTCGAACACCCGGTGACTGAACTGGTGACCGGCCTCGATCTGGTCGAGGAAATGATACGCATTGCGGACGGTGAAGCGTTGCGCTGGGCTCAGGAAGATGTGCGGCTGGAAGGCTGGGCCGTGGAGGCGCGAATTTACGCCGAAGATCCCTATCGCAATTTTCTGCCCTCGACGGGGCGTCTCAAGCGCTATCGCCCGCCTGCTGCCGAGGCGTCGGCCCATCTTGTCGTGCGCAATGATACCGGCGTCGAGGAGGGCGGCGAAATCAGCCCTTACTACGACCCGATGGTGGCAAAGCTTGTGACCTGGGCACCGGATCGTGTTGCCGCGATAGACGGGCTGGCGGTGGCGCTGGATCAGTTCGAAATCGACGGGATCGGCAACAACATCCCGTTTCTCTCGGCGGTAACCCAGCAACAGCGCTTCCGCGAAGGATTGCTTTCAACCAATTACATCGACGATGAATTTCCTGACGGGTTTACCGGCGTCGTGCTCGATGACGATACGTTGCTGACGCTGGCGGCGCTTGCCTGCCGCGCCAGTTTTCAGCTCGAAACGCGCGGTTTCATCGAACCCGAGCCCATCAGCAGCGGGCATGTGATCGCGGAGCGCAGCGTCCTGATCGGTGACATGCGTTGGGATTTCTCCATTCCGAAGTCCGATGAATCCTTTGTCCTGATGACCGACGACGGCCAACCCCTTCTGATCGAGGATGGTTGGCAGCCGGGTGCGAGCCTGACGGCTACGGAAATCGATGGCCGCACGCTGCATGTCAAAATGGACCGGGTGACCTCGGGCTTCCGCATGCGCTATCGCGGGGCCGATATTGTCGCCAAGGTGGTGATGCCGCATGTGGCCGATCTGATGCGGCACATGGTAAAAAAGACGCCCCCTGACATGAGCCAGTTCCTCTTGTGTCCGATGCCGGGACAAATCGTGCGTCTGGATGTGGCGGAGGGCGATGTCGTCGAGGAGGGCCAGCCCCTGGCCATCGTCGAAGCTATGAAGATGGAAAATGTCCTGCGTGCCGAGCGCAGGGCCCGGGTCGCCAGCCTCAAGGCCGTGGCAGGAGACGTGCTGGCCGTCGATGCGGTCATCATGGAATTTGAGGCCGTGTGATGGGCAAATCTCCGCGCGACATCTGGTTCCATATCGCCAGTGCGGAACTGCGCGATGCCCCGCTCGACAGCCTTCGCCGCGACTATGGCGGGCTCGCGGTCGAGCCGGTCTATCTGGGCGAGGATGGTTCCATCCCCGGCGTCGAGCCGTTCACGCGCGGTGTGCGGGCGACGATGTATGCCAACCGGCCCTGGACCATCCGGCAGTATGCGGGGTTTTCGACCGCCGAGGAGAGCAATCGGTTCTATCGACGGGCGCTGGAGCGTGGGCAGAAGGGGCTATCGGTCGCTTTCGATCTCGCAACGCATCGGGGGTACGATTCCGATCATCCGCGCGTTGTCGGCGACGTGGGCAAGGCAGGCGTGGCTATTGACTCCGTCGAGGACATGAAGCTGCTGTTCGACGGCATTCCGCTCGACGAGATGAGTGTATCGATGACCATGAACGGGGCGGTGATCCCGGTTCTGGCCATGTTTATCGTTGCGGCTGAAGAGCAGGGCGTGCCGCCCGAAAAACTGTCAGGGACCATTCAGAACGACATTTTAAAGGAATTCATGGTCCGCAACACCTATATCTACCCACCAGAGCCCTCCATGCGGATCGTGGGCGATATCATCGCTTATGCGGCCGAGCATATGCCGAAATTCAACTCGATCTCGATTTCGGGCTATCACATGCACGAAGCTGGGGCGACGGCGATTCAGGAGCTTGCCTATACGCTGGCCGATGGCATGGATTATGTGCGAGCGGCGCAGGCGCGCGGGCTCGATATCGACAAATTTGCCGGGCGGCTGTCGTTCTTTTTCGGCATCGGAATGAATTTCTTTGTCGAGGTGGCAAAGCTTAGGGCGGCGCGCACGCTCTGGTCCAAGATCATGACCGATCTGGGCGCCACCGATCCACGCTCGAAGATGCTGCGCACCCATTGCCAGACCTCGGGCGTCTCGCTCACCGAGCAGGATCCCTACAACAATGTCGTGCGCACGGCTTATGAGGCGCTGGCGGCGGTGTTGGGAGGGACGCAGAGCCTGCACACCAATTCGTTCGATGAAGCCATTGCGCTGCCGTCGGAAACCTCCTCGCGCATAGCGCGAAACACCCAGCTTATCCTGCAGCATGAAACAAAGATCACCGATGTGGTCGATCCGCTGGGCGGGTCCTATTATGTCGAGGAACTTACGCGTCAGCTTGTCGAAAAAGCGCAGGCTCTTATCGACGAGGTCGAAACGCAGGGCGGTATGACCAAGGCGGTGCAATCGGGCGACCCCAAGCTGGCCATCGAAAAGGCAGCGGCCATCCGCCAGGCAGCGATCGATCGCGGCGAGGAGGTCATCGTTGGTGTCAATCGATACAGGCTTGACACAGAGGACGCCATAGAGACGTTGGAAGTCGACAACGCCAAAGTGCGAGCCGGGCAGATCGCCCGGCTTGAAGCCATTCGCCGCACGCGCGATGAAGCCCGCTGCCAATCGGCACTGGACGCGTTGCGCGAATATGCGGCGATGGACGAGGGCAATCTGCTCGACGCCGCCGTGGCCGCGGCGCGGGCCCGCGCCACGCTGGGCGAAATCTCCCAAGCCATGGAGGATGTGTTCGGCCGCTACGACGCGACCACGCGGGTGCTGTCGGGGGTTTATTCGCAAAGTTATGCCGGTGATCCGCAATATGAGGAGGCTGTGCGGCGCATTAAAGGGTTCAAGACCTCCCATGGCCGCGCGCCGTCAGTCTTTATCGCCAAGATGGGCCAGGACGGCCATGATCGCGGCGCCAAGGTGATCGCGACCGCCTTCGCCGATTTGGGCTTCGTCGTGCATATGGGCTCGCTTTTTGAAACGCCGCACGAAGTGGCGGCCCATGCCGAAGAACTCGGGGTTGACGCAGTGGGCGTTTCGTCACTGGCGGCGGGGCATAAGACGCTGGTTCCTGAACTGATCGCCGCGCTGAGGGAACGGGGTCTGAAGGATGTGGCCGTTGTGGTCGGCGGCGTCATTCCCAGCACCGATTATGAATTTTTGCGCGAGGCTGGCGTGCTCGACATTTTCGGGCCGGGCACCAATGTGCTCGATGCGGCCTATTCGGTACTCAATGCGATTGAGGGCAGGTTGAGCAACCGATGATCGGGCGGGTCAACCATATCGCCATCGCGGTGCCCGATCTCGAGGCGGCAGCACGCCGGTATCGCGAGATGCTGGGCGCCAGCGTTTCGGGCGTTCAGGAACTGCCCGAACATGGCGTGCGGGTGGTGTTCGTGGAGACTGGTAACACCAAGGTTGAACTGCTCGAACCGCTTGGGGACGCCTCGCCCATCGCCGCTTTCCTAGAGCGCAATCCCGACGGCGGCATGCACCACATCTGCTATGAAGTTGCCGATGTGAGCGCGGCGGTGCGGCGGCTGATCGAAGGCGGGGCACGGGTGCTCGGCGATGGAGAGCCCAAAATCGGTGCGCATGGATTGCCGGTGGTTTTTCTCCACCCCAAGGATTTCGACGGAACGCTGATCGAGCTGGAGGAGGTCAAGCCCGAGTTCGGGCCCGCCTAACAGAATCTTAAGCACGTCGGTGCATGATCGGGGCATGAGCACCGTCACCGGTTTCAAAAAGATGAACTGGCTCCCCAAGCAATCGGCCTGGGATGAGATGGAAGCCGCGCGCCTCAAGCGCCGCGAGATGATGGAGCAGTTCCAAGCGAGCTCAGCAGCCCTTGTGTCCGGCTTTCAGGCCGCGCAGACCATGCAGATTCAGGGCGTGGGCGAGCTTGCCGCGCAGGGTGTACAGGCCCGCATGGATGCCAAGGTCAAGGAAATGCAGGCACAGCTCGAAGAACGCTATGCCAGCTTCTCGAAGCTGGCCTGACGCCACTTTCAGTGTCCCGCCCGTGAGAATGTATTGATTACCACGACACCGGCGATAATCAGCGCCATGCCGATTACGGCGGGCAGATCCAGCGCCTGTTTGTAAACGACCCAGCCGACAAGCGAAATCAGCACAATCCCCAATCCCGACCAGATTGCGTAGGCGATGCCGACCGGCAGGGTGCGCAGCGTGAGCGACAAGAAATAGAACGCTGCAGCGTAGCCCACCGCCACGATGACCGACGGTATCAGGTTGGTAAATCCGTTGGCGGCCTTGAGCGCGGACGTGGCGATGACTTCTGCGACGATGGCGCAGAGCAAAAAAACATAGGTCACAGGTATTCCTAGCTGAAATGCTGGCGGGCAAGGGCTTTGAACCGGTCGCCGCGTTCTTCGAAATTCTTGAACTGGTTGTAGCTCGGCGCGCCCGGCGAGAGGATGACGGTATCGAAGACGTGGCCGGCATTGGCGAGCGCCTGCATGGCCTCATCGAGCGTCGAGCATTCGGCAATGGGGATCGGAGTGTTCTCGCGAACGGCCTGGGCAAGCCGCTGGCCGGTGACCGGCAGTGAGCAGAGCATCACGACACTGGTCAGTCCCATCAGGTTGGCCAGATCGGCATAATCCTGCTGGCGCTCGTGCCCGCCCGCAATCAGGGCGATTTTTCTGCCCTTGTAGGCGGCGAGCGCCACCTTGGTGGCTTCGGGGGTGGTTGAAATGGAGTCATCGACGAAAAGAATGTCGCCGACCATTAATTCCTCGAGCCGGTGGGGCAGGGGAATGAAGGCTTCGATGCCCTTGAAAATTCCCTCCCTTGTGGCCCCGGCAGCCAGCGCAATGGCCGCGGCCAGACGAGCATTGTCGTGGTTGTGCGCACCCTTGAGGCGCGAATTCATCGCGGCCATCAGAATTTCGTCGCCAAGATCGATGTCGAGCGGCGGAATGCGTTTGGTCGTGGCGGGAATGGTGCTGATGACGCGCTCCACGGTGGCAGCCTGCGGGCCGATCGCCACAAATTTGGGACCTTTGGCGATCAAATTGAGCTTGTCGCGGTAATAGGCATCGAGCCCCCCGTGCCAATCCACATGCTCGGGATAGAGGTTGGAGATCGCGGCGATGTCGGGAGCAAAGTCGATATCGGCCGTCTGGTAGGACGAGAGTTCGAGCACCACCGTCTGGGCGCTGTCGGCGGCGTCGAGCGGGGGGATGCCCACATTGCCAGCCAGCACCACATCGACCCCGGATTTCTCCAGCATCAGATGGACCAGCGTTGCCGTGGTAGATTTTCCCTTGGTGCCGGAAATCGCAACGACCGTGCGGCCTTCGCGGAAGTGGGCGCCCCAGATGTTGAGGTTGGATGTGATCTTGACCCCAGCGGCGCGGGCTGCCTCGAAAATCGGCTTGTAGAGCGACACGCCGGGGCTCTTGACGATGGTTCCGAAGCGCGAAACCTGATTTGCCTCATCGGGCGGGATGAAGCTTGCGCCATTGAGTTCGGCCACACCGTCATCGGTGGTCACGAACAGTTCGAGGTCAGGATAGGTGCGGCGCAGGAATGCGGCAGTGGACCGGGCCTCGCGGCCAGCGCCATATAAAAGAACGGGACCGTCAATGTGCATGGGGTGCAATCGCGTTTTGAATGTGTTCGGGGATGAGGTGGTCGGTGCTGTCGGTCATGAACTCCTCATAGGCCGATTGCAGGCGGGCCGGGCCGTAAAACGCTTCGAGGTCCGGCTTGAGCGCCTTGACCACGGCGCTGTCGCGCCAGTCTCGATGATCGGAGATGCGCCATAGGCAAGCCGCCGCTTCGAGAATTTCCCCAACGCATTCCCAGGGTTTGTGCCCGGAAAGCCCGGTCAATTCGCGATAGGGAGCAATGTTTTCGGGATTGTCGAGGACATCCTGTCCGAAAATGGCGGTCAGGCGGCTCCTCTCCATTTGCGGCGCAAAGATCAGGAAGACGAAATGGCATTTGGGGCATTTCCCGCACCAGAGCGGGCCGTCATGTCCAGCGAGGCGGAAATTGCGGTTGCAGCTCGAAAACACGTCGTCATAGCGGTTCGTCCGCGCAAAAAGCGCCGCGATGCGCGCTTCCGAATAGGGGCGCAGAAGGGAGAAATAACCCAGCATGCCTGATGTTGCGGTCGACAGGACGTCGCGGATGTCACGTTCAAAATCGATCGATTTCGAATATTGGTGATTGGCCTGTCGCCCATCGAATTCGACATTGCCCTCGCTGGCCGAGCGCTCGTTGGACAGCACGATATTTCCATATCCGTACAAGAGGCTGGCGAGAGCCGCGATCATCGAATTGATCGCCGTGGAGGGGACGTGCCCGTTGTAATAGCCCGGCTTTTGGCTCAGCGCGATCATTTCAGGATCGAGGGCGCGCTCAACCGTAAGGAAGGGTAGGCCGGATCGCTCCGTGGAGGACAGGATCGGGCCCTTGGGGTTGACCGCAAACAGGCTCATTTCGGTCCCGGCGCTTTCGAGCAATTGCACGCTGACCAGCGAATCCTTGCCGCCACCGATCAGAACGAGCGAGCGGGCAGGCAGAGTTGGGGGCGTATCGTCCTCGCGCGGCGCATCGGCGGTGATCGTCAGGCGTCCGAACCGCTTGAGGTCGTTGCGGGCGTAGAATTCGCCCAGCCCGTTTTCGTAAACGTCGATCACGAATGCCTGCTGCGCCTGGGACAGCGCAAGAGCGGACGCATCGATCTTGAAAGGCGCGAGCAGTTTGAAATAGCTCACTCCCAGCACGGCAGCAGTCAGATCAAGCATGGTGGCAAAAGCCGCAGTGGTGGCTCTTGCCGTCTCCAGGTTTTCGAGTGGAAAGCGCAGCGTCTCGACGAAGGCGTGATCGGCAAGCCGATATCCAAACCTCGCCTCGCCGGTTGAAGGGTCGAAAACCGGGGCATCAATGGTGAATGAAATCTGGCTCACGCTCTCGCCTTGCGCTGTTCGATACGGCGCGTTGAATCACTTGGTGTCTAATATATGCGCATTTGCAGCCGCAATGCGATCTCATCGCCGATCCGCTGATAGCCATATTCGCGCATGGCGCATGTCCATTCGGTTCCGACCTTTTCGATGCGGAAAAGATTGTAGCGGCCGGGTGCGTCGTGGCCCTCGGGCGATGCCGAGGCAGCGGCCACTCCGACCACGGGAATTTCCTGGCACGGACCGGGGATTGCGTTTATGGAGGAAAGGTGGGTGTGGCCGTGCAGGATCAGTTCTGCTCCGGTCTGCTTGAGCACGGCGCGGAAATCGCTGCCGTCCCAGAGGCCGAGCCGCCGGGAGTCGGCGAATTCGGGGTGGGGCGGATGGTGGATCATGACGATGCGGAAATAGCCCGCCTCGCCAAGCAGCGCCAACAGCTTGCGCAGCCGTTCAATCTGTTCTGCCCCAACCTTGCCGGCGGCAAAGAACGGTGGGGTGGCAACGGCGCTCGATACCCCGATCAACGCCACCATGCCCAGCCGGCGGACATAGGGAAAAGGCTGATCGTCCAGCGTTTCCCCGCGCATGTAATTGCCATAGGCACCAAGCGCCTTTTCAAGCGCGCCGGGCACATAGGCGTCATGATTTCCAGGTATCGCACAAACTTTTTCAGGGCCGCCCAGCCCGGTGAACCATGTTGCAGCCCGTCTGATTTCCTCATAGAGCGCTAGGTTGACCATGTCTCCGGTCACTGCGGTCATATCAGGATTGTGGGCCTTGAGATGGTCAAGCAGTGCCATCAGCGTTTCGGGACGCATGTCTCCCCGGCGCTTGAGCTGCCAGTTGAGCCAGCCGGTGAGGCGCTTTGATGCGAGCTCCCGTGGGGTCACGGCGGGAAGCGGTGCGAGATGGACGTCGGAAATATGGGCGAGGGTAATCATCGGTCGCACTATTGGCATGGGGGCTAAGGCAAGAAAATGGCCGATTGCAGCGTTTGCCACAATTTGTCATGGGTAGGCTAACAGGAGTGCCCATGACCGGCGGTTGGCAAAAGTTCAAATTCGGCGCGATGTTGCGCGCCCGCGGCATTTATACCCATCTCACGCTCGGGGCGCGTACAGCGGTGATAGTGAATGGTCGGGTGCTTCTGGTGCGCCACGGCTATGTGGCGGGTTGGCAGATGCCGGGCGGCGGCGTCGATCCGGGTGAGACGGCCGAGCACGCGGCGCGGCGCGAGGTGCTCGAGGAAACCGGATATGCAATAGAGGGGCCGATGCGGCTTTTCGGGCTCTACCATTCGACTGGTTACACCAATCGCGACCATGTAGCCCTTTACGTTGCCGACGACGCGCGCGAGGTTCATCGGTTCGTACCCAACCGCGAAATCGTCGAGATGGGCTGGTTTGCCTTGGGCGACTTGCCCGAACCCATGGCCCCGGGCGCCAGGCGGCGGCTGGAAGAAATCGGCGAGAACAGGGCGCCCTCGCCGAACTGGTAGGCTTAGCCGAGAAAATCGAGCGCCGGGCCTTCCGGCACGATACGGGTCGGATTAATGGTCGTGTGGCTCCAGTAATAGTGCGTCTTGATGTGATCGAGATGCACGGTTGCGGCCACACCGGGCCAGTCGCACAGGGTCTTGAGATATTTCGAGAGGTTGGGGTAGTCGGCGATGCGACGGATGTTGCATTTGAAATGCCCCACATACACGGCGTCGAACCGCATCAGGGTTGTGACCAGCCGCCAATCGGCCTCGGTCGGTGTGGAGCCGGTGAGGAATGGCTGCTGGCTCAGGATGCCTTCGACCCAGTCCAGTGCGTCAAATAGCGCAGTGACCGCTTCGGTATAGGCAGCCTGGGTGGTCGCGAAACCGGCCTTGTAAACACCATTGTTAATGTCGCTATAGACCCGCGCGTTGATGCGGTCGATCTCGTCGCGCTTCTCGTGGGGGTAAAAATCGAGCGTGTTGCCGGTGATCCCGTCAAACGCCGAGTTGAACATACGGATGATGTCGGCGCTTTCGTTGGAAACGATGGTCTGGCGCTGCTTGTCCCAGAGGACGGGCACGGTGACGCGACCCGTATAGTCAGGCACCGCCTTGGCATAGACCTGCCAGAGGTAATCGGCGCCGTTGAGCATGTCGGTGTCGGATTCAAGATCGCCGGTGAAGGCCCATCCGGTTTCGTCGGGCATCTTGGGAGATACCACGGAGACGGAAATGTGGTCCTCGAGCCCTTTGAGGGCGCGGAAGATCAATGTCCGATGGGCCCAGGGGCATGCATAAGAAACATAGAGATGGTAGCGGCCGCTTTCGGCCTTGAACCCGTCTTCGCCAGTCGGTCCGGCGGCGCCATCTGCGGTGACCCAATTGCGGAAGGCCGATTCAGAGCGCTTGAACTTTCCGCCTGTCGATTTGGTATCGTACCATTGGGTCGACCATTTGCCGTCGATCAACTGGCCCATTGCTTTTTCTCCTTATCCAATTTCTTCTCGATAACGACATATCTAGCCGGATTGTTCTCAGTTATTAGACGGAGAAAGCCGAACACCGTGTTCGGCTTCGATTTCGATGGACCGAAGGTATTGGGGGTGCTAAATCCGCACTCAGCTAGAGTATCTCCGCGTTTCTTCGAATCGCAGAAATCCTCCAAGTCCTTGTTTGGTCACGCGTCCGATGCGATAAAATGGTTTCCACTTTATCTGGACGCGCTCTGGTAATCGGGTCCGGTTCATGATGTTCGGTATCGAGCGAGACATTCGACGACTTTAGGACGCGCCTTGCCGCGCGACCGTCGTCGTATTGCCTTGATCGATCTGGATATTGCTGACAATGACCGCACTCTCGCCGCTCCCGGCTGCCACTGTTCCTACGCCTGCCGCGCTGTCCATTCGGCCCGAAACGCCGGACGATGATTCATGGATCGAGGCGTTGCACGAGGTTTCCTTCGGTCCTGGCCGTTTTGCCCGTGCCGCCTTCCGGGTGCGTGAGCGGATCGCGGTTGATCCCGACTTTTCCTACATCGCCGAAATCAAGGGACAGCGTGCGGCGAGTGTGCGGATGACCCCGATCAGCCTGGGCGGTATCAACGGATACCTGCTCGGGCCGTTGATGACCGATCCCGAATTCAGAAAGCAGGGTGCCGGGCGGGCGCTGGTTGCTCATGTCTGCGATCTCGCGCTCGAGCGGGAGGGCATTGCTTTCGTGCTGCTTGTCGGCGATTTCGCCTATTATGGCCCTTTGGGTTTTGTGCGCACCGTGCCCGGCGCCATCACTTTTCCTGGCCCCGTTGATCCGACGCGCGTGCTGGTCCACTCTCGCGACCCGCATGCGGCGGATACGCTTGCCGGGGAAGTGTTGCCCTGGGTTTAGGGGCAGGACCCAAAATCGAAATGTCGAGCGAGAGTGACATCAGGGACATTGTGACCCGGCTCCTGCCGGCCGCCCAACCCATGCCCGATGCTTCCGATCTGGTTGCCGATTTCGTCATCAGCGATGTGGGCAATGCCGTGCCCGTCCCGGCGGCGGTCCTGATCGCGCTGGTCAAGCGCGGCATGGGATACAACGTCCTCTACACCGAGCGGGCGACAGCCCTGCGCAAGCATTCGGGGCAGGTGGCTTTTCCCGGCGGGCGGATCGACCCGGAGGATCAGGACGCTGCCTATGCGGCGTTGCGGGAGGCTAACGAGGAAGTCGCCCTGCATCGCGACGACGCGGAAATTCTTGGCTACATGCCCTACTATTACACCGGCACGAACTACTTCATCACGCCGGTGGTCGCCATCGTCGACCCCCGCGCTCCCTTCGTGCCCAATCCGGGCGAAGTGGACGATGTTTTCGAAGTGCCGCTGGAAACGCTGATCGATGAAAGAAGCTACAGCACCTTTCGCGCCGTCTATCGCGGGCTGGAACGAAAAAGCTGGCAGATCGATCATGATGGCCATCGTATCTGGGGGATAACCGCCAATCTCACTCGCCGCTTTCGCGACAGTGTCCTGACGGAGCCGCGCAATGAATCGTGAGGCCGCCCTGGCGCGGCTCAGGCGCGCGCCCTGGCTCGAGGCGGCGCAGCCGTTTTTCGCGTGCCTTGATGGTGCGGAGGGCAGAACGCGCATGGTCGGCGGGATTGTCCGCGATACACTGCTCGGGTTCGAGGGCGGGCGACCTGATATCGATATGGCAAGCGAATTGCTGCCCGATCAGGTGGCTGAACGCGGCCGGGCAGCGGGGATGAATGTCCATCCCACCGGCGTCGATCACGGCACCATAACCTTGGCCCACAATGGCCGCACCGCCGAGGTCACGACGCTGCGACGGGACGTGGAAACCTTCGGGCGAAAGGCAAGGGTCGTGTTCGGGACCGACTGGACCGAGGACGCCAGCCGGCGCGATTTCACGATGAACGCACTCTATTGCGGACCGGAAGGCGAGTTGTTCGATCCGTTAGGTGGTCTGGATGACTGCCTTTCCGGCCGTGTCCGGTTCATTGGCGATCCCGATGTCCGCATCGCCGAGGATCGGCTTCGTGTCTATCGCTATTTCCGGTTTGTGGTCAGCCACGGCAACCAGGGCTTCGATGAGAACGCGCTCGCAGCCTGCCAGCGTTCGGCGGACGATCTCGGCGCTCTTTCGGCCGAGCGCGTGGGGCATGAAATGATGCGGCTGATGTCCCATCGCCGGTGCGCGCTGACGCTTGAAAAAATGGCGTCCATGGGAGTGCTGTCGGGGGAACTCTTTTCCGTCCCGGCTTTGGCCGCTTTGGAGGCAATGGAGGTGTTCGCCGTCCCCGTCGATGCGGAGATGCGCCTGGCTTTGATGGGCGTGTTGGGCGCGCCAACGTCATCGCTGCGCGACAAATGGCGCCTTTCCAACGCGACAACGGCCCGCATCGGCCGCCTTGCCGGGGCTGCCGAACTGGCACGTCAGGACAAATTGGGCGAACTGGCTTATCGATATCCCGATGACCGGGAAGCCGGCCTCGCCATAGTCGCTGCTCTCGATCGCAAGCCGGAAAACTGGCTGGCGGAGCGGTCGGAAACCGTCAGGGCAATCGCCCCTGGCAAATTCCCCTTGTCCGGCTCCGATCTTGTTTCAGCCGGATATCGGTCCGGCCCCGCGCTGGGGGCCGAACTTCAAAGGCTTGAAAAACTCTGGATCGAATCGGGCTTTTCGCTGGACCGGACAGCGCTTCTCGCCCTTGTCCGGCGCACTTAACGGCGTTAGTGACGCGTTCCGACGTCGAAAATGCGTTCCTTGATGCGTTCGACCATGTCGGGACGCACATCAGTTTCGCCGTGCTCGATCTTGAGTTTTTCCACAGCCTTGCGGACCACTTCGGCCTCACTTTCGGCCGTGGCATGCCATGTCGCGCCTGGGATCAGCGATCCGCCGTCAAATCGTTTCATGGTTGTTCCTCCGTATCCTTCCGGGTTGCACGAAGTCTAGCTTAGGGAAACGAATGAAAGCGCCTCGGGTTCCTTTACGGCCAGCGTACGGCAGGAGGCATTGATGACAGAATGGATCTCACATTGCCCCCGGTCTTGAGGCCGAAGGTCGTTCCCCGGTCATAGAGCAGGTTGAATTCCACGTATCTGCCGCGCCGTACCAACTGTTCCTCCCGCTGTTCATCGGTCCAGGCGGTATTGAAATTCCGGCGCACCAATTGGGGATAGACCTCGACGAAGCGCCGGCCCACATCCTGGGTAAAGGCAAAATCGGCATCCCAGTCACCACTGTTGTGGCGGTCGTAAAAGATCCCGCCGATGCCGCGCGGCTCGTTGCGGTGGGCGAGGAAAAAATACTCGTCGCACCAATCCTTGTAGCGCTGGTAGTCGACCTGAGCGTGTGGTTCGCAGGCCGCTTTCATTGCCGCATGGAAATCGATGCTGTCGGGATCGGTCTGCGTCCGGCGGGCGTCGAGCACCGGGGTCAGATCGCCGCCGCCGCCGAACCACCAGTTCGAAGTCACCACCATACGGGTGTTCATGTGAACGGCGGGAACGTTGGGGTTCCATGGATGGCCGATCACTGAAATTCCCGACGCCCAGAACTGAGGGCTCTCCTCTGTTCCGGGAATCTGCTTGGCGAACTCGGGCGAAAATTCTCCGAACACCGTCGAGATGTGAACGCCCATCTTTTCAAAGACACGGCCCTTGATGATCGACATTTCGCCGCCTCCGCCGGCCGGGCGATCCCAGGCTTCGCGTTCGAAACGGCCGGGCGGGAGATCGGCGTGCGGGCCGGTCACCTCATCCTCAAGGGTCTCGATTGCGGCGCACAGATCGTCGCGGACGGTTTTGAACCAGGCGCTGGCGCGGGCCTTCTTGTCTTCAATGTCGTGGGGTAGGGCCATTGTCTCAAATATCTGCATATTCATGGTCTGTGCGGCGTCCGTATCACGTTGGAGGTGGCTCGACCATGCGTGACATCCGGTCAGAGACGTTTGACCGGGATCAAATGCGTCAGCCTGCCGCGGACGCGCCAGTCAGCCGCTCAAAGCCTCCGGTCTGGCGCATGGCCTCGCCCACAACGATTGCGGCCGATACCGCGACATTGAGCGATCGCGCCGCCGGCTGCATCGGAATGCGGACCCGCTGTTCGGCGTCGTTGGCGATCTCGGGCGGCACGCCCGCGCTTTCACGCCCGACCATCAGGATGTCGTCGCCCGTGTACTCGGCCTTGTGGGCTGGGATGCTGGCCCTTGTGGTCAGCAGCACCAGCCGCTTTCCCGCTTCGTGCCGCCAGGTGTCAAATCTGGCGTAGCTGTCGTGTTCGATCATTTCGACCGTATCGAGATAGTCCATGCCGGAACGCTTGAGCGCGGCGCGGGAAAAGGGAAATCCCGTGGGGTGGATGATGTGGACCGGCACGCCCAGACACGCGCCGAGTCGGAGCAGTGTTCCGGTGTTCAGGGCGATGTCGGGCTGATAGAGCGCAAGAGCGATAGGCAATGGCAGGACCGTGGCAATAGGTTGGTTAAAGCAAGGTGGGTATAGTGTCGCAGATCGATCAAGTCACCTTTGCCAAGGCTGGACAAGTCCATGAGACAGTGCAAAAAGAGGCCAAAAATCCGCACCGCCTGGCGGCGGCGGACCCGACTCGCGTACCCATGCGTGTAAATCACGGCGTCCGGCGGATATCAGAACAAGTTTGTGCAGGCCTTTTGGGGATCTAGAGCTTTGGCGACAGCGAGCGAAACAAAAGCAACACGACGCGATTTTCTATTCATCGCGACCGGTGCGGTCGGTGCAGTCGGGGTGGCGGGAGCCGCCTGGCCGCTCATCAATCAATTGAACCCCGATGCGTCGGTCCTGGCCCTGGCCTCGATCCGGTTTGACGTTGCTCCGGTAGCCGAGGGATCGTCGGTGACTATCATGTGGCGCGGGCTTCCGGTCTTTGTCCGGCACCGCACACCGGCCGAGATCGAAGAGGCGCGTGCTGTGCCGCTTTCCGAGCTCAAGGATCCCCAGACCGACGAAGAGCGCGTGCTCGAGGGCCATGAGGAATGGCTGATCATGGTGGCCAACTGTACCCATCTGGGCTGCGTGCCGGTTGGCGAATCGGGCGATTACGACGGGTGGTTCTGCCCCTGCCATGGGTCGCACTACGATACTGCGGGCCGAATCCGTCGCGGGCCGGCACCGAAGAACCTCGTCGTGCCGCCCTACGAGTTTGTGTCCGACACTGTCGTGCAGATCGGTTAAGGGGAGTAGAGGGCATGGCCAATCACGCTGGCAATTATACGCCGGGCACCGGAATCGAGCGCTGGCTCGACGACCGTCTTCCCATCATCAGGTTCTCCAAAGAACACCTGATGGATTACCCGACGCCGAAAAACCTCAACTACTGGTGGACCTTCGGCGCGATCCTGACCTTCATGCTTGTCGTCCAGATCGTCACCGGCGTTATTCTGGTGATGCATTATACGCCGCATGTGGATCTGGCTTTCGCGTCGGTGGAGCATATCCGCCGTGACGTCAATTTCGGCCGCATCATCCAGGGCACTCACGCCGTGGGCGCCTCGATGTTTTTTGCCGCGCTTTATGTCCACATCTTCCGTGGCCTTTATTATGGTTCCTACAAGGCGCCGCGCGAGGTCATCTGGATGCTGGGCGTGATCCTGTTCATCCTTTTGATGGCGACTGCCTTTATGGGCTACGTGCTGCCATGGGGACAGATGAGCCTTTGGGGCGCGACGGTTATCACCGGCATCTTCTCGGCGATTCCGCTGGTTGGTGAAGCGATCCAAACCCTGCTGCTCGGCGGCTTCTCGGTGGCCAATCCCACGCTGAACCGCTTCTTCTCGCTGCACTATCTCATTCCCTTCATCATCGCCGCGGTCGTTGTGCTGCACATCTGGGCCCTGCACGTTCCGGGCAACAACAATCCGACCGGCGTGGACGTGAAGGAAAGCCGTGACACGCTGCCCTTCCATCCCTACATCACGATGAAGGATTTGTTCGCGCTGGTCGTGTTCCTCATCCCGTTTGCATGGTTCGTGTTCTTCGCACCCGACATTCTCGGCCATGCGGACAATTACATTCCGGGCAATCCGCAGGTAACGCCGACCCATATCGTTCCCGAATGGTACCTGCTGCCGTTCTACACGATGCTCCGCGCCATCGACTTCAACGTGCTGTTCATCGACTCCAAGCTTGGCGGTGTCATCGCGATGGCGGGTTCTTTGCTGATCCTGTTTGTGATTCCCTGGCTCGATACCTCCAAGGTTCGCTCGGGTGCTTTCCGTCCGCTGTTCCGCCCGTTCTACTGGTTGTTCGTGATCAACTTCATTGCGCTCGCCTATCTGGGCGCGCAGCCGGCCGAAGGCATCTACGTGCTGCTGGCCAAGATCTGCACGGCCTATTATTTCGGCTACTTCCTCATCATTCTTCCGATCCTGGGACGCATCGAAAAGCCAGCGCCACTTCCGGCCAGCATTTCGCAAAGCGTGCTTGGCAAGGCTAATGGCTGATAAGGCGCGAAGGACAACGACAATGTTTAAAAAGACGATCCTTGGCGTACTCGCCGTTGCGGCATTTGCGCTTGGTAGCGCCAGCGTGCAGGCCGCTGAAGAATATGCGCACACCGACCAGCAGGACTGGAGTTTTGCCGGTGTGTTCGGCACTTATGACCAGAACCAGCTTCGCCGCGGTTTCCAGGTTTACCGCGAAGTCTGTTCGAGCTGTCACGCCCTGGAATATATCGCCTTCCGCAACCTCGCCGAAGAGGGTGGGCCCCATTACAGCGAAGATCAGGTTCGGGCGCTGGCCGCTGAATATACAATCGCCGACGAAATGGCGGAAGGCGGAGAGCGCGAGGGTGTGCCGGCAGACCGTTGGCCCGATCCGTTCCCGTCCGAGCAGATTGCTGCCGAGGCCAATGGTGGCAAGGCGCCGCCCGACCTTTCGCTGATGGCGAAAGCACGCGGCATCCACATGGACTTCCCCTGGTGGGTGTTCAACTACTTCACCGCCTATCAGGAGGCTGGTGCGGACTATATCTACAATCTGCTCACCAGCTATGAGGAAGCGCCCGAGGGCGTCGAGGTCGCCCCGGGCCTGAGCTATAACGAGTATTTCCCGGGCCATTTCATCGCAATGGCGCCGCCGCTTTCGGACGGCATCGTCTCCTATTCCGATGAGGCGACACCGGAAACGGTTGAGCAGTATTCCAGGGACGTTGCGGCATTTCTCCAGTGGACCGCCGATCCGCACATGGTCTCGCGCAAGTCGACAGGGTTTGTGGTGATCCTGTTCCTTATCGGTCTGTCGATCCTGATGTATCTGGTCAAGCGCCGTATCTGGCGCGACGTCCACTAAGCGATTTGAAAAGGGCCCCGCGGGGCCCTTTTTGTTGCGGCAATTTTCGCCCTTGTTCGCAAACGCCAAATTCTCCATTGTGGCGATGGTGAAGCTGCAATCTCAATCGGAACCGATGGGAGGAAAACGATGTCGGCTTTTCGAATAGCCAAGACGGTGGCCTTCCTGGCGCTGGCGGCAAGCCGCAGTCCCGTTGTCCGCTCAGCCGTAAAGGCGGCGCCGAAGCTCGTTTCCAAAGAGCGCAAGCAAGCGGCCTATGAAGCGACCAAGCGCGCGGCGCGCAAGGCAGGAGAGGTGACGGCAAGGGTCGTTCCTCCCAATCGCTATTTCTAGGATCGTCGGCACCGACGACGTTTGGCGTTGCACGTTAATCTCAGCCCATTGACCTTTTCCTGCGGAGCTCTGCTTCATGGCCATCGACCTCAAGGCGCTCGTGCGCTCGATTCCCGACTATCCCAAGCCGGGCATCATTTTCCGCGACATCACTTCGTTGATCGAAGATTCGGCCGGGTTCAGCGAAAGCTGCGAGCGGTTGGCGGCGGCTCATCGCGGCGTCGGCATCACGAAGGTTGCGGGCATTGAAGCGCGGGGCTTTATTTTCGGAGCCGGCGTGGCGATAGCGCTCGGTGTCGGGTTCGTTCCCGTGCGCAAAGCCGGCAAGCTGCCCGGTGAGACGATCGGGCAGAACTACGCGCTCGAATATGGGGTGGACACCATTGAGGTCCATGCCGATGCGGTCGGCGGCAACGACCACGTATTGTTGATCGATGATCTGATCGCCACTGGCGGAACGGCGATCGCTGCGGTCTCGTTGCTGCGGCGTACCGGCGCCAAGGTCGAGCATGCCGGGTTCGTCATCGATCTGCCCGATATCGGTGGCGCCGGCAAGTTGCGGGCGCACGGGGTGGCGGTCGAAGCCCTTATGACATTCAAGGGGCACTGAGAGCGGCCTTTCAACCGCTCTCATGCGCCGTTACTGGAGCGCTTCGGCGACGGCCTGTTGCAAGGTCTGGGTCGGGCGGCCAAGCAGCTTGCCCAACGATCCGCTGTTTTCCGCAAAAGCACCAGCGGCGGCTTTCTCGTCACTGTCGGCAATCATATCTGCAACAGGCGCCGGCAGGCCGACCCCTTCGAGGATCTTTGCGTATTCAGCCTTGGGCAGGTTGGTATAGACAATCGGCTTTCCGGACTGGCGCGAAACCTCTGCGGCAAGGTCTGAAAGCGTATAGGGCTCATCGTTGCCCAGTTCGTAGATCTTGCCCACATGTCCATCCGAGGCGAGGACATTGGCGGCTGCCTGTGTCAGATCGGCTCGGCTGGCGGTATTGAGCTTGCCCTCGGCGGCTGAGCCTATGATGGCGCCGTGTGCCAGCGCAGCGCCCAGATTGCCGGTATAATTTTCGGTGTACCAGGAATTGCGCAGGATCGTGTAATCGAGGCCCGATGCCTTGAGAGCTGCCTCAGTTTCCCTGTGGTCTGGGGCCAGAAGAATTTCGGATGTGTCGGCGTGCAAAAGACTCGCATAGATGATGTGCTTGACCCCCGCGCGAACGGCAGCCGCTATGACGGCCTTGTGCTGGGGCACGCGCTTGCCGACTTCGCTGCCCGAGATCAACAAGAGCTTTTCGACGTTTTCGAGCGCAGGTTCGAGGGATTGGGGTTTGTCATAGTCGAACAGGCGCACGGAAACACCCAGGTCGGCGCCCTTGGACGGGTCACGCACCAGCGCGACTGTCTGGTCGCTCAGTCCCTTGTCCTTGAGCGCTGCAATGACGATGCGGCCAAGCTGGCCGGTGGCTCCGGTTAGTGCGTACATATTGATATCGACTCCATTGTTGTCGTGTGATGTCGATCGATATAAAGTTGGCGCTTACAAAAAGTAAGTACGTACGCAAAGGTAAGTATGAAGATGGTCGTCAAGGACAATTCGCTCACCAAGGGCCCGTTGGCGAATGCGATGGAGCGGGGGCATCTGTTTGCCGAAGCCTGTCCCTCACGCGAAGTGCTCAAACATCTCACCAGCCGGTGGGGCGTTCTGGTGCTGATCGCGCTTCTGGACGGAACCCACAGATTCTCCGAACTGCGCCGGAAGGTCGGCGGGGTGAGCGAGCGCATGCTGGCTCAGACCCTGCAATGGCTTGAAGATGACGGCATGGTCGATCGCCGCGCCTATCCGGTCGTTCCGCCACATGTCGAATACAGCCTGACGCCCTTGGGACGAGAGGCCGCCGAAAAGGTGGGCGGCCTGGCCGACTGGATCGAGACCAACATGCCGAGGATTGGCGCCGTCTGGGAGGAAAGGCGGGCCGGCTGACCGGCCGGCCCAAAGTTGGCCCTATCTGCCCCGCAGCTTGTCGGGCAGGGGCAGCGGCAAATTGTCTGCTTTGGGGAGGTGACTCTCTATGCTCTCCTTGCGTCTGGTTGGCAGGGGCGGGCCGCTGCGCGGGCCCTTGAGGGCAGGGGACTTTCCAAAACGTCCAGTGCCGGTGAGTTTGTACATCTTACCTTTCACGGCATCTCCAGTATAGGATGATAATCCTATTTTCAATATCGTTCCTGTCCACGCGAACGAGGTTCGGTGAAGAAACAATTTTCTGCGGATGGCCACGGTTGGACGGCCTGAATTGGGCTGTCACATGTGCCGGTTGCGGGCTGGAAAATTCGCGCAGCGTCAGATGTCCTGACGAGAGGCTCTGTGAGGATGGCGATGGCCCTGATACCAGAGCCGTCGGTGTAGAACGGAATTTGGCACGCGTTTTAGCGTGCTATAACAGCCTCTTGAAGCCGATCTGGCTTGGGCCATCGGTCCATCTAGGGCTGTCTTTCGAGGGAGAAGGCCGGAAGCATTTGGCTGCCGATTGCCGACTCTCGCAATCCGATATACTCATCACCGTCGCCATCATGCCACTGCATTGCCTTTAAAAATCCAGGCAAGGTCTTGGGCATCTGCGCTGACGCGTTACGATATCAGATCATCGGCTTTGGTTACGATGGGAAGAAAACACAGGAAAATGATCCTGTCAACCGCGTCGCCCGAACAGCCCGCCGACGAGAACCAGGAGCCATCCCGCGATCAGTGTCATGCCGCCGATAGGGGCGAGCAGAGGCAGTGGCGATGCACCGGCGAAATGGCGCACCGCCAGATCGGCGCAAAACAGTACCGCGCCCACCGCGAGGACAATCAGGGCCCAGTTGAATATCCTGGGCAGCGGGGCCAGCGCCAAAGCGAGAATGGCCGGGGCGTGGCTCAGCGCAATCAGCGAATAGGGGCCGAGCAGCGCCGCGCCGGCGTGGGAGGACGCTGCAGCAGCCATAATTCCGGTCGCGCCGAGCAGGCCCGCAAGGGCGATGGCCGTGCGCTCGAGCGGGCTCATCGGCGCACCAGCGTCTTGAGGCCCGGCACCTTTGCCAGAGCCATCACCGCCCGTACTTTCAGCGGCATCCGGTAGTCGCGCCGTTTGGAAAAACCCACAAGATCGGCCGAATATACAAGTTCGCCATGCTGATTGTACGCCTCGAGCAGGTTGAACAGCAGGCCCCAGCCGGGAATGGAGTTCGAGGGGCGTTTTCCGGTGACCGTGAGGGTAAAACGGACCGTATCCCCCGGTCGTACGGGTGCCTTGAAATCCATGCGGTTGACGCCGGGCGATGGGCCGGACACGCCCGGCTCGCCTCCTTCGGCGCGCACCACGTCCTCTTCGGCCACAAGGCGATCGACCATCAGGCGGTGCCCGACGCTGACCGTGTACCAGCCCGACGCAACCAGTCCGCCGAAATGGGAACGAGCTGCGGCATCGGCATCGACGTGGAAATATTGCGGATCGTAGAGTTTGCCGAAGCGGATAATTTCCTCGGCCGTGAAATCATGACTGCCCAGATCGAACGGCAGATCGACCTGAACGTCCTCAAACCAGCGGGTCATTGAGCGGCCTCGTGCGTGGGGGCGGATGGATCTCGCACCTCGACGAGATTGGTGAGGTTGAGGGTCATCACCTGCTGGTTCTTCTGGTTACGCATGTCGAAGCCGATCGTGATGATGCCCATATTGGCGTGGCTGGCCGAGCGGCGGAGGGAGGTGACCGTCGCAGTGCCCGACAGCGTGTCGCCCTTCATCAGCGGCCGTTTCCATTTGAGGTCGGTAAAGCCGAGCCCGCCCATCGAGGCGATCTTGGAGAGGAACGCGTCAACCAGCATGCGCAGCGACAGCGCGCCTGTTTGCCAGCCGCTCGCGGCCAGCCCGCCCAGCAGGCTTTCCTTGGCCGCCTTTTCATCGAGGTGGAAGGGGAAGGGATCGAACTCGGTGGCAAATTCGATGATGTCGGCCTTACTCACGGTGCGCGGCCCAAGGGAAATGGTCTCGCCGACCGTCAGATCCTCGAAATGGCGCCGATCTTTGGTTATCGTATTGGTCACTGTGTTGTCCTTAACGTCAACATTAATTGTGCCCCATGGGCGTTGGCGAAGCAAGGGGCTGTTCTATGGTTCGACGGCACCGATCGCGACAACACTATCCTGGGACGCGATAACGCTGAGCCTGTGGGTGATGGCGATGATCGTCACCTGATCACAGATCAGGCGCAACTGGTCCATGATCTCTCTTTCGGTATCTGCATCGAGAGCGGAACTGGCCTCATCGAGCAGCACGATGGCGGGGTCTGCATAGAGCGCGCGGGCAATGGCGATGCGCTGGCGCTCGCCACCGGAGAGCTTGAGGCCGCGCTCGCCGACCACCGTTTCAAAGCCATCCTCCAGACCCTCGATGAACCCGAGAACTGCAGCGCGTTCGGCCGCGCGGCGCAGACGGGCCGCGTCACGGGTACGGCCCAGAACGATATTGGTGGCCAGCGTATCGTTCAGCAACACAACGTCTTGGGGCACTGCGGCGACATGGGCGAACCAGTCGGCCCGCGAGACGGCGTCGATGGGCACTCCATCGACGGTTATGGTGCCCAATTGTGCGCTCATCGATTTGAGCAGCAGCTTGAACAGTGTCGATTTGCCCGAGCCTGTATCGCCCGTGATGTAGGTGATCGTGCCGCGACGGGCGACAAAGCTTGCGCCCTGAACCCCGCGGCCGTTGGGGTAGAGATAGCCGACATCGGCAAAGGTTACTGTACCATCGGTGAGGGTGAAGTCTCCGGCGCGCTCGAAGTCGTCATGGGCCTGGGCCTGCCACATGCGGGCGAAGGGCAGGAATTTTGAATACGATTGCGCCATTTGCTGGATGGCCTGCCCCATCATCTGAAAAGGCATATTGAGTTGCAGTAGCAGAGAATTGAACAGCACAAGATCGCCGACCGTAAGGCTGCCTTGGGCGACCCGGGGTACGAGCAACCATAGCGTCAGCGCGAACTGGCCCGCCAGCGCCAACCCGAACAGCAGGGCATAGCGCACATGGGTCATCGCATAACGTCGCCATGCCTCGTGGGCCGAGTGTTGGCGGGTGGTGAACTGGCCGATCATCCAGCGGGCGGAACTGAACTGGCGCAGGGTGTCCATGCTGGAAATGGCATTGCCGATAAAGCGCGAGCTCGCCTGTGAGTGTTCGATCGCCTCGTCGAGATGGGCGCGGGTTCTCCGTGTCGCGCGTGCCACGAGCGCGATATAGGCGATGCCATAAACCACCACGATCAGTGCAATGTCGGGGCTCAGCACCGTGCCGAGCATCACAAGGCTCAAGATGACCTGCAGCCCGCCCGGCAAAAGCGCCGCGAGGCTGAACTGAACCACGATATTGAGCGCTTCGAGCCCGCGGTGCTGGGCGGTTTCGATTTCGACCGGGTTGTGATCGAGAAAGAACGCGGACGCTTTGCCGGCGAGGCGCTCGAAAAATGCTGTCGAGGTGACGAAGTTCAGGCTCTCGGACGTCATGAAAGTCAGAAAGCTCGACATGCGCTGGATGGTGAACGCGGCCCCCATCAAGATCGCATAGGCCATGAACCCCCAGATCAGGCCCTGTGCAAAATTGGCGGGATCGAGCTGATCGATCAGGCGGGAGAAGACGAAGGGCGCAGCAATGGTGGTCAGCGTGCCCAGGACCGTGAGGACCACCACGACCGCCAGGATCAGCTTGGCCGTGCGCAGATATTGCCCGAGGATGGCCTTGAGTGGAGGAGCGACCAGAGCCAGATCGATTTTCATTGGTCGCCTCTTACCGCATCGGGCAGGGCACGATAATCGATTCGTCCCGTTGTGGAACAACGACGGCAATCAGCCGGCCCGTCTGATCTCCTTGATGGATTTGTCGAGGCTGGCGCGGACCAATGAGGTTACAAGTCGCGGGTAGTCAGGCTTGCCGATGTGTTTTGCCAGGCCATGTGCCGTATGCGGCAATCCAAGTTCCCGGGCGGCATCGAGACTCTTTTTGTCGGCAAAGGGATAGAGTTCGTCCCAGGCGGTCTGCACTTCGCGGAAGAAGATATCGACCCCAACGTCGCCAAGCCCCTTGAATGTTTTGAGCGCCGTTCGCATCCGGGCCGGATCCTGCCCGGCCTCCTCGCGCAAATTGCGCAGATCGCCATCATAGGTTTCGATAAGGTGTTCGGCGGTTTCACCGAGCATGCGCGACGTGCTCTCGTCATATCTGGCGTAACCGTTCTTGTTGAGCACGTCGACCCGCTCTTCCCACGTGGCATCCCTGAGCTTTTCCGGCGTCGTCCAGCCCGCATTGGACAGAGCGGCGGCAGCTTCGACGGCCTGGGCCGCGCCGATACGGGCGCTGAACAGGATCGAGGCGCAAAGCCAGCGGAACAGGGGCGAGGGCGTATTGTCGGCTATGGGGATGTGCAACTCGTCGCAATAGGTCTGCCCGTATTTGTCGAGCAGCGCATTGATTACGTCCTTGTGCGCAGATGCCATTTCACTCACTCCAGATCGGCGATCAGGGCCTTCATCTCATCAATCTCGCTGCGCTGGGCTTCGATGATGCGGTTGGCAAGATCGAGCACGCGGGGATCGGAAAGATTGGCGTTTTCGCTGGTGAGGATGGCGATCGAATGATGCGGGATCATCGCACGCATCCAGGAGACTTCATCGACGGTGGCTTGCGAACGCACCAGATAGAGCGAACCTGCAAAGACCAATATGGCAACGGCGTAAATGGAAATGTTGAGCGACGTGTTCTTGTACATGCCCAGCATGAAGCTGAGCATGACGATAGCCATGGTGGCGCCCATCAGCAGGGCCATGTAGGCGCGGGTTTCACTGAAAAAGATATGATCGAGGGCGTAGGTATTGAGATACATCAGCCCAAACATCACCAGCGTCGAGGTGACGATCATGGCAAAGAAGCGACCGTAGCCTTTCATGTCCGATCCTCCTGGGGTTGATTGGGTGCAACGGCAGCGACCTGCTATCGTTCCAACCGCCCTTGTTGCCGTGAGATTTTTTTGGCGCGCACTGTCGATCGTGCGGTTTACCGGACGACATCTGGGTGCACGATGATGTGCCTTCAAAGTCGAAAGGACCAATTTTATGCGTTACATGCTCATACTTCACGCTGACGAGGTTGCCGGCGCGGCCATTCCGCCCGAGCAGATGAAGGCCGCCATGGACCAGATGGGGGCCTATGCCCAGGCGCTTGAAAAAGCCGGGGCGTTCATCGCCACCGAAGCCCTCGATTTTGCCTCCAAGGGGTCGCTTGTTTCGGTTCGCGATGGAGACACGCAGGTCCAGGATGGCCCGTTTGTGGAATCCCGTGAACAGTTCGGCGGCTATTTCATCATCGAAGCGGCCAATGAGGATGAGGCGCGCCAATGGGCGGCGCGTTGTCCGGCGGCAGTCTGGGGCACCATAGAGGTCCGGCGCATCCGCGACCGGAGCGAATATTGAGGCCGACGAACCCGGCACTGCAGGCGGCAGAGCGCGTGGCTCGCGAAAGCTACGGGCGGCTGCTTGCCCTGCTCGCCGCGCGCACTAGGGACATCCCCGGTGCCGAGGATGCGCTGGGTGAAGCGCTGGCGGCGGCATTGCAGCAATGGCCGGAACGGGGTGTTCCGGCCAATCCCGAGGCCTGGCTGGTGGCGGTGGCTCGCCGCAGGCAGGTCGATGCGGTGCGCCGCCGGGTCGTCGCCGAGGCTGGAGAGGAACATCTGGCAATGATTGCGAGTGAACTCGAGAATGGCTCGGGTGGCGCGGGGACGGCCTTTCCGGATCGGCGGCTGGCCCTGATGCTGGCCTGCACCGATGGAGGGATCGAGCCGGCGATGCGCACGCCCTTGATGCTTCAGGTTCTGTTGGGGCTTACGGCCGGAGAGATCGGGGCGGCGTATCTGATGCCCCCGGCGACCATGGCGCAGCGCCTAGTGAGAGCCAAGGCGCGGATCAGGGAGCTGGGCCTTAAGTTCGAAGAGCCCGAGCCCGACAGCCTTGCCGACCGCCTGCCGGCGCTGCTCGATGCAATCTATGCGGCGTTTACCAGCGATTGGGTCGGGCGCGACAGCCGAAAGCGGGCGGAGGAGGCGATCTGGCTGGCGCAATGCGTCGTGGCTCGGGTCCCGTCCGATCCCGAGGCCAGGGGGCTCTTGGCATTGCTTTTGTATCTGAGCGCGCGAATGAATGCGCAGCGCGACCCCGAGGGCCGATATGTTCCGCTCGCCGAACAGGATGTCTCGCGTTGGGACCATCGTGCGATCGATCCGGCGGAGGCTCTGCTGCATGCAGCCAATCAGGACGGGCCGAGTGGGCGCTACCAGATCGAAGCCGCTATCCAGTCGGTCCATTGCGCACGGCGCAGCAGCGGAAAAACCGACTGGGCGACGATCGGCTCGCTCTATGATCTGCTGTTTGCCTTGCTTCCCTCTCCCGTCGTCCAACTCAACAGGGCGCTGGCCCGCAGTCAGACCGAAGGAGCGGCGGAGGTGCTCGCCGAGATCGTCCAACTGGGGCAGGACCGGCGCATGGTGCCTTATCAGCCCTATTGGGCCGGACTCGCACGGCTGGCTGCCGATGCGGGTGACCGGGAAACGGCGCTTGAAGCCTATGGCATTGCCATGGGGCTTACGGCAGATCCGGCGGTGCGCGCTTACCTCGCGGCGCGCCGCCAGCTTCTGTTCGATGGGTAAGGCAAATGTGCCGCGGGCCGGTTTTCAGGTGTTGAACTTGAAGAGCATCACGTCGCCATCCTTGACGACATATTCCTTGCCTTCGTCACGTGCCTTGCCCGCTTCCTTGGCGGCCACTTCGCCACCCAGCGCGACGAAATCGTCATAGGCGATGGTCTGGGCGCGGATGAAGCCGCGTTCGAAATCGGTGTGGATGACGCCTGCGGCCTGCGGTGCCTTGGTGCCGACGGGAATGGTCCAGGCGCGGGCTTCCTTGGGGCCGACGGTGAAATAGGTCTGAAGGTGCAGGAGCTTGTAGCCCTCGCGGATCAGCTTGTTAAGGCCGGGTTCTTCCAGTCCGAGCGAGGAGAGGTAATCGGCGCGGTCGGCTGCATCGAGCCCGGCCAGTTCGGCTTCGATCTCGGCGCAGATGATCACCGTGCGAGCCTCGTGCCCCCTGGCGTAGTCCTCGACCTTTTTGGTGTGCTCATTGCCGGTCGCGGCGGCGGATTCGTCGACATTGCAGACATAGAGCACCGGCTTTGCGGTGAGGAGCTGGAGTTCCCTGAACGCCTTTTCCTCGTCAGGGGCGCGCTCGGTATGGCGGGCGGGCTTGCCCTCTTCGAGCAGCGCCTTGGCGCGGTTGACCAGTTCAAGGGTGAGCTTTGCGTCCTTGTCGTTGGCGCGGATTTTCTTTTCGAGCCCACCGATGCGCTTTTCGAGGCTTTCGAGATCGGCCAGCATCAGTTCGGTTTCGACCACTTCGGCGTCGGCGATAGGGTCGACCTTGCCCGCCACATGCACGATGTCGTCATTTTCAAAGCAGCGCAGCACATAGGCGATGGCGTCGCATTCGCGGATGTTGGCGAGAAACTGGTTGCCCAGTCCTTCGCCCTTGGACGCGCCCTTGACCAGGCCGGCAATGTCGACGAACGAGAGCCGGGTGGGGATGACTTCCTTGGACTTTCCAATCTCGGCCAGTTTGTCGAGCCGCTCATCAGGCACAGACACCTCGCCGACATTGGGCTCGATGGTGCAAAATGGAAAATTCGCGGCCTGCGCCGCAGCAGTCTGGGTGAGGGCGTTGAAAAGCGTCGATTTGCCGACATTGGGCAGACCGACGATGCCGCATTTGAAACCCATGATGGAACCTCGGAGATGGCGCGAAACGCGCTCGAAAAATCGTTGGGCCTTAACTCGTGCAGGAGCGGGGAGAAGTCAAGAGAAGCTGGTCGTGCCTAAGCGTCCGACGGCGATATCGCCTCGGGCTATGATCGCCATTCGAGCCTAGCTCTCATGGCCTTCTCACCTCCAATCGTGCCACCGGCACGATTGGCCGAAGGACGGATCGAAGAACGGCATGGGGCGATGAACGCTCCGCATGTTTAGTTAGTATATGAAGCGATCATCGCCCCACGCGCCCGGGGTTTTTGGCTTAGTCGCCCTTCAGAAGGCTAGGGTCAATCCCTTCCGGGTTTCCCCGGTACGACGGCGTTAGCAAAATCGCGCCAGCCTCGAAACCGAGATCAGGCGGCCGGTTCACGCCGTCCGGCGCTTGTGACGTTTGGGCCTTCCCTGCGGCGACCCGCAAGGAACCCGGACCAAACCCGCCCAAACGTTCGTTGCGCTTGCGTCCATATGCGCGGGTTCGTGAGAGGGAGTATGGGGGAGGTTGAATGGGCGGGGATAAGTTTCTTTGCGGCTGGGGCGTGTGGCGACGCATCATGATGGATTCCGGGAATAAATCCCGGAATGACAATGGGGAGTGGGATGTTCTCCATCATCTCACACTCCCCCGCGTCATCCTCGGGCTTGACCCGGGGATCTACAGCGCTGCCATTGAGCACCGCAGAAGTGATACGTGTGGCCTCTCCCCGTTCCCAAACCTCTTCACCGGCTGCCCAATGCAGCGGATCCCCGGGTCAAGCCCGAGGATGACGACGGGGGGGCGGGCGATGGTGATTGGATCGAGAGCGGGTCGAGCCTGAGGATGATGATGGGGTGGGGTGAGTGGTGAGGATGGAGCCGGAGAGGGGTAAGACCGAGGGCGACGATGGCAAGGCCGGGGCTACCCGTCCCTGACTGTCCCGGACCCGATCCGGACACGCAAGCCTTGCCGATACTCTTGGCGGCTGCAATTGGCTCAATAAGGCCGCTCACCGGCCCGACGGACTCCATCGCCCCTCTGGCGGGAGGGTTAAGGGAAGTCGCATGAGCGCCAGTGAAACTCCAGCCGCGGCCTTAGTCCTTTTTCCCGAACAGCTTTTTGAGCATATCGGCCATGGGGCCGGATTCGGGGACTTTGCTCTGAAGGGCGGATTGGCGCGCTTGCCGGACGTGGCTTTGGGCCCTTGGTGCCGGCTTTTCGGTCGCCGGTGCGGCCTTGGGCGCCGAAGGGAGGGCAAGCGCAAGCTTGTTCATCAGCCCTGCCGCGTCACCCTTGGCGATCAACCCCGCGTTTTTGGCGAGCGAGTCGAGCAGGGGTTCGAGCCACTCGTTATCGGCCTTGTGGAAGTTGGAGAGCACATGGGAATGCACACGGTCCTTGTGACCCGGATGGCCGATGCCCAGACGGACCCGGACAAAGTCCTTGCCCAGATGGCTTTCGATGGACCGCAATCCGTTGTGGCCGCCATTGCCGCCGCCGGTTTTGACGCGGACCTTGCCGGGGGCAAGATCGAGTTCGTCATGGATAACCGAGATGTCGGAGGGCGCGAGCTTATAGAACTGGGCAGTCTGGGCGACGGAGTCGCCCGAGCGGTTCATGAAGGTCTGGGGCTTGATCAGCATGATTTTTTCGCCATCGATCACGCCTTCGGAGATGAGGGCGGAGAATTTCTGGCGGAAAGGCGGGAAATTGTGCTGGCGGGCGATCTCGTCGACGGCCAGAAATCCGATATTGTGCCGGTGAGCGGCATATTCGGCGCCGGGATTGCCGAGCCCTACAATCAGGTGCATCGCATCTCTCCGGGAACAGTAGGGCCGGCGAGGAGCGCCGGCCCGAAAGACTTACTCTTCGTCTTTTTCTTCTTCGCCTTCATCGGCGCCCGCGTCTTCAGCGCCTTCAGACGAGCGCAGGGCAGACGGTGCCGCGATGGTGGCGATGGTGAAGTCGCGATCGGTAATGGTCGGGACAACGCCCTTGGGCAGATCCACGGCCGAGATGTGCAGCGAGTCGCCGACTTCGGACTTGGACAGGTCGACCACGAGATATTCGGGGATCGAATCGGCCGGGACGGTCACTTCCACGGTGTGACGCACGACGTTGAGCACGCCGCCCTTCTTGAGGCCGGGGGACTTTTCCTGGTTCTCGAAATGGACCGGAACTTCGACCGTGAGGGTCGAATTCTTGCCCACGCGCAGGAAGTCCACATGCACGAGGAAGTCGCGCACGGGCTCAAGCTGGTAATCCTTGGGGATCACGCGGTGCTTGTCGCCGTCCACATCGATCTCGATGACGTGCGAAAGGAATCCGCCGTCATGAATCTTGCGGAACGTGTCCTTGTAGGAAATCGCGATGGAAAGAGGGGCTTTCTTATCGCCGTAAATAACGGCAGGAACCAGACCTTGACGACGCAGTTCACGAGCGGCCCCCTTGCCCACCCGGTCCCGCACCGAAGCCTTCAGCTCGACGCTCATGGAAATCATCCATTGGTTGGGTGCGTTTCTCAACCAGAAAAAGAAACGCGCGCCCGTCCTCCAGGGGTGACGAGCGCTTCATGGAGCGGGTCTATACAGGAGGCGGAAAAATTGGGCAAGAGGCTGGTTGGCGCTAGTCTTCGTCTTCAGCCAGAGCCTCGAGCCCGCGCCGGCTCATTTCCTCGAACGCAGCGGCGCGCAGGGTCAGGGCGCGTTCAGTCAGCGGCCCATCAGGATCGTGATGGACGCGGAAAAGGCGGCTGGTCCCGAACCGCTTGTGCATGTGCACGAGCATGGCGTCGGGCCATCCCGGAATTTCATCGAGGAGGGCCAGCAGCTCTGTCTCGGCGCTTGAGCGCGGGGCCACCAGAGGGTGGCGGGGAGGGGTCTTTTTCACTGATACTTCCACATACGCAGCGTACGCGGTCATGGCTGGCTCGCCCCACCGGATCTTCCGCAAAAAGGGAAAATGCCGGAGCCAGTCCAAAGTTCCGCGCGCTGGTAGCGCTTGTGGCTGAGTCGTCGCCATCGGTCAAAACTCCCTCGCTTCCATTTGAGCAATGGCAGCGTGAGAGATTCGCCGACCGGGCGACAGCCGGGGCGAGTCCGGGTATGAGCGTTAAGCGCTTATTAACCTTCGCCAGGAGCGGCGATCAGTCGAAAAGGCTCGAAACCGACTGCTCGGACGCGGTGCGCGCTATGGCTTCGCCGATCAGTGTGGCGATGGAGATGTGGCGGATCTTGTCGACCTTGGCGACAGCCTCGGTCATCTCGATGGAATCGGTGGTAACCAGTTCCTTGAGCCGCGACTTGGCGATGCGGGCCGGCGCGTCGCCCGAGAGGACGCCATGGGTGATATAGGCCGAGACTTCCCTGGCCCCGGCATTGAGCAGGGCCTCGGCCGCGTTGACCAGCGTGCCGCCGGAATCGACGATATCGTCGATCAGGATGCAGGACTGGTCTTCGACGTCGCCGATGATGTTCATCACTTCGGACACGCCGGCGCGGGGGCGGCGTTTATCGACGATGGCCAGTTGCGCGCCGATGCGGTTGGCCACGTTGCGGGCCCGCAGAACGCCGCCGACGTCCGGGGAAACGATCATCACCTTTGATGTGTCGTAATTTTCGGCGATATCGCGGGTGAGGACCGGGGCGGCATAAAGATTATCGGTTGGGATATCGAAAAAACCCTGGATTTGCGGTGCATGCAGATCCAGGGTCAGAATGCGGTTCGCACCGGCATGGGTTATGAGATTGGCCACGAGTTTGGCCGAGATCGGCGTGCGCGGAGCCGATTTGCGATCCTGACGCGCATAGCCGTAATAGGGCAGGACGGCCGTGATGCGGCGGGCGGACGACCGGCGCATGGCGTCGATCAGGATCAGCAGTTCCATGAGGTTGTCATTGGCCGGAAAGGACGTGGACTGGAGGATGAACACATCCTCGCCGCGCACGTTCTCGTGGATCTCCACGAAAATTTCCTTGTCGGCGAACTTCTTGACCGACGCGTCGGTCAGCGGAATTTCGAGATAGTCGGAAACGGCCTTGGCCACGGTGAGGTTTGAGTTGCCCGTCACCAGCTTCATGGTCAGCCTCTATGTGTGCCCTGATCGCCAGAGGCCGCCAATGCCCCGAGCTTGTGGGGCGGACGTTTAGACCCCGGACGGCGCAAACTCAATATGACTTTTGAATGAAGGTGAAGCGCGGTTAACGGTGTTGCCCGTCTGCACAGGCGATTATCCCCTGGCGATGAGCGCGATCTGGCGACCGGCACGGGTGTTGTTGTGGGTTGAATGACGATGGGAGAAATAGAGATCGGGATTGGCGTAAGTGCAGCCTCCGACCGATTCGACCGTGCCGATGCCCAGCGATTTTGCCTGCGCCAGCACAAGGCCGGGCACGTCGAAATGAGGCTTGGGCCAGCCGTCGGTGATGATGAAATCGGCTGCGTCGGGAAATCGGGTGCGAATCTCTTTGGCCATCTCCTCGCCGATCTCGTAATTTTCAACCGAGATGGCCGGGCCGATGGCCGCGATGATGTTGGCACGGGAAGCGCCCAGTTGTTCCATGGCGGCGACGGTATCGGCCAGAATGCCGCCGACGGCACCCTTCCAGCCCGCATGGGCCGCGCCGATTATCCCCGCCTTGGGATCTGCAAGTAGAATGGGTGCGCAATCGGCGGTCAGAATGCCCAGCGCGATGCCGGATCTGTTGGTGACCATGGCGTCCGCTTCGGGGCGGTGCTGAAGATCGAAGGCCTTGTCGACGATATGTACATGCGTGCCGTGAACCTGCGTCGCGAGTGCGACTTCGATGGGGCCGCCCTTGAGGGCCATGACAGCGCGGTGGACGTTATCGACCACATTTGCCGCGTCGTCACCAACCGAACGCGAGGCGTTGAGGGAGGCGAATTCGCCCTCCGATACCCCGCCGCGTCGCCCGAAAAACCCGTGGCGGATAGCGGCGGCGGCGGTGATTGCGGGGCTCTTTTCGACTGGAGGATGCATTGTGAGGTTGGCTTTCTTTATGCGGGAAATCCCGCCGGACGCAGCCCTGGGCTTGCTGCGCACAGGACCTTGAACAACTCACCCATCTGATCGGCCCCTGTGAGCCGGTCGAAGGCCGATGCGAGAGAAGCGGCCTTTTCCGGGTTTGCTGCGGCGAGCGCCGAATGGCGTTCGGCCAGTCCCAATGATGTAAGAAAACGCCCCTGGGTCACAATGGGGTGGACCGTCAACCCAGCCATGCGTCCAGCGCGGCCCAGCGCTTCGAAATCCACATGTGTCGTGAGGTCTGCGGCACCGGGTTGAGCCAAGGGATCGACCGGGGCGTGACGGGACAGTGCCTGTAGCGTTTCGCCGGGCTGAGTGTGTTCATAGCCATAATCGATGGCGAGCAACGCCCCGCCTCGGGGGGCGAGGAGACGGCACAGCTGGCCCATGAACTGTTGGGCAGCCAAGCCGATTTCGGCGACTTCGCCATCTCTGGCCGAGGCGAATGCCTCGCCGATCAGTGCTTCCTCATAAGGCGTCGGCGAAAGGCCGAGAACGCGCTGGCCATCAGCAAGCCCGACGCTGCGTTCGTACCATTTGCCTTCCCGCCGGACGAATTGCCGAACCGGCAGGGCGTCGAAAAATTCGTTGGCAATTATGACGAGCGGAGAACTGCCGAGGGCTTCGACGTCCTCGATCCAGTCGGGCGAATAGGCCGCCAGCTTTTCGCGCTGCATGGCGGCGAGAACAGGGTTGGTCTCATAGAGCTTGAGGTCGAGCGCCCGGGCAAGGCCAGTCGCGCGGGTGGCGACACGCAGGGCATCGGAGAGCAGGGTGCCGCGGCCGGGGCCCAGTTCAAGGAGGGTGAACTTGTCCGGCAGGCCCATCTGCAGGAAGAGATCGGCGATCCAGGCGCCGATCATTTCACCGAACGTCTGGCTGATTTCCGGAGCGGTGATGAAATCGCCACCGGCGCCGAGTGGGTCGGCTTTGCGGTAGTAGCCGCGCGTGGGGTGGGTCAGGCACAGGCCCATATAGGTCGCCAGCGACATCGGCCCCTGCTGGCGAATCTGCATGTCGATCAGATCACCAAGAGAAAGGCCCGGCTTAGGCATGACGACGCGTCCGGGCCCAAACGATCAGGGCGATGCCGGCAACAAGGATGGGCAGCGAGAGAACCATGCCCATGGTCAGCCAGCCGAAGGCGAGATAGCCGATGTGGCTGTCGGGCAGGCGGAAGAATTCGACGAAAATGCGTGAAAGCGCATAGCCAATGCCGAAGATCCCGGCGGCGATGCCGGGGCGGCGCAGCACCAGTTTGACGTGCGTGAAATAGCGGATGACGAGGAACAGAAGGACACCTTCAAGCAAGCCCTCATAGAGCTGGCTGGGGTGGCGCGGGAGATCGCCGGCGCCGGGAAAGATCACGCCCCATGGCATTGTGGTGACCGAGCCGTAGAGTTCGGCGTTGATAAAATTGGCGACGCGCCCGAGAAACAGACCGATGGTGGCGCAGCAGGCGAGCAGGTCCAGGCCGGACAGGATGTTGGCCTTCTTGCGGCTAAGATACACGATTATGGCAACCATCAGGCCCAGCATCCCGCCGTGGAAACTCATGCCGCCGTCCCAAAGGGCGATGATCTGGCCCGGATTTGCTGCAAAGACCAGTGGATCGTAAAACACGACATAGCCCAACCGGCCACCGATGATGATGCCGATGACGATCCAGAAGGTGAAATCGAAGAGCTCGTCCGGGGTCATTGGCGGTGTGCCGTTGACCCAGAGCGATTTGCGCTTGAGGAGCAGCATGCCGTAACCTACCCCGAGAAATATGCCCGCCAGATAGGCCAGGGCGTACCAGCGGATGACGATGGGGCCGATGGCAAAGGCGACCGGATCGATCATGGGGAAGGGCACGTTGGGCCTCGAAGCTGATTGCAATTTTGCGGGACCATGCCGCCCGGACTGGCTCTGGTCAAGCGGGCCTGGAGCCCCTACATAGTTGGCAGTGGGCCGGACGGCCAAACAAGAGGAAGTGAGCGATGTCGCAAGGACAAAAGTTTTTCGACGATCTGGGACGGCTGATGAACGATGCCGCATCGGTTGCCGATGGCGCGCGCCGTGAGGCGGAGACTGCGATCAGGGGGCAGATGGAGCGGGTCGTCAATGATCTCAACCTCGTAAAGCGTGAAGATTATGACGCGCTGCGCGAATTGGTGAGCATCCAGGGCGAGGAAATCGAAGCCCTGCGCCGCGAACTCGAAGCATTCAAGCGTCGCAAGAAGACCACCTGAGCGCGATGATGCGGGTCGCGGTCATTTCGGATGTCCATGCCAATGTGCTGGCCCTCGAAGCGGTGCTTGCCGATATTGCCCGGCATGATGTGGAAAAGATCCTCAATCTCGGCGATCATTTCGCCGGACCGCTGTGGCCCAACAAGACTGCTTCGGTGATGGCCGGACTCGATATGGTGGCGATCCGGGGCAACACCGATCGCTATCTGGCAGAGGGTGACGCCGACCTGCTCGACGCCGAAGATCTGAAGATCATCGACGCTATCGAGGGCGAGCCGATGGATTGGCTCAGGCAGCTCCCCGAGACGGCCGTTTATGCCGATGCAATCTTTATGAGCCATGGGACACCGCGTTCGGATGAGACCTACTGGCTGGACCGCAAGGTCAAAAAGCAGGGCTTTCGCCGGTCCACGGTCGAAGAAATCGAGGCCGAGCTACCCCATGCCGACTACCCGCTCTATTGTTGTGGCCATACCCACATCGCGCGTGTGGTTACGCTGTCCGACGGGCGGATCGTGTTTAATCCCGGCAGCGTGGGGCGGCCGTCGTTCAATATGAACGATCCTGAATCCGCGGCGCGGCTTTCGCCAGCGGCTGCTTATGCCATTGTCGAGATGTCGGCGGGGAAATGGCACGTCAACCTGCGGCAGGTGGCTTATGACAACATGGCGGCGTCAGCCATGGCGCGAGCCTGGGGTAATGAAACCTGGGCCCGCGATCTCGCCGAAGGCCGCACACGCTGATGCGGTTTGTGACAGTGGTGTAAAACCCTGTGGTTTGAAGGGTTTGTTAAGAACCCGTTAACCATATCGCTCCGATCATCCACAAGAGAATTTCGGTTTTGGGCTCGCGTTTCTGGGTCCGTGCCGGGAGTGCGGTGTACAGTCGAGATCAATGACGATTCGTACATCCTGTCCCCGGCCAAGCCGGTTCGGTTGTGCCGCGTAAGGCGTCCGGCATCCTGTCGGCCGCTGCATCTTCGAACCAACGCATAAGCGTGCGGAGCCAGCCATGTCACTCCTCGAATTGGAACTGGATCGGACCATTCACCCGGTTGATATTATCGAGCACATCGCCGCAATTAGCGACTGGTCGTTCGAGCGCCAGGACGCTGACGAAATCTCCATTTCGGTCAAAGGCGGCTGGAGCGACTATCATGTGTCGTTCAACTGGATGGAGGAGATGGAATCGCTCCACCTGGCCTGCGCGTTCGATTTGAAGGTGCCCGAGGCGCGCCGCGGCGAAATCAAGCAATTGATCTCACTCATCAACGAGCAGCTCTGGATCGGTCATTTCGATATCTGGAGCAAGGAAGGCGTGGTTCTGTTCCGCAACTCGCACCTGCTTTCGGGCGGCGCGGAAGTCTCGCCGCAACAGTGCGAGGCGCTGCTGCGCTCGGCAACCGAGAGTTGCGATCTTTACTACCAGGCGTTCCAGTTCGTTGTTTGGGCAGGCAAATCGGCCGCCGATGCTCTGGCAGAAGTGATGTTTGAAACCGTGGGGCAGGCATGAGTCTTTCGGACGCCGGCTCCGTGGTGCTGATCGGGGCCGGCAAGATGGGTATGGCCATGGCGTCGGGCTGGGTGCGGGGCGGACTGCCCGGTCCAGCCCTCACGCTCGTCGATCCACAGCCTCATGAAAGCGTTTCTGCGTTTGCCAGCCAGCACGGCGCTGTTGTGCGAACCGACCTGCCCAGCGAAACGCCGCGTGTCGTGGTTCTCGCGGTCAAGCCGCAGATCATGGATGGCGTACTGGGCATGACCAAACAATTGATCGGTGCCAAGACGCTTGTGGTCTCGATCGCTGCTGGGATTTCGTCGGACAAGATTGTCGCCGGTCTTGGTACCGACCGCGTCGTACGCACGATGCCCAATACACCAGCGCAGATCGGCAAGGGTATCTCGGGAGCTTATGCCGGAGACGCGGTCACGGCAGAAGACCGAGAATTGACCGAAGCGTTGCTGGCTGCAGCAGGTGGTGTGGTCTGGGTCGAAAAGGAAAGTCTGATCGACGCAGTTACTGCGGTTTCCGGTTCGGGGCCAGCCTATGTATTCCATCTCGTCGAAGCAATGGCAGCGGCTGGTGAAGCGGAAGGATTGAGCCCTGAGCAGGCCATGGTCCTGGCGCGCCAGACGGTGGTTGGTGCGGCGGCCCTAATGGAAGCGGATGACAGCGAAGCTGCGCAATTGCGCAAGAACGTGACTTCGCCCAATGGCACGACGCAGGCTGCGCTCGATGTGCTGATGGCGCCTGACGGGCTTGGTGCGCTGATGAAACGGGCAATCAGCGCAGCCCGCAAGCGAAGTGAAGAATTGGGGCAATGAGCGACACCATCACTTTTGACGATTTTCTCAAGGTTGACATCCGCACCGGGACGGTGGTCGAGACGCGGCCTTTTCCCGAGGCGCGCAAGCCTGCGATCATTCTGCTTATCGATTTCGGCCCGGAATTGGGGATCAAGAAATCCTCGGCCCAGATTACTGTTCACTACACGCCCGAGGAATTGGTGGGGCGGCAGGTGATGGCGGTGGTCAATTTCCCTCCGCGTCAGATCGGGCCACTGAAATCGGAAGTGCTCACGCTTGGATTTGAGGATGATGACGGCGCGATTGTCCTTGCCGCTATCGACAAGCCAGTCCCCAATGGCCGCAAGCTGATGTGAAGGGTTCGCTTGTCTTGGCGCGCAGCTTTACCATATAGGTGTTGCTCCTCAGACCGGAAGTAGCACGTGACCAAACCGGACCTTATCCCCGAACGCGAACCCCGTCTGCTTGGATCGAAGCGCTCGGCGCTCGTGCCGCCCATGGCGGTGGCCCGCTGGCTGATCATCCTGATCTTGCTGGCGTGTGTTTATTTCTTTCACGGCTTTCTCGTTCCCGTTCTTGCAGCATTGATTATCGGCTTTGCGAGTTGGCCGGTGTATCGGCGCGTGCTGGGTACGGTGGGTGGCAACCGCACGCTGGCGGCGAGCCTGATGATCGCCGTGATCGTGCTGTTTATCCTGATCCCCATTCTGATGGCGTTGACCTATGCCACCAATGAGGCGCGGCAGCTGATCGGTTGGGTTCTGGCCACAAATGCCAATGGCGCGGCTGCGCCGACCTGGTTTGCGACGCTGCCCATGGTGGGAGAATGGGCGACCGAGCAGTGGGATCTCTATGTGGGGCGGCCAGGCGCGCTGGGCCAGTATGTCGCCTATATCGGGGGCGCCAATGTCTATAATATCTACCAGACGATCCTGGCGGCGGGTGGAAGTTTTCTCGACCTGGCACTGAACCTTTTGTTCATGCTGATCGCTCTGCTGTTCGTTTATCGCGACGGGGCCAATCTGGCGGGGCAACTCGACCGTTTTGGCGAGCGCATCCTGCCAACCCGCTGGCAAAGACTGTCGCGGGTGGTGCCGGCTACGATCAGCTCGACAGTGACCGGCATGACCATCATCGCCATTGGCGAGGGCATTGTTCTGGGCATTGCCTATGCGCTTGCCGGAGCACCGTCTCCTGTGCTGCTTGGGGTCATCACCGGCGTGGCGGCCATGATCCCGGGCGGGGCGCCGCTTTCGTTCACGATGGTTTCGATTTATCTGGTGGCCAGCGGGTCGATCATTCCTGGTATCGCGCTGTTTGTGTGGGGTTCGGTGGAGCTGTTCATCGTCGACAAGACGCTGCGGCCCAAGCTGGTCGGCGGGCCGATCAAGCTGCCGTTCCTGCCGACGTTTTTTGGATTGATCGGCGGGGTCAAGACGATGGGGTTTGTGGGGCTGTTCATCGGCCCCGTCCTGATGGCGCTGTTCGTCTCGATGTGGCGCGAATGGGTCCACGATCTCGACCAGTCCGATGATGAAGGCGGCGCGGGTCTTGCAGTGCCCCCCGAGGTCGAGGACTTACGCGATGCCCGCATAGATGAGCCCCAGAAGGAGCAGGCCTAGCACCAGCCGATAGATCACGAAGGGCGTGTAAGACTGGCGCTGCAGCCAGTTCATCAACAATGCGATGCTGGCCAGTGCAGCAAAAAAGGCAAGGACGCCACCAAACAGCGCGTCCGAGGTCACCTGGGCATTGCCGGCCTCATAGAGATCGTAACCAGCAAGCAAGCCGGCCCCCAGGATCGTGGAGATCGAAAGAAGCATGGCGAGGCGCGCCGAAAGAGGCCGATCCATGCCCACGAAACGTCCGGCCGTCATGCAGATGCCAGAGCGCGAGACGCCGGGAATTATGGCGATGCACTGAGCCAATCCCACAATCATGGCGTCACGCAGCGAAAGGGTCTCGAGCGTGCCGCTTTGTTCGGGGCGACGATCGGCCAACCAGAGCAGTACGCCGAAGATGATGGTGGTCCAGGCGATGATCGTTATGTTGCGGCCCGCATCTGTCACCAGATCCTTGGCGAGGAAGGCGACGAGCACGATGGGGAGTGAGGCGGCTATCACGACAAGAAGGGTGCGAAAGCGCGGGCCCATTCTGCCGGTAAGACCATCGATGAGCCCCATGAACAGCATGCCGACGTCACGCCGGAAATAGACGATTACGGCACCGAGTGAGCCGACGTGGAGCGCTATATCGAGTGCCAGTTCCTCGGCGGGAGTCATGGTCGAAGAGGCGATGCCCAGAAGGCCGAGCAGCCAGCGACCCAGAATAAGATGGGCCGAGGAACTGATGGGCAAAAATTCGGTAATGCCCTGAATCAGGGCAAGAAAGACCGTGCTGACGATATCCAATTGATGGCGTCCTATGACATCGGTTCGATAAGGCGCAGGGTGCGCAGCAATTGCTGGTCGCCCCGCTCGGTCATTTCAGCAAAGAAGTGGCGAACGCATTCTCGCGTGTCCTCGGGCAGCGCTGCAAAGGCCGCCTCGATACGGCGGGCCTGGGTGGCGCTCAAAACCTCGAAAAAGTCGCGGCCCTTCTCGGTGGGAAACAGCAGGCGCTGGCGGCGGTCGGTCTCGCCGTGCCGTTGGGCGACGTATCCGCTGTCAATCAGCTGGCGCAGGACGCGCGCCAGGCTTTGCTTGGTGATGCGCAGGATATCGAGCAGATCGGCCACCGTCATGCCCGGACGCAGGTTTACAAAGTAGATAACGCGGTGATGCGCGCGGCCAAATCCCTGCATCTCAAGGAGCGCATCGGCATCGCGAACGAAGTCCCGATAGGCAAAGAAGAACAGTCCCATGATATCGATCGGCATCTCGGGAAAATCGTAGATGGCTGAATTTATGTCAGCCTTATTGACATTTATCGAATGCGCTGGCATCGTCCTACCAATATCTTTGCCGTCTAGTGACTTATCACAGAGCCGCTTTGGTTTGCCAAGTGGTGAGAGAATACTGCATTATAGGGCACAGATCGTGGCCGAATGGCCCAAAGGAAACAAACGCATAATCGGGAGATTAAAATGGCCACCGTGCCAATGGATCAGCGAGACGGTTGGATCTGGTACAATGGAGAGATGGTGCCCTGGAAGGATGCCAAGCTCCATGTGCTGACTCACGGTCTGCACTATGCCAGCAGCGTCTTTGAGGGGCAGCGCGCTTACGGCGGAGAGGTGTTCAAGCTGCGCGAGCATACCGAGCGGCTGATCTTTTCGGGCAAGACGCTCGATTTCACAATTCCATATTCGGCCGAGGAGATCGACGAGGCCTGCCGTCAGGTGCTGGCCAAGAACGACCTTGTCGATGCCTATATGCGCCCCGTCGCCTGGCGCGGATCGGAAACGCTTTCGGTTCCGGCCCGCGACAACAAGGTGCATCTGGCAATCGCCGCCTGGGTGTGGCCGAGCTATTTTTCCACCGAAGAACGACTCAAGGGTATCCGTCTTTGCTGGGCCGACTGGAAACGGCCCTCTCCGGAGACGATTCCGTGCAAGGCAAAGGCTGCGGGTCTTTACATGATCTGCACGCTGTCTAAACACGCAGCGATGGACAAGGGCTATGCCGACGCGCTGATGCTCGACTATCGCGGCTATGTGGCCGAAGCGACCGGGGCGAACGTATTCTTCGTCAAAGGCAAGGAAATCACCACCCCGCTGCCGGACTGTTTCCTCGATGGCATCACGCGCCGCACGCTGATCGGGCTGGCCAAGGCCAATGGCTATACCGTGACCGAGCGCCACATCAAGCCGGAAGAACTGGCAGAATTCGACGAGTGCTTCCTGACGGGGACCGCCGCCGAAGTGACCCCGGTTTCAGAAGTGGGCGAATACAAGTTCACGCCTGCCGATGCATGCCGGACGCTGGTGGAGGCCTATATGAGCGAAGTGCAGCCCAAGCAGGCGGCTGCGGAATAAAAAAGCTGCACTATCGCAGAGATTTGAGAGCCGGGGAGAAATCTCCGGCTTTTTTCATGACCAGCGCGCGGTGGCTTTGTCGTCGCTGTCCTTTGCCTCTACCCATCGCGTTCCAGCCGGCCCCTCTTCCTTTTTCCAGAAGGGCGCCGTGGTCTTGAGGGTATCCATGATGAAATTGGCACCGTCAAAGGCCGCCTGCCGGTGAGGGGCGAGAGCCATCACCTGCACGATGGGTTCGCCGGGATGGAGCTTGCCGAAGCGGTGAATGATTTGGGCATCAAGGAGTGCGAAGCGTTCGATCGCTTCTGCGCGCAGGGCTTCGAGCTGGCGTTGCGCGAGTTCAGGGTAGTGTTCGAGCGTCATCGACACGATAGGATCGTCAGGCGTGGAGCGCACCAGTCCCGTAAAGGTGACAGCAGCTCCGGCGCTCTTATTTGCCCCAAGGAAGGCATTGAAGAGTGCGCCAGGATCGAAGGGCTCGGACTGGAGGGTGACGCTCATCTCATCCGCCTGTCATCGGTGGGAAGAGCGCGACGGTTTTCGCGTCCTGGAGCGGCGTTTCGTGTTCGACGAGTTCGTCGTCGATGGCGGCCCGGATAAGCTTGCGGTTTGCGGTTGCCAAGGCAAAGCCTTCGTCGCGGCTTGCCAGCCACTCTATGAGATCGGCTATGGTGGCGACGGAATTGGGTGGGACCACTTCATCGCTATCTCGGCCAAGCCGCTCGCGCAGCCAGGCGAAATAGAGAATCTTCATATCGGATCGTCCTCGCTGTGCGCCATGTGTGCCGAAACGCCGGACCAATACTGCCAACCGGTGATGGCTGTAAGGATTGCCGCGAGCCAGAGCAGAATATCGCTCAATTCGCGCATGCCGGGGATAAGTGGCTCGGCGACAATGATACCCAACGCAACGAGTTGAACCGTCGTTTTGTATTTGGCGAGTTTGGAGACTGGCACCGTAATTTTTTCGGTGCCCATGAATTCGCGCAGGCCGGAAACGAAGATTTCGCGCAGCAGAATGATCGTGGCCGGGATGAGATCCCAGACGCCGAAACTGCCGTCAAAGCAGAAGACCAGCAGCAGGGCGCCAACGAGCAGTTTGTCGGCGATGGGGTCGAGCATGCGACCGATTGGGGAGACCGATCCGTATTTGCGCGCGAAATAGCCATCGAAGAAGTCGGTGACCGCGGCCGCGATATAGAGCAGCAAGGCGAGCCAGCGCAGCGGACCGTTATCGGCCAGCAGAAACAGCATGATAACCGGGATTGCGACGATGCGACCGTAGGTCAAGAGGTTCGGCAATCGGGCCATGTCGAATTTGGTGTCGCTCATTTGGTATCCTCAGGCCTTGGTCATCTCTGGTTGAAGTGATCGTAGATCAATTGCGCCATGGCGGTCGAGATGCCAGGCAGGGCGGCGATATCGGCAACCGAGGCTCGGGAAACCGCTTTGGCGGAGCCGAAATGCTGGAGCAATGCCCGTTTGCGGGTGGGGCCGATGCCGCCGATCTCGTCGAGCGGGTTCTTGACCATTTCCTTTTTGCGTCGGGCGCGATGGGTGCCGATGGCGAAACGATGCGCCTCATCGCGCAGACGCTGGACATAGTAGAGAACCGGATCGCGAGCCGGCAGCATGAAGGGCTCCTTGCCCTCCATATAGAAGGTTTCGCGGCCGGCATTGCGTTCCTCGCCCTTGGCGATGCCAATAACGGTAACGTCGCGCGGCAGATTCATTTCGGCCAGCACGGCCTTGACGGCATTGGTCTGGCCGGCGCCGCCATCGATCAGGAGCACGTCGGGCCAGTCGGGCATGCCGGTGGCGTCGTCTTCTGCTTCGGGCTCGCTTTCATTGGCCAGCCGGGTGAACCGGCGCGTAAGCACCTCGCGCATCATGCCGAAATCGTCCCCGGGCGTGAGGTCTTTCGATTTTATGTTGAAGGTGCGGTAGTGCTTTTTCGACAGCCCTTCCATACCTGCTACGACCATTCCGCCCACTGCGTTGGTGCCCTGGATGTGGGAGTTGTCGTAAACCTCGATGCGGCGCGGGGTTTCGTCGAGACCGAAAGTATCGGCCATGGCTTCGAGCAGCTTGCGCTGACTGGCCGAATCCGAAAGGTGGCGGCCCAGCGCTTCGCGGGCGTTGGTCAGGGCGTTTTCGACCAGAGTGCGCTTCTCGCCACGGCGCGGTGTTTCGATCCGGACGGCACGGTCGGCGCGGGTGGACAGCGCCTCGCGCAACAGTTCGGGTTCGACGAGATCTTCCGAGAGCAGGACGAGCCTTGGCGGAGTGCGGTTCTCATAAAACTGCGCGATGAAGGCTTCGAGCACTTCGGCGTTCGTGCTGTCATCGTCGGCGCGCGGATAGAAGGCGTAATTGCCCCAGTTCTGGTGCGCGCGGTAAAAGAACACCTGCACACAGAAATTGCCCGCCTCGTTGTGGATGGCGAAGACGTCGGCCTCGGGGATCGATTGGGCGCCGGTCCCGGTGGAGCCCTGAATGAGGGCCAGGGCGCCAAGGCGGTCGCGCAGCATAGCGGCACGCTCGAAATCGAGCGCCTCGGCCGCCGCGTTCATCTCTTTTTGCAAATGATCCTGCACGGCCTTGGTCTTGCCAGAGAGAAAGGCGCGAGCTTCGGCGACAAGTTCGTTGTAGTCCGGGATTGAAATGACACCGGTGCAGGGGGCGGCGCAACGCTTGATCTGGTGCTGGAGGCAGGGGCGGGTGCGCCCAGCATAAAAGCTGTCCGAGCAATTGCGCAACAGGAACGCCTTTTGCAGCGCGGTGATGGTGCGGCTGACAGCGACCGCAGAGGCGAAGGGCCCGAAATAGTCGCCCTTGCGGCGGCGGGAGCCGCGGTGCTTGGTGAGTTCGGGCGCCTCGTGCTCGGTGGCGATCAGGATATAGGGAAACGTCTTGTCATCGCGCAGCAGCACGTTAAAGCGCGGGCGCAGGCGCTTTATCATGTTGGCTTCGAGCAGGAGCGCTGCCGCTTCGGTCTCGGTGCGCACGAACTCCATCGACCGGGTCGCGGCGATCATGCGGTTGATGCGGACCGAATTGCCCTCATAGCTCGTGTAGTTGGTGACGCGTGATTTGAGATTGCGCGCCTTGCCCACATAGATGACGTCGCCCTTCTCATCGATCATGCGGTAAACGCCTGCGCCTGTGGGCAGGGTTTTGACGAAGCGCTTGATGATGTCGGGGCCGGTGAGGGTTTCGTCTGTCATTGCTGGCGAGGGGTCGGCGCGTTGCGCGCGCTCCATTCGAGATGTTCGCCGCCGTCGAGCGCGATCATCTGGCCGGTCATCGATGGCAGGCTGAGGATAGAAACCACTCCCTCGGCAATCTCCTCGGGATCGGCGCCGGTCTGGAGAGGCAGGCGCTGGCGGGACGCTTCAAACTCGCTCTCCGACTGGCGGGAATTGGCCAATGTGGGGCCGGGGCCGATGGCGTTGACGCGGATGCGGGGGGCGAGTGATTGGGCGAGGGTGCGGGTGGCGGTCCAGAGTACCGATTTTGAGAGGGTGTAAGAGAAATAGTCCGGAGAGAGCGACAGCACGCGCTCGTCGATGATGTTGACGATATTGCCCTTTTCACCCGCGGGGAGTTGGGCTGCGAAATCGCGGGCTAGGAAGACGGGCGCTTCGGCATGGACGGCCATGTGCAGATCCCATAGATCCTCATAGACGGTATCTGCACTGTCGGGTTCGAACACCGACGCGTTGTTGACCAGCACCGTCAAAGGACCGAACAACTCGGCCGCCTTGGCGATCAGGCCCATGCGGTCTTCGCGCCTGGCCAGATCTCCCTGCAGCACGCCGGCCAGTCCGCCATCGGCGCCAATTGCATCGGCGAGGTCCTCGGCCTTCGCGCCGGAAGAGCGATAATGGATGACGACCGCATAGCCTTCAGCCGCCAGGCGGGCCGCGATGGCTGCCCCGATCCTGTCGGCGGCTCCGGTTATCAGCGCTGCTTGCGGCATAAAGTCGATTTCCGTTTCGAGTGCGAATTGTCGTGCCGATCAGCAGGATCGTGCTGATCCGAGATAGGCAGAACGGAGTGGCAACGCAATGGTTCTTGCTCCGGTTTTCCCGCAGCTTACCCCGAATCGGGAAAGAGCGTAGGCTGGGCGGTGTGGGGAGGTGCATTTTAGCACCTCGTTTGCAAGTGGGGACACTATGGAAGCAATCATTTCTATCGTTATCCAACTCGTGGCCGGTGCCGTTGGTGGCAACGGTCTGGGCGCGGCGGCCAAGAATCTCAGCCTTGGCACGACGGGCAACACCATCGCCGGAGCTATCGGCGGTGTGGGCGGTACGTGGCTGGCCGGCCTCGTGCCCGGCCTGGCTGGACTTCTGGGCGGCGCGGGCACCGGCATGGACGCCGGTGCGCTTGTCAGCCAGGGGGTTACCGGCCTTGTTGGCGGAGGCATACTGACCGCCGTCGCTGCTGCTGTGAAGAAAGCAACAGCCAAATAGAGCCGGGCGCGCCCTGTCTCTCCGGCCCGGGCGGCATCGTCCGGGCCTTTGTCTTGCGCTTCGCTATCGCCTCAGTGTGCCGATCCCCCACATCACCAGACCGGCGAGCAGGCACAGGCCGCCGAGCGGGGCGACCGAGAGGCTGAGCAGGACCGGAACGAGGGCGGATGCGCCGGGGAACAGCGTTGCCATGACGCCCAGAGGCAAAAGGCCGATGGCGAGGAGCAAGGCTCCGAGCTGAATGAAGGCGATGCCCCAGCGGGATAGTTTCATGGACTGGCTCCTAGGATGACCTACCATGATACGGGATCGTTCCTGACCCCAGAGTGAACAAGCCTAGCATAAGATGATCTGACGAGGAGAACTTGCGGGAACCTTGTGCAATGGCCATGTTGAGACTGCAACACCAATGCGGAGGCAAGCGGTTTGGCTATCGTGCTCTATGCGGCGCTGGGACTGGCGGCGATTACCATTATCGGCAACCTGATGCTGGCGAAGTGGAATGCGCAGCGGGTCGAAACGCGGATCAGCGAGCGGGCCGAGGCGTATCTGGCCAGTCTCGAGCGCGAGGGGCTGCCCGAGCCACTTTCGGCGATGAGTGACATCGAGCGGCGGGAGGCTGTGCTGAGCGCGGGGCGCGAGGTGCGGGCCGAGAGCGACAGGCGGTTTTATCTGGCGACCATTGGCGGGATGGCGGTGTTTTTCGTGGCGCTGGGGTTCGGCATCGAAGCGGGCGGGATGCGGGCGTTCGTTCTGGCGCTGGCAGTGGGCGGGGCGGCGCTCTACGGCGTTACCGTTTTCATGCGCCGCAGCCTTAGATCGCGGCTGGCCGCGCGCGGATTGGATGCCGAACGGCTGCGGACCACTTAGGTTTACTTCAACCCCAGCACCGCGCCTCCGATATAGACCAGAACGCCGGCGGCGATGAGGGCCAGGGGCGTCAGCGCCAGGACGGATACCAGACCGCCGGTTCCGGCGGGGAGGTGGATATTGCCGCTGGCCATTCCGCCGGCGATGGCCCGTTCAAGGGCGACGGCACCGATACCGGACAGCATGAGACCGGAAGCGAGCTTGACGTAGGATTTCATCGGATAGGTCCGCGATACGACGACTAGAAGCCTAGCATATCGGATTTGAGCGGGGAAAAATCAACAAGGCCGGAGCAGAACGCTCCGGCCTTGTCTGTTCGGTCAGTTGCCGATGCAGAAGTAGCCGTTGGGGCCGTTAAAGCACACCTGGCTGTGGGGACGCGGGGGAGGGCCCGGGTTCCAGTGCGGGGGCCGCGGATAGCCCCAATGCGGCGGGCGCGGCGGGTAGGGGTTCCAGCTGGGCGGATGCGGGCGCGGGGGCTGCCAGGAGGGCGGGTTTGGCCGCGGCGGCTGCCAGTTTCCGACTTCGCGCAGATAGTTCTGGCTTGCCCAGCCGGTGCGGCCATAGCGGCCCGTATCGAGAAAGCACCAGCCCGAGCGGCAGTATTGCACGTCGACGACCTGGTGGCGCTGGAGGGTGGTGACCACGTTGAACTGCGTGCCCGGACCCGAGCGCACGTTGAGCGGGCTTGTCGCGTAGGCTTCCCAGGCAAACGCGCCTGCGGTCATCATCGCGACCATAAGAGCGGCGATGCCGCCCTTTATTGCTGTTTTTCCGAGAGCCATGACGCTTCTCCCATCGTGTGTTGCTGGCAGAGTTCTCGTCTGCCTTGATGACACTAAAGCGCAGTCTGGCTGAACCGTTGCTGAATGGGGTGTTTAGCTTGAGTTTCATATGTCTCACGGCGCGCACCGCTCCGACGGGGCGGCCAAAATGTTGGCCCCAGCCCGCGAGCGTAGCTCGCTTGGGCGACTCGTCCATTACATACTGGTTTTCCCGGTTTCGCCCATGTCGATATCGCCGCCGGTGGCAGCGGCAAGAGCCAGTTTGGCCTTGGCGACGGCGCTGCCGGGGCCGTCCCAGAGCTCGCCGCGCGAGGGGGAGACCGTGAGGAGCCGGATGGCGGGGTCGTTTTCGTCGTCCCACCAGGCCTTTGCGAAACTGGAGAAGATTTCGGCGATCCTGGCGCGGTCATTGGTGATTTTCGCTTCGCCCGCGATCACCACGTAATTGTTGGAGCCCTTGTCCACGAAGGCGCAGGACACTTCGGGGTATTTCTCGATCTCCTCGTTCTTGTGGCCAGCCTCGTCGACGAGGAAATAGAGCGCGTGCGCGTCACGATCCACATGCGCGGTGAGCGGGCGGGAATGCTGCTCGGACCCGCTCCAGGTGGTGAGCATGCAGATCTTTATGTCGTCGGCGAGCTTCCAGATCTTGTCTTCGGTCTCGGCGGGGGAAAGCTGATCGGCCTGTTCGGTGTGGTGGGACATGAGCAAACTCCTTTTCGTGTTCGGGGGAGAACGATGGAGAGTGCTTGAAAGTTGCCTGACGGTGTCCTCTTGCTCCCGCGCGTCATCCTCGGGCTTGACCCGAGGATCTGCAACGCCGCCACGCTGACGGAAGCAGTGAAACCCGCAATGCCATCCTCGATAACTCCTTCAGCGGCTCCCCCGCCCCGCGGATCCCCGGGTCAAGCCCGAGGATGACGGTTGGGGGAGGGAGAGGCGGGGGTCGTCTTCAGCACGCGCGGCAGCGGCCGACGGCCATGGGCCTCGGGGGATGGTGTGGGCGATGAACGGCGAAGCAAGCTTCTTCCGATTGTGATAGTAAGCGAAGCCAGCTTCGCCGTTCATGACCGGGGTTTTTGGCTTAGTCGCCCTTCAGAAGGCTAGGGTCAATCCCCTCTCCCTTTCGGGAGTACGACGGCGTTAGCAAAATCGCGCCAGCCTCAAAAGAGATCAGGCGGCCGGTTCACGCCGTCCGGCGCTTGTGACGTTTGGGCCTTCCCCGCAGCGACCCGCGAGGAACCCGGACCAGGCTTGCCGAAAGCTCGTATGCATCCGCGCCCGATGCAAGCCCATGACGAGGAGCCTAATGCGGGCGGGATGCGCGGGGATAAGTTTTATCACCGGGCCGACGTGATCCATGGCTTTGTCCAGGCGGCCGGTTGCTGCGGCGGTTCGGTGGGCGATCGCCCGGCGCGCCGCCGGCTCATATTGGCCACGGTGGCGACGAGCATGGCGGCCATATCGCCGTTGGCGGCATCGAGCCGGCCCTTGAGGCTGCGGGGATCGGACTGGGGGAAGTCGTGTTCGAGCCCGAGGGTTTCAAAGCGGGCAGCGGCTTCGCCCAGAACCAGCAGAATGGTTGAAAACCTGACCGTCCCGTTCGGCAGGGAAGGGACGGCGCGCTTGTGGCCGAGGCCGGTCGCAAAGCGCCGCAGATCGGTCAACAGGGCCCGGACCAGACGGGCGGTCTCGTCAGGCGCTTCAAGGGTGGGGCGCGACCTGCCCTGCGCGGCCATGGCGCCCTGAACCGCCGTCAGCCGCGCCATCAACGCGGCAAAGGCTTCGGGGGCGGGTGTGGATGTCTTGCGGCGGGGCATGGGCTGGTCTCCGTGTCAGGTCTGGCTCCGGCGGGGCGGAGGGTGACAGGAGAGGATAGGGGAGGTGCGGGCGGCGGGGATAAAGGACCAGGAATTAAAATCGCTAAGAGCGAACTTTAATCTTGAAAAAACAAATTTTGCTCGCTATATGTATTCTCCGTCTAACGGAAGAACGTCGTTATCTGAAGGTCGGGCTCTATTATCCCGACCGTGGAGGGGTGACCCTCTATCACTTCCCCCAAGAGGCCCCGGTGGGACGGGGACCGACACGGGCGAAGCAGCCGCGATCAACGACTGATCGCGGCTAGAATGAAGGTGAAGTTGCTGTTTCCGACCTCTGTTTGAGACGACCCTAGAGGACTTCCCCTCTAGGCAAACAGAAGGAGAACACCATGAGTGTTTCTGAAGACCAACAGCAACGGCGGCGGTGGACGCGATGGTGCATCTGGCAACGGATGCGCAACCCCAAGGTCCTGACGACGATTATCAGGGCAGCATACGCGCTCTATCGGCTTATTCGCTTTATCTTTGAGTGCTTCTGCACTGGGGGATAAACCGCCAACCCAAATTCTATGAAAGGAAAGAGAACATGCTGCAGGAAGCATTACGGCTTATTCGAGTTTTTCACGATCTCAAACAGTTTGAGGTTGCCGAAAAGATCGGAGTATCTAAGTCTTATATTTCTGAACTCGAAAATGGATCGAAGGCGCCTAGCTTGGAGGTGCTCCAAAGGTATTCATCCGAGTTTGGCATTCCAGTGTCATCGCTAATGTTTTTCTCAGAGCAAATAGACGCTGCCAAGAGTGGTGAAAAGGTGCGAACAACTATTGCTTCTAAGGTGATAGACATCCTAAAATTCATCGAAAACAAGTCTAAGGCGGATGCTGCCTGATGAGGCCTGGCCATCGGATTGTCGATAGCGCCCTGTACAAGGTGCGAACCCGCCGGCGGCTTGCTGAGTTACTTTTCACCGAAGTTGGATTTCTTGAAAGCCTTGAGAAAAACCAGCCTAAGTATGTGGTGAAGTACAAACCTAGGGTCCATACCCAATCAGTTTGTTGAATAGACGCTGCAAATCAGATTCTCTGGCTTTAGATGAGTTCGGAGGTATCGATGAGCAGACTATTTTGGTTGAGTGATGCAGCTTGGGCGGCCATTGAGCCACATCTCCCCAAGAACCAGCCTGGAGCACGTCGAGTGGATGACCGGCGGGTAATTTCGGGGATCGTTCATATGCTCAAGTGCGGCGGACGCTGGGCTGATTGCCCTGCCGAGTATGGCCCCTCGACAACAGTCTACAATCGCTGGAACCGCTGGAGTCGCCGCGGCGTATGGGCACGCATTCTCGCGGCTCTGACCGAACAAGGCTGGATTGCGGAAACCGCCCAGATCGACAGCAGCTATATCAAAGCCCATCGCTGTGCAGGCGGGGGAAAAGGGGGGCGCGAACCAATGCCATTGGCATCTCGCGTGGTGGCCGGACCACCAAGATCCATGCGCTCGTCGACGTTATCGGCAGACCGATCCGCCTCATCCTGACGCCCGGCAATGCCTCGGACATGAAGGGGGCCGATCTGCTCATCGCCCACACGATGGGCATGAAGAGAGTTATTGCTGACCGCGGCTATGATGCCAACCGCCTTCGTTCCACTCTGCGCAACCAGAAGACAATCCCGGTCATCCCTGGCCGCAAGAACCGGAAGCGCAAAATCAAATACGACGAGAAACGCTACAAAGACCGCTGGCGTGTCGAGGCCATGTTCTGCCGGCTCAAGGATTTCCGCCGCGTTGCCACCCGATACGACAAGCTTGCCCGAAACTATCTATCTGCCGTCATGCTCGCAGCGGCAGTCGCATACTGGCTATGAACGAGTCTCGACCCTAGTGAAAACCAAGGTGTATGTGCGGATGCCATTGGCTAGAGCGGCTGGGAGAAGCCGCTGGGTCCCGTGTCGAGCACGGGACAGCGATGGTGGGGGACGAGAGGGTCGATACAATCGCCTTCGCTTCCCCGGCGAAAGCCGGGGTCCATGAGCGGATGCCGCGGGCGACGGGGGTTTTGGGAGGCTGCTGGGTCCCGTGTCGGGCACGGGACAGCGATGGCGGGGTTGGCGCGGCGTGGGCGATGATTTTGAGCGGGGCTAGATCAGGGTTTCGGTGAGGTCGCGCCAGGTGGGGTTGGCGGTTTCGATCAACTGGATTTTCCAGGCGCGCTTCCACGCCTTGATGCGCTTTTCGCGGAGGTAGGCGCTGTCGAGGGTGGGGTGGGTTTCGTACCAGACCAGACGGGCAATATCGTATTTGCGGGTGTGGCCGGGGACGGCTTTTGAGCGGTGGTCGTGGATGCGGCGGGCGAGGTCGTTGGTCATGCCGGTGTAGAGGGCGCCGTTCTGGTGCTTGGCGAGGATGTAGACGTAGTACTGGCGTTGTTCGTACATCGCGTGTTTTCCCCCAAAGCGGAGTTGAGTTTGGGGCGGGGGCGCGGGGAGTGCAAGAGGGGCGGGTACGCTCCTTCGCTTCCCCGGTGAAAGCCGGGGTCCATGTGCGGTGCCGCTGGCGACAGGGGCTTGGGGAGGCTGCTGGGTCCCGTGTCGGAGCACGGGACAGCGATGGGGGTGGGGAGAGGCGGAGGTTCGCCGTAAATGACGGGAGCGGGCGCCGGGATCAGCCGCCGGGGCCTTCGAGGGTATCCAACTCCATCTGCCGCAGCTTCTTGATTTCATCGCGGAGCTTGGCGGCTTTTTCGAATTCCAGATTGGTGGCGGCTTCGCGCATCTGGTGTTCGAGGTCCTTGATGACAGCGGCGAGATTGGCGCCCACCGGAACCGTGTCCTTGCCGTCCTTGCCCGGGCGGATTTTGACCGAGACGTGGTCGCGTTCGTAGACGGAATCCACGATATCGTTGATGCGGGCCTTGACCGATTGCGGGGTGATGCCGTGTTCGGCGTTGTAGGCGAGCTGTTTTTCGCGGCGGCGGTTGGTTTCGGCGAGCGCGCGTTCCATGGAGCCGGTTTCGCGGTCGGCGTAGAGGATCACCTTGCCATCGACGTTGCGCGCGGCGCGGCCGATGGTCTGGATGAGTGAGGTTTCCGAGCGCAGGAAGCCTTCCTTGTCGGCATCGAGGATGGCGACGAGGCCGCATTCGGGGATGTCGAGGCCTTCGCGCAAGAGGTTGATGCCGACCAGCACGTCGAAATTGCCGAGGCGCAGATCGCGGATGATCTCGATGCGCTCGATGGTGTCGATGTCCGAATGCATGTAGCGCACGCGAATGCCCTGCTCGTGCAGGTATTCGGTGAGATCCTCGGCCATCTTCTTGGTGAGGACGGTGAGCAGGGTGCGGTAGCCCTTTTCGGTGGTCTTGCGGATTTCATCGACAACGTCGTCCACCTGAGTGGTGGCGGGGCGGGTTTCGACGACAGGGTCGATCAGGCCGGTGGGGCGGATGACCTGTTCGGCAAACACGCCGCCGGTCTGTTCGAGCTCCCACGCGCCGGGGGTGGCCGAGACATAGACCGTCTGCGGGCGCATGGCGTTCCATTCCTCAAACCGCAGGGGGCGGTTGTCCATGCAGGAGGGGAGGCGGAAGCCGTATTCGGCGAGGGTGGCCTTGCGGCGCAGATCGCCGCGATACATGGCGCCGAGCTGGCCGATGGTGACGTGGGATTCGTCGACGAAGACCAGGGCGTTGTCGGGGAGATATTCGAACAGCGTGGGGGGCGGCTCGCCGGGCTTGCGGCCCGAGAAGTAGCGCGAATAGTTCTCGATCCCCGCGCAGGAGCCGGTGGCCTCCATCATTTCGAGATCGAACAGGGTGCGCTGTTCGAGGCGCTGGGCCTCGAGGAACCGGCCCATGCCGTTGAGCTCCTGCAGGCGGGCGTTGAGCTCGCGCTTGATCTCCTTGATGGCCGCATTCATCGTGGTGCGGGTGGTGACGTGGTGGGAATTGGCGAAGACGCGCACGGCGGTCAATTCGGCCGATTTCTTGCCGGTCAGGGGATCGAATTCGGCGATGGATTCGATTTCGTCGCCGAACAGGGTGATGCGCCAGGCGGCGTCGTCATAGTGGGCTGGGAACACTTCGATGGTGTCGCCGCGCACCCGGAAGGTGCCGCGCACGAAGCCGATGTCGCCGCGCTTGTATTGCAGGGCGACGAGTTCGTTGAGTAACGCGCGCTGGTCGATCTTCTGGCCCTTTTCGAGCCAGATGGTCATGGTGGTGTAGTCTTCCACCGAGCCGATGCCGTAGATGCAGGAGACCGAGGCGACGATGATGACGTCGTCGCGCTCGAGGATCGCGCGGGTGGCCGAGTGGCGCATCCGGTCGATCTGCTCGTTGATGGTGGATTCCTTTTCGATATAGGTATCGGTGCGCGGGACGTAGGCCTCGGGCTGGTAGTAGTCGTAATAGGAAACGAAGTATTCGACCGCGTTGTCGGGGAAGAAGTTCTTGAACTCGCCATAGAGCTGGGCGGCCAGGGTCTTGTTGGGCGCGAGGATGAGGGCCGGGCGTCCGGTCTGGGCGATCACCTGGGCGGCGGTAAACGTCTTGCCCGAGCCGGTGACGCCGAGCAGGACCTGATCGGTCTCGCCATTGGTGATGCCGTCGATGAGTTCGGCGATCGCGGTGGGCTGGTCGCCGGCGGGGACGTAATCGGTCTGCAGGCGGAAGGGGATGCCGCCCTTGTCCTTTTTGAGCGCAGCCGGGCGGTGGGGCCGCCAGGCATTGGTGCCCTCGACCTCCTTGCGGCCCTCGGCGATGATCTTTTCGAGCGCGGCGACGGTGGCCGAAACGCCGGCCGAGGAATTGGTCACATCGGTGGGCGCGTGGAAACCGGCCTGCGGGGCTTCGGCGAAGCCATCGAGATTGGTGGGGCGCTCGACGGAGTTGGCCTTGGATTTTGGGGCCTTGAGCGACATGCCCGTGGCTTCACTGCGTTTGCCCTTGGCGGCACTGGCCTTGCGGGCGTTGGCTTTCGCGTTGTCCTTGCCCTTGCCGGCGAGGCGCTCGGTTTCCTGGGCTTCGGCGGCTGCTTTTTGGTCCGCGCGGTCCAGCGCGCGCTTGTTGCGCATGCGCTCGGCGTAAAGCGGCTTTGAGGCCTGAGCGTCCTCGGCCTTTTCGATTTCCTTGATGAAATCGTCGATGGAAAAGTCGGCTTTACCGGGGCGACCGGCGGACGGGGATTTTTTATCGGAGGTCATGGAGCACCATATCGGGCCGCAGGTGGACTGAATCAATAGATTGGGGTCGCGCAGTCGAACCGAAAAAGTCTGCAACTTTTTCTGACTGCACTCTTAGCACCAACGGAACGGAGTGTGAACGGTTCCTGCTGACAGGATGTGTCAGGAGGACGTGTTTTCGGTTCACGACAGCGCGGGCAGATCCTCTTCGAGCATTTGCCGCAGGCGGGCGGCGGCGTGGTCGATCTCGGCGGAGAGCGATCGGAGGGCGAAGCGGGCCGGAGCGGCAAGGCGGGGGTGGTCGGGGTGACGGGCGGCAAGGTGCGCCAGGGCTGCGGCGTGGTGGAGCAGGCCGGTGAAATGAGCCACGGGCTCGGCCGCCTGCGGGGCGCGGGGATGGGCGGCCAGTGCCTGGGCGCAATCGGCCCATTGGGCAAGGCCGGTTCCGATTCCGGCTTCGAATGGCGTCTCCCGAGCCAGCGTGGCGATGGCGTCGACGAAGGCGGCGCGCGCCGGCGGGTCGGCCAATTCGCGTTTGACGAAGGCTGCGGCGAGGGCGCCATTGGCGCCTTCATAGAGGCGGGCGACGCGGCTGTCGCGCCAGATGCGCTCAATGTCGTATTCGGCAAGGTAGCCGTAGCCGCCGAGCACCTGAATGCCCAGATCGGCGGCGCGGGAGCCCATATCGGTGCAGAAGGTCTTGACGATTGGTGTGAGGAAGGTCGCGAGGCGCGGATTTGACGTGAGCAGGCCGGCGGTGTGGGCCACCATGGCGCGACCGCCAAGGGCGAGACTGTCCATGGTCAACAGCATGCGGCGGATATCGGGGAGGTCGAGCAGGCTGGCCGGAGCGCCCGAGGCGGTGCGGCCCTGCATTCGGGTGCGGGCGTAGGCGAGGGCCTTTTCATGGGCGGCGGAGGCCGCGGCCACGCCCTGGGCGGCGACATCGAGGCGGGCGTGATTCATCATGATGAACATGCCGGCCAGCCCCTTTCCGGCTTCGCCGAGCAGGTAGGCCTCGGCACCGTCGAACCGCATCTGGCAGGTGGGAGAGGCGTGGAGCCCCATCTTCTCCTCGATGCGGGTGACGGCTAGGGCGTTAGCGGTTCCGTCGTCGCGCCGGGCCGGGCAGAGGAAGAGGGAAAGGCCGCGTGTGCCCGGCGTATCGTGGGTGCGCGCGAGGACGAAATGCAGGATCGTTTCGCTCATGTCCTGATCGCCGCCAGAGATGAAGATCTTTTCGCCCGAAATCCGCCAGGTGCCGTCCGGTTGCTTTTCGGCGCGGGTGCGGATGGCGCCCAGATCGGTTCCGGCGCCGGGCTCGGTGAGAGCCATGGTGACAAGGGCCGAGCCATCGGTCAGCAGGGGCAGATAGCGGGGGGCAAGCTCGGGGGCGAGGTGAACCAGCGCATCGGCGCCGCCGCGCACCAATCCGGTGAGCATCTGGAAGGAAGCGTTGGCCGCCGCCAGCAATTGGGTGGCCATGAGGGAAACGGCGTCGGGTGCGCCAAAGCCGCCAGCGGCTTGGGACAGGTGAAGCTGGTTCCAGCCAAGATCGACGTAGGAGCGATAGGCCGCGACCATCGAAGATGGAAGATGAACGCGGCCGTCGGTGAAACGGGCGCCTTCCCTGTCGCATTCGCCCGCCGCCGGAGCGATCACCTCGCTCACGAACTGGCTGAAGGGTTCGAGCACCTGGGCCGTTTCGGACTCCTCCCATCCGGGTTGGGGGAAGGCCGCAAGGGTGAGCAAAACGTCTTCAAGCTGCGTCATCGGGCCTCCCTGTCATCCGGCTAAATGATATGCGCCATAACCATATCGATTTCCGTGTCCGGTGCAATTGGCTCTTGCGAGCATTGTCGGGCGGTGCGGACGGTGTGGTAATGGGAGGCGGTGTCGGCGCTCTTTTGACCGCCGCTTATGCCGCCAATGGAATGGACTGTGAGCAGACCTTGCTGATGCTCATGTCAGTATGGATTGCGCCGAGAGGGCAGCGGTTACTGCAATCGAGGCCATGCCCAAACCCCAGAAGAAAGAGCGCAGGCGGTTGCGACCGGTCCAGTAAGCGAGCGTGAAGGAGATGCGGGTGGCGATGTAGGCGCCGGCGGCCGTTGTGGCGAGCGGGGGTTCGGAGCCATTGCTGAACAGCAGAATGGCTGGCGGGACGAACATGGCAGCGGATTCAAGATTGTTCTGGAGCGTCCGCGCAGCGCGTCCGGCAAAGCCTTCACGCGAAAGCGGCGTGCTGCGGTCGGTAAAGGCGAAGGCGATGCCATTGGCGGTGACCGTATTGAGATGCTGGATGGCGGCCGAGAAAAACACAAGCGCGCCAGCAGTGAGAATGGCGAAGGGAAGGAGCATGTCGGGGTCCGGCTGGTGAAGGAAAGCTGGAAGATTGCTGTTCGTTCGTGTACAGACAACGCGCAATTGTTGAACTCAATTGTGCGAAATTGCACAGGGATGCAAATGTGAACACTTCCGATTTTGTGTTGGTGAAGGCCGTGGCCGCGGGCGGCAGCTTTTCGGCGGCGGCACGCATGTTGGGCATGGCGCACACGACGGTGGCGCGGCGGCTGCGGCAGCTCGAAGCCTATTACCAGACGCGGCTGTTCGATACGCGCGCCGGGCAGATGGTGCCGACGGCGGCGGGGGAACGGGTGCTAGAAAGTGCCGGGCGGATCGCAGTGGAGATGGCGGAACTCGAAAGCGGCATCAAGGGTGAGGACCAGCGGCTGACCGGAGCGGTGCGGCTGACGACGGTCGATATTCTCGCCTGGCACTACATGGACAGGATCGCTGCGTTTCGGGCGGCCTATCCCGGAATCGAGCTTACCATTGAAACGGGAACCGAACTGCGCAGCCTATCCCGGCGCGAGGCCGAAATGGCGCTGAGGCTGACCAACCGGCCGGACGAGTTTTTGTTCGGGCGCAAGGTGGGCCGGTTCGATTTCTATCCCTACTGCCGCAACGGGGCGGCGCAAGGCGAGGTCGGCACCATGGCGTGGATCGACTACAGTGGCCGCGAGTGCGGCGGGCCGGCTGGACGTTGGCTGAAACAGACCTTGCCCGATGTGCAGCCGGTGATGAGCGTATCGACACCTTTGATCATGCTGCGCGCCGTGGCGGCGGGCATGGGAACCGGTCTGCTTCCCAGCACTGTAGCGGATGGGTATGGCGGCCTGACGCGCATCGTCGATGAAATCGCCTTCTCGGTCGACATCTGGCTGCTGGCGCCGGAGGCGCTAAGGCATACGGCGCGAATCCGCGCGGTGTTCGGGGCGCTCGGGTGAGGGGGATTTTCTGCCGGGTCACCGGCGGATCGGGAGCGGGCGGTGAGGGCCGATTTTGACCGGGCGTGTGAGCTTCCGGTGCTGACGCGCTGGAGACCTGGTTCGGCCCGCGTTAACCCAGCTTTGGGTCCTGTGGCCTACCATCGGGAAAATTCCCGATGGGTAGGGCGCGAAATGAGTGGATCTATACGGTTGGCCGAGGTGTTGGGGGCACTGAGCCGGGCGCTCGACATGACCGAGGGGCAACCGCCCGGTCACTGCATGCGCTGTTGCTGGATCGGGGTGCAGGTGGGCCGGTCCATGGGCATGGACGAGGCGGCGCTGCGCGATCTCTATTATGCGCTGCTGCTCAAGGATCTGGGGTGTTCGTCCAATGCGGCGCGTATCTGTGAATTATATCTGGCCGACGATCTGACCTTCAAGCGCGACTTCAAGCATCTCGACGGCAGCCTGCCGCAGGTGCTGCGGTTCGTCCTGTCGCACACCGGGGCCGAGGCGGGGCTGGCCGAGCGGTTCCGCTCGGTGGTCAACATCATGCGCAATGGCGGTGAGATCGTCACCGATCTGATCGAAACGCGGTGCCAGCGCGGGGCGGAGATTGCCCGCCAGATGCGGTTTTCCGAAAATGTGGCGCAGGCCATCCTTGATCTCGATGAGCAGTGGAATGGCGCTGGCAAGCCGGTTGGCAAGGCCGGCGCGGATATTTCGCTGTTTTCGCGTATCGCGCTTCTGGCGCAGGTGGTGGACGTGTTCTTCATGTCCGGGGGGCCGGAGGCCGCGATGACCGAAATCACCTCGCGCTCGGGGACGTGGTTCGACCCAGCGGTGGTTTTCGCCTTTTGCGACGTGGCCGCCGACGAGACGTTCTGGGCAATGCTGGGGCGAGAAGACATCGAGCAGGTGGTGCTCGACCTCGAACCGGGGCAGGAGGTTCAGCGGGCCGATGAGGGGTATCTCGACGATATCGCGCAGGCTTTTGCGCGGGTGATCGACGCCAAGAGCCCGTTCACCTCCGGCCACAGCGAACGGGTGGCGGTGTTTTCCGACCTGATCGCCGAGGAGATGGGATACACACGGGCGCGGCGGCGCTGGCTCAAACGCGCCGCGCTGCTGCACGATATCGGCAAGCTGGGCGTATCCAACAGCGTGCTCGACAAGCCCGGCAAGCTCAATGATGACGAATGGGTTGCCATGCGCGACCACGCCCGGCTGTCCGAAGACATTTTATCGCGCATCGGCGCGTTTTCCGATCTTGCCGTGGTGGCGGGCGCGCATCACGAGCGGCTGGACGGCAAGGGCTATCCCAACGGCAAGACGGCCGACGAACTCGACCTCGACACGCGGATCATTTCGACCGCGGACGTATTCGACGCGCTGACGGCGGACCGGCCCTATCGCGCGGCGATGCCGGTTTCCAAGGCGATGGGGATATTGTGGGAAGGGGCGGGAGCATCGCATGACCCGGCATGCATCGAAGCGCTGGAGCGGGCGCTGGCGCGGTCGGAGCAGGCGGTGGCTTAGGCTGGGTGGACAGCCAGGTGATGGTGGGACATTGTCGAATGATGCGATAGGGGAGAGTGAATTTGGGTTTTGGCGTTTTTATTCATCGCGCAGACTCGATCTATGACGACAGCCCTGCCACGCAATACCAGTTTCCACATCAGTATTATTCCCGCGTGAAATCCTGTGTTGGAGACTGGATCGTTTATTACGAGCCAACCAAAGTGAAAAATTCACGCGGCTATTTTGCCGTGGCAAAGGTTGCCGACGTTACCCTCGATCCAACACGGTCCGACATGTTTTTGGCTTTGATCGAGCCAGGAAGCTATCTGCCCTTTGCGCGCCCAGTTCCGTTCGTTCTTGACAATGAGGTGGTCGAGGCTGGCCTTCTCAACGCCGTCGGGCGGATATCGGGCAGGGCGCAAGCGGCAGTGCGATCGCTTGCGCCTGCAGATTTCAACCGGATCATCGATCTGGGCCTCGTTGGGCAGGACGATCTGCTTCCGCGAAGTGATGCAATTGCCTCTGTTCCGCCTGGTTTGGCGGAAGAGCAAGCGCCGTTTGAAGTCGAAAGAGAGCGGGTGCGTGTGCTTACGTCCCGCATTCTGCGTGACAGCGTGTTTCGGCGAGTTGTCCTGAACGCATACGACTCGCGTTGTGGAATTACGGGCCTCAAGCTCATCAATGGCGGGGGGCGGGCCGAAGTGGAGGCCGCGCATATTCGGCCGGTTGAGGCCAACGGACCCGACATAATAAACAATGGCCTACCGCTTTCGGGCACAGTCCATTGGATGTTCGATCGGGGACTCATTGCGCTGGCGGATGATCTGGAGATCGTTATTTCGCGTCAGGTCAATGACCGTCAGGGACTGGAAAGCCTGATTAACAAGTCCGGGCGGCTGATTGGACCGGCCGAACTGCGGGATCGACCGCACCCTGCATTCCTGTCGTGGCATCGAGAAAATGTCTTCAAGCATTGAAGGACTTGAGGCCCGCCCTCACGTCGTTCCGTCGCCCGCCGTGGCGGCGTTGACGATGTCGTCGGGGATGTCGTCGAAGCTTGAGTAGTTCATGGTGTAGAGGCGGGCGTAGAGGCCGTTTTTGGCCATGAGCTGATCGTGGTTGCCCTGTTCGATCAACTCGCCGTTCTGCAGCACGATGATGCGGTCGGCGCCGCGGATGGTGGCGAGGCGGTGGGCGATGACGAGGCCGGTGCGGCCTTCGAGCAGGGTTTCCAGCGCCTTTTGAATCTGACGTTCTGTGTAGCTGTCGATATTGGCGGTGGCCTCGTCGAGGACGAGGATCTTTGCGTCGGCGACAAGGGCGCGGGCGAAGCTGAGCAATTGGCGCTGGCCGAGCGAGAAGTTGGAGCCGCGCTGTTCGAGGACAGTATCGTAGCCATCGGGCAGGCGGGTGATGAACTCGTGGGCACCGACGGCCTTTGAAGCCGCGATGACGTCATCGATTGTGGCGGAGGCCTTGTTGTAGCGGATGTTTTCAAACACCGTGCCGGTGAACAGGAACGGTTCCTGGAGCACCATGGCGACCTGTTCGCCCAGGCTTTCCTGGGTCACGTCGCGCACGTCATGGCCGCCGACGCGGACGGCGCCGGACTGGACTTCGTAAAAGCGATGGACGAGGGCCATGGCGCTGGTCTTGCCCGAGCCGGTGGGGCCGACAAGGGCGACGGTTTCACCGGGATTGACGTGGAAGGAGACGTGTTTGAGGACCGGGCGTTTGGGATCGTAGCCGAAGACGACGTTGTCGAAATCGACCGAGCCGTCCATGTCGCGGGTGAGGGTTGTCGCGTCGGGCTTGTCGGCGATGGAGACGGGGACGTCGAGCACTTCGGTGATGCGGCGGCCCGAGGTCATGGCGCGCTGCATGATGGAATATTGCATGGTCAGCGAGCGGATGGGATCGAAGAAGCGCTGGATGTAGAACAGGAAGGCTACGATGATGCCGACCTGCATGGAGCCGTTGAGGACCAGCGAACCGCCGACCACGATGACCGTGGCCATGGCGATGCCGGTCAAGCTGTCGACGATGGGCACCATGACCTGGGCGTAGCGCGAGCCGGTCAATTGGGTTTTCAGGTTCGACCAGGCCTTGTCGTCATAGAGGTCGAAATTGACCTTCTGGCGGTCGAGATTCTGGATGGTGCGCACCCCGTTAATGCCTTCGGCCATGGCGCCATTGGTGGCCGAGTTGGTCTCATGGGCAGCCCAGAAGGCGCGTTTGGCCGGCGGCAGCCAGAAGATGCGGACGATGAACAGGGCGGGCATGGTGGCAAGGGTCAGAAGCCCCAGACCCCAATCGAGGCTCAAAAGCACAACGACAATGCCGCACAGCAGGACCAGATCGCCGATGGAGACGATCGAGGTTTCGAGGAATTCCTGCATGGAATTGACGTCGCCCTGCAGCCGGCTCATCAGGCGCCCGACTTCGGTCTTGTCCATGAAGCTCAGCGCAACGATCTGCAGGCGCGCGAACATGGCGCGGCGCATGTCGAACAGCACGTTTTCGGCGACGTTGCCGACCTGTTTTTCCTGCACCCAGGAGGCGGCAAAGTTGAGGGAAATTACTGCGGCGAAGGCGAGGATGGCCCAGAGCAGGTTCGTGGTGTCGCCGCCTTCGGTCATGCCCGAGTCGATGGCAAAACCAATGATGAGCGGGATGGCGAGCTGGGTGGCGGTGAACAAAAGCACGGCGCCGACCGAGAGATAGATGCGGTGGCGATAGGGGTGAACGAAGGCCCAGATGCGCCGGATGGTGCGCGGGTCATAGGCCTTGCCGAACACTTCCTCCTCGATATGGGCGCTGCCCACGGTAGCGCGCGGCGGGCGCTGGCCGGGGAAGGTGGCGGCGTCGTGTTCGTCGTCGAGATCGGTCGCGGTCATTGTCCGGCCTCTTGTTGTTCGATGTCTTCGGTGGGCCGGGTCTGGAGGTCGTAGAGGGCGCGGTAGCGGCCGCCCAGGGCGAGCAGTTCGTCATGGGTGCCGCGTTCGGCGATGGCGCCGTCCTCGAGGAAGAAGATGGTATCGGCGTCCATGAGCGAGGAGAGGCGGTGGGCTATGATGATGGTGATGCGGTCCTTGGCAAAGCGGCGGATGGCCGAGCGAATGCGGTGTTCGGTGCCGGCATCGATGGCGGCGGTGGAATCGTCGAACACCATCACGGCGGGCTTGAGGACCAAGCTGCGGGCGATGGAAAGGCGCTGGCGCTGGCCGCCCGAGAGCGAGACGCCGCGTTCGCCGACGACCGTGTCGTAATCGGCGGGCAGGCCCATGATGTAATTGTGGAGCTGGGCGCTTTCGGCAGCCTTTTCGATGCGGGTTTCCTTGGCCCAGGGGTTGCCGTAGGCGATGTTGTTTTCGATCGTGGTGGTGAACAGGAACGTATCCTGCTGCACCACGGCGACGCTGGTGCGCAGGGATTTCAGCGTCACGTCGCGGACGTCCTGGCCATCGATCTTTATGCTGCCTTCGGACACGTCATAGAAGCGGGCGATCAGGTGCGCGAGCGTGGATTTGCCGCTGCCGGGGGCGCCGACGATGCCGATGGTCTGGCCCTTGCGGGCGACAAAGCTGACGTCCTTGAGGGTCGGATGGGCGGCGCCGTCATATGTAAAGCCGACATGGTCAAAGCTGAGCGTGCCGTCGGTGACGGTGAGATCGGTGGCGCCGGGTTTGTCCCTGATCGCGACGGGGGCATCGATGAAGGCAAAGAAGCGATTGCCGCAGGTCGAGGCGCGGGCAAAGGAATTGACCATCAGGCCGAGCTGGCGCACGGGCATCTGCAGGATGGTCATGAAGGTGAGAAAGCTCGCCAGGGTGCCGACGCTGATTTCGCCGGCGATGACCTTGTTGCCGCCCACCCAGAGCACCAGCCCCATGGCGGCGAAAAAGGAAAAGGTCATCATCGAGGTGTTTTTCACCCGGATGTTGGTGCGCTGGTGGGCAAGGCCGAGAGCATCGTCGGAGGCGGTGTCGAACTTTTTGAGTTCGTGCTTCTGGCCGGAAAACGCGCGAACGACGCGGATGCCGCCGAGGTTTTCTTCCATGATGCGGGTGAGAACCGAGAGCTTTTCCTGCAGGGTCAGCCAGGTCTTGCGCAGGGTCAACTGGGCGACCGAGGAGCGCCAGGCGACGAAGGGCACGAAGCTGAGCGCCAGAAGGCCGAGCACGATATCGGTCGAAATCAGCATCCAGGCGCCGACGCCGATCAGGATGGTGAGCAGGACGACGCGGATCAGGCCGGTCGAAAAGAACATGCGGATGCCGTCGAGATCGAGCAGGCCGATGGTGATGAGATCGCCCGAATGAACCTTGTCGTGATAGGCGTAAGGCAGGCGCTGGACCTTGTCGTAAAAGGCCAGCCGCAGTTCGTAGCCAACGTGGTGGCCCACCGATTCCGCGAAATAGTTCTGGAGCAGGGTGAACAGCCCGCGCAGGATGGAGACGACGAGCAGGGTGATGGCGCTGACCCAAAGGGCCTGTTCGGCCTCTGCTCCGGTGACGGAAAGAATGTTCTGGGCCTGATCGATGGCCTGTCCAAGCAGCCGTGGAATGGCAAGCTGGAGCAGGGCGGCGACGATGGTCGCAACCACGGCGATGGCCACCTGCCAGTGGTGACGGAGGGATAGAAGGGCAATCCGCAACAGGGGGCTGCGATCTTTGCCCGAATGGGCGGCGGCAACATGGGCCCTGGCGTCGCCACGCGAACGCTCCCGGCCAGCCGTGAGGGTGGTCACTTCAGTATCCAGACATCAAAAAACGCCCGAAGGAGACGCGGGAATCGGTCTTGAAGAAAATCGGGCAAATCACTCGCCCGTGTATTCAAGGACGATTTGTAACATGTTGCAAGATGTTCCCTGCCTTCAGGGGACAATTTGCCCGACCGGTTCGTGAATGCCGACAGAGACGTGCAGTGCGGAGGCCCGACCACGAAAAAGCCCTCGCCGGGGAGGGTCGGCAAGGGCCTTGGTGCATGGGATTGAAATGAATGACTTGCCGGTCAGGCGAAGGCGCCGGTGAAGGCCATAACCGTAACCATCATGGTGACCATGACGGCGCCGGCGGCGGTTCCGATGCTCATCTGAATAAGGGTGCGGGCCATTTTCAGCCTCCAGTGTTTTATGCCTCTGTACCGCATTAAACGGGGCAGAACCGGATTTGGTTTCATCCGATGACGGCTTCGTGTGCGGTGAGGCGATAAGGCCATTTTCCGGCTGAACAGGGACTGAACGAGCGGTTCAGGCTTTCGGAAGCGGGAAACAAAGCGCCTAAATTATGGGCGCAGGCTGCGCATTTTCGGCGCAGATCGCATTGCGCCAGAAGTTCTCCCCGAAAAACATTCAATAAAATCAACAGGCTCTGCTTTGGCATGATGATTGCATCCAATTTTGCATGCAAACTGATTGAGGTGAAAAGCATGATGGATGGACTGATCGCGGGGACGGATCTGACCAAGATCTATGCAACGGCGACGGGGCCGCTGGTTGCGCTCGACGGGGTTTCCTTTTCCATCGAGGAAGGTGAGTTCATTTCGCTGGTCGGCCCGAGCGGGTGCGGGAAATCGACGTTGCTTTCCATTCTGGGAGGGCTCGAGGAGCGTTCTGACGGCGACCTGATCCTGGCGGGACAGCGGCTCGATCAGCCCCGGGCCGATATCGGCATGATGTTTCAGACCTCGGTGCTGTTTCCATGGCGGACAGTGCGCCAGAACGTGGAACTGCCCGGCGTCATCCTCAATCTGGATCGGAAACAGCAGGCCGAGCGGTGCGACGAACTGCTGGACCTTGTGGGATTGAACGGGTTCGGGGAACGCTATCCCAAGGAGCTTTCTGGCGGCATGCGGCAGCGCGTAGCGCTGGCCCGGCTGCTGGCGCACGATCCGCGTGTGTTGCTGATGGACGAGCCGTTCGGCGCGCTGGACGAATTTACCCGAGAGACGATGAATCTCGAACTGCTCAAGGTCTGGGAGAAGACCGGTAAGACCGTGATTTTCGTCACCCACAACATCGGCGAGGCGGTGTTTCTGTCGGACCGGATTTTCGTCATGACACCGCGACCGGGGCGACTCGAGGGCGTCGTCGAGGTGGACCTGCCGCGACCGCGGAGGACCGAGATGATGCGCGACCAGCGCTATTCCGACCATGTTTTCGAGATCCGCCGCATGCTCGGTGTGGATCATTGAGCCTCAGCACGGAAAGGAGAGAGACGATGACATCTGCCGGGCAAGCCATGATCACTGAGCAGACACCGATACATGCAGACGATGCAAGCGCGACCGAAGCCTTCGTGGCACGCGAACGGGCCAAGGCTCGGCGCACCGTGCTCAACAACAGGCTGATGGCGGCGGGCTTCGGGCTCTTTGTCCTCGCTCTCTGGGCGTTCGTCACGGAAGCCGGGATCGTGCATGCGCTGATCATTCCCTCGCCAGTCGATACGTTCTGGGCGACCGGGCGGGTAATGAGCGCGGGCTATTTCTGGCCGAACGTGCTGGTCACGCTTTCCGAAATTGCCTGGGGGTTTTTCTGGGGATTGAGCAGTGGCGTGCTGTTCGGAGTCGGGGTTGCCATGTTCCCCTTCGTTCGGGCCACCATCTATCCCTACCTGGTGGCGCTGCAGGCCCCGCCCAAGATCGTTCTGGCGCCGATCTTCATCACATGGTTCGGGTTCGATCAGGCCTCAAAGATCGCCATTGCGGCGGTGATGAGCTTTTTTCCGATGTTTCTCAACACGCTGACCGGGCTGGCCTCGGTCGATCCCAATGCTGTGCGGCTTATGAAGTCGCTGACGGCGGGCCGCTGGAAAACCTTTCGCTACCTGCTGCTGCCCAACGCACTGCCGATCATGATGGCCGGGGTCAAGCTGTGCTGGACGCTGGCGGTGCTCGGGGTGATCGTCGGCGAGTTTGTGGGCGCGTCGGCGGGGATCGGATATCTCATCTACGCCATGAATTTCCAGCTCGATATCGCTGGCGTCTTCTCGCTCATCATCCTGCTCTCGGTGTTCACGCTGGCTGTCTATCAGTTCATCGAGTGGCTCGAGAGCCGCATCGTATTCTGGCAGCAGGTGTAGCTGCCGGCCCCTTTTTACAAGACTTCGAACGAGATCGGACATCCCCCCGGGATAGTCCGGCGCGGAGGGACATTTCAAATGGAGAACAAAGAAATGACTGGTGCAAATATCCTCGCCAAGGCGGGAGCCGCGGCCCTTTCGACGAGCCTTTTGGCGCTGCTTACCGCCGGGGCTGCCTTCGGGCAGGACCTTACGCCCTTTAACGGGGTTACGGCGCAGGGCGGTCCGACCGCCCAGATGTTCCCGATCTTCATGGCCCAGGAAATGGGTTATTATGAAGACGAGGGCCTGGACGTTACGCTCAACTATTCAAAGGGGTCCTCAGACGCTGCGCGGCAGTTGGCTGCCGGCAATGTGGACTGGGGAATCTTTTCCTCGGCTGCAACGATGCAGACCGTCCAGCGCGGGTTCCCGCTCAAGGCGATCATGCAGGTCTATTATCCCGACACGTTCGATATCGTTGTGCCCGAAGAGAGCGAGGTGCAATCGATGGCGGACATGGCCGGGCTGACGATCGGGCTGTCCGATCTGGCCGGCGGTGAAGTGCCGATGACGCGGGCCTCGATCGTCTCGTCGGGACTGGTCGAAGGATCGGACGTGCGGCTGGTGGTTGCAGGGGAAGGCGATCCCACGACGGTGCGCTCCTTTGAAGAAGGGCGCATCCAGGCCTATGCCGGCGCCAAGCGTGATCTGCTTTTGCTTCCCGCACAAGGTCTCGCCATTCGCTCGATCACCCCCGACGTCATTGCCCAGTTTCCAGGCGATGCGCTGGCCGTGCGGCTGGAAACCTATGAAGCCGATCCCGAGCTGCTCGCCAAATTCGTTCGGGCGACGCTCAAGGGCTGGTCATACGGGATGACCAATCCAGACGAGGCGTTCGAGCTGCTCAAGACCGAGTATGCTTCAGCTTCGCTCGGCGACAACCCGGTCGCCGCGGAGTTCTGGGCACTCGTTCAGACCTATTACACAGCGCCCGAGGCCGTCGAACTGCATGGCGAGTTCGTTCCCGAGGCGTGGGAAATCTACATGGAATATTTACAACTGGGCGAGGGCGAACAGAAGGCGTTGGCTGGACCGGTCGATCTGTCGGAGGTTCTGACCGACGACATCGTTGAAGCTGCGTGGGATGGGCTCGAACTGCCCTGACATCATTTCCGGGGGGCAATGCCTCCCGGCTCCGCACTCCTCTCATATTGGTTCCCATGATCCCCAACAGTTCCCACACCGTCGATCTGGCCGTTGTCGGCGCGCATCTGCGTGGTATGCCGCTCAATCACGAGTTGACCGAGCGCGGCGCGGTTTTCCTGCGCGAGTGTCAGACCGCGCCTTGCTACAAGCTTTTCGCATTGCCCGGCACCACTCCGCCCAAGCCAGGGCTGCTACGGGTGCACGATGGCGAGGGAAGCGCCATCGTTGTGGAAGTATGGCGCCTGGAGGTCTCGGCCTTCGGATCGTTCGTTGCGGCGATCCCCGCGCCCATGGGGATCGGTGTGGCGCGGCTCGATGATGGGACAGAGGTCAAGGGCTTCATTGCCGAACCGCTGGCCCTGGACGGCGCGCTCGATATCACTGCGTTCGGTGGATGGCGCAGCTACCTGGCCAGTCTCGCCGCGGCGCAGGACGCCTGATTTCAAGACTTCAGCGTTGGCGAGACCTCGCCGACCGAGGCGCGCACCACAAGCATGTGATCGCGCATCGCGTCGGCCGTGGCATCAGGGTTGCGGGCGACGATGGCGTCGACCACCCGCTGGTGTTCTTCGACCGATTTGAGCAGGCGCCCGAGGGAGCGGAACTGCGCTTTGCGGAACGGAGCGACACGATTGCGCACGCCGATGGTCACCTCGGCGAGGAAACTGTTGCCGCCGACCGCATAAACCGTCTCGTGAAAGAGGAGATTGGTCTGGTAATAGGCATCGATATCGCCGAGCCTTGCGGCATCGGCGCAATCGGCGTGGACACGGTCGAGCGCCTCGAGATCTGATGGCGTGGCGCGTTCTGCTGCGGATCGGGCGCACAGGGCTTCAAGTTCGGCCATTACCCCAAACATTTCGGTGAGCCGCTCGGGCGTGAAATTGGGAACGACGGCGCCGCGATGGGGTCTGGCCTCTGCGAAACCGATCGCTTCGAGCTGGCGTATGGCTTCGCGCACAGGGGTTCGGGAAACCGAAAACCGTTCGGCCAGCGATGCCTCGTCAAGAACGACGCCGGGTCCCATCTCACCGCGCACGATGGCATCGGCGAGGGCGGAGCGGATACGATCGGTGGCTGTCTGCTTTTTCACAGGCGATCCTGAATGCGAGTTTGCATGCAATCTTTAGGCAAGCGAGAGCGCCGTGTAAATCGGGGCGGGGTGAAAGTCTGGGGGGAAAGCCGGCAGGAACAATGATGGCGGAAAAAGACACCGCGGGGGCGGGAGGTGCTGAAAATTTTAAGCATTTCTGCATAGGGTCTCGACGCGCTCCGACTGTGGCAGGGGACGGCATCGGCCGGAGCTGTGGGCGGATTGCGCACATGGCCGGCGGCTTTGTCCCTGGCGTTCAATCCTCCCGCGCAATGTCGGCCTCCCGTCCAGAAAGGGCGGAAGGGCTCTCGGGCTCGAATTACGGATTGAAAGACAGAATGTTTTCGAAACTCAGTGTTAAATTCAGGGTTTATGGCGCCTTTGGCGTTCTCATGGTGTGTCTGCTTCTTGTCGGTCTGGCCGGCCAGTTCGGCGTGCAGGCGATGAATGGCCTCCTCGACGGATACCAAAAGAGTGCCGCCAAGACCCAGGAAATCAACGATTACGTCCGCGACCTCGAAGCAGCGCGGCGGCTCAATTACGAATTCCGGCTCAACCCGTCCGAAGAAACTGCCGAAGCACTGGTGCTCATGATCGAGGACGTCGCAACCAACGACGCCGATGGTCTTGCCCACTTTGCCAGCGATCCTGAGGCCCTGGCCACGATTGGCGAAGTTGAAGTGCTTGCCCAGCAATATCTGACCGCTGCCAAGGAGATGATTGCCGGGCAGCAGGCGATGAATGTCACGGCACAGGTGGCCGCATCACGTACGCTTGATGAACTGGGTCCGCAGATGCAGTCGCTGTACGACGATCTGTCCGATCAGATCACCGATCAGCAGAATGCGCTGGGCGCCCGGATCGACGGTGAGCAAAACTATTACATGACGATCCTGATCGCCGAGATCGTTGCGGCGCTGCTGATCGGAGCGGTTTGCGCGTTTGCGATGGGCCGCTGGCTGTCGGGCGCGATTTCGGGCATGACGACAATGATGCGGCGGCTGGCCGATGGCGACTTCAACACCGATATCTCGGGAAGCGAGCGCGAGCACGAATTGGGCCAGATGGCCAAGGCGCTGCAGGTGTTCCGCTCCAACGGGCAGGCCATGGAAGCGGCCGAGGCCGAGCGGTTGCTCAACGCCAAGACCGCTGCGGAGCGGGCCGAAATGATGGACCGGTTCCAGACAGCGTTCGACGCGGTGATCGAGGCCTGTGTTGCGGGCAATTTCACAACGCGGATCACCGAAACCTTCGGCGATGAGGACATCGACCGGGTGGCGGCGAATTTCAACTCCATGCTCGATACGGTCAATGCCGGACTGGGCGAAGCCGGGCATGTGCTCTCGGCTCTGGCACGCACCGATCTGACCCAGCGCATGGAGGGCCAGTACCAGGGCGCCTTTGCGGCATTGCGTGATGATACCAATTCGGTGGCGGAAAAGCTGACCGAGATCGTTGCACAGCTCAAGACCACCTCGCGCGGCCTCAAGACGGCCACCGGCGAAATTCTGGCCGGGGCCAACGATCTGTCGGAACGCACGACGCGTCAGGCCGCGGCGATCGAGGAAACCTCGGCGGCCATCGAGCAAATGACCTCCACGGTCAAGGGCAATGCCGACAAGGCCGAGATCGCCTATGGCAAGAGCCAGGCCGCAGCCGAACTGGCCAATGCCGGCGGGGAGGTGATGGTCAAGGCAACGACCGCGATGGAACGCATCACGACGTCTTCAGGCAAGATTTCCAACATCATCGGCATGATCGACGATATCGCTTTCCAAACCAACCTTTTGGCGCTGAACGCTTCGGTGGAAGCGGCACGGGCCGGGGATGCGGGTAAGGGCTTTGCCGTGGTGGCTGTGGAAGTGCGGCGCCTGGCGCAGTCCGCGGCTTCGGCCTCGTCCGAGGTCAAGGCGCTGATCGAGCAGTCGTCCAATGAGGTCGACGGCGGGTCGAAACTGGTGGCAGAGGCTGCCTCCAAGCTGAGCGATATCCTGGCCGCGGTTCGGGAAAATTCCGAACTGATGCAGGGGATTTCCGAGGCCAATCGCGAGCAGACCACGGCGATTGGCGAAGTGCGCACCGCCGTGCAGCAGATGGACGAGATGACCCAGCACAACGCCGCGCTGGTCGAGGAAACCAACGCCGCGATCGAGCAGACCGAGGCGCAGGCTTCCGAGCTCGACCGGGTGGTGGCGATCTTTACCATCGACAAGAACACGGCCATTGCCGGCGAACCGGCCGCGCCCCAAACGCGCAAGCCGGAAGTGGCCAAGGCGGCGCGCTCATATCTGACACAGGGCAATGCCGCGCTGAAGGATGACTGGTCGGAGTTCTAAGACCACATCCGCCGTTACAGGATCGAAAAGCCCGCGCAGTATTCTGCGCGGGCTTTTGTTTTGGGTGGCTTGCGCGGGATCGGCTTTCTAAATATGAGTTCTGAAATCATGTTATAGCCGTCGCAGTCAAAAGGAGTTTTGCGATGACGATTGGGATCAGGGCAGCATTGATCGCAGCCATCTCCGGTATGCTGGCGGGGCCGGCGCTGGCGCAAGACTTTCCGGTTACCATCGAGCATGTCTATGGACAGACCACGATTGAAACGCAGCCTGAGCGTGTCGCGACTTGGGCTTGGGGCAACACCGATGCGGTCTTGTCGCTGGGCGTCAAGCCCGTGGCCATTCCGTTCATTTCCTATGGCGGTGGCGACAACGGCATTCACCCCTGGACGGAAGAGGCGCTCGAGGCAATGGGCGGCGAGCTTCCGGCCATTCTGGCCGAGGGCAACGAGCCTCCCTATGAGCAGATCCTTGCCGCCGATCCCGATGTCATCATCGCCGTTTATTCGGGGATCACGGAGGAACAATACGAGCGGCTAAGCCAGATCGCGCCGACAATCGCCTATCAGGGCGCCGCCTGGAGCGCGCCATGGCAGGAGGTGACCCGCGCGGTGGGGCGGGCACTGGGACTTGCCGAGGAGGCCGAGACGCTGGTGGCCGAAACCGAGCAGTTCGTGGCCGGTACCGTCGCGCAGCATGACGGGCTGGAAGGCACGACATTTATCGGGCTCAACGATTACGACGGTTCGCTGGCGATTTATGCGGGGCTCGACTCGCGCGTGAAGTTCCTGACCGATCTTGGGCTGGTCTATGCGCCGAGCCTGGACGCGTTGGGCGGGGACGACGAGAATTTCTATTTCTCGGTCAGCTATGAAAATGCCGACCAACTGGTCTCCGATATCCTGGTTTCCTATTACGAGAACCAGGCGGATTCCGATGCGTTCTTCTCCGAGCCGTATATCGCGCGCCTGCCCCAGACACAGGCGGGTGCCTATGCGTCCATCGTGGGGATCGAACAGGTGGCCGCTGTCTCACCACCTTCGGCGCTTTCCCTGCGCTGGGGACTTGAGGACTATGTGGCACAGCTGGCCGCAGCGGCTGAAAAGGCCGAGTAAGAAACGATAAAAGGGGCCGGGAACTGGCCCCCTTTTTTATGCCGCCAAAGCGCCGGTGACGAACAGGACCACGGTGAACAGGGCACACAGCGTTGCACCGGTCAGCGCGGCCACGGACATCGATACCAGTTTTTGCGTCGTCAGTTTGTAGGACATGGACAACTCTCAAGGCGACCGGGTTGGCTGCCCGGCCAAGGACGTAAGCCGTAGTGCCGGAGCGCGTTTCGCGCGCAGACACCATCTTCGATACAGCCCCCAAACCGGCGTGTGCGCATGTCGCCAAACATCCCGCACAACGCCGGCGGCATTTCTGCCGCGGCCGCAGGGACACCTCAGGAAGTGCCTTGCGACACCCAGACTATGCGCGGTTAACGGACCGCTTTGGAGAAAACTCAAATTGTCGGTAAATTTTTGGTTTCGGTCTGCGGCGCGCTGTGGAGAACCGGCGGTCACAATCTGAAAAGACCATAAAAAACAGGGCGCTCCGGTAATACGGAACGCCCTGTGGGAATAGGCCTTAGAGGCTGAACGATCAGCCGATGACTTCGACGGTCACCCGTGCGGTGCCCGAGTTGATCATGCCGATCTGGCTGGCCGCTTCGCGGGAGAGATCGATGATGCGCCCACCAGTGAAGGGGCCGCGATCATTGATCCGGACGACAACGCTCTCGCCATTGTTGCTGTTGGTGACGACCACTTCGGTGCCGAAGGGCAGATAGCGGTGGGCAGCGGTCAACGCATTCTGGTTGTAGGTTTCGCCGTTGGCGGTTTTTCTGCCGTGGAACTTGCCGCCATACCATGATGCGGTGCCTGACAGGGTTTGTACGATGGAAATCGTGTCCTGTGCGTTGATGGCTGAGGTGGCGAGGGGGAAAGCTCCAAGAGTGAGTGCTGCAACCAGCACTGCAGGCTTGATGAATTTCATGAGGGTCCTGACCCGTATTGTTTGGCGACGGGACAGGGTTCTACACGAAGTTGTGACGAGAACGAGGGCCGAATCGGTCAAAAAATGGGCAAAGCGCTCCCTGCGTCAATTGGCCGGGAACCGTGGCTTTTGGGCAACGCCCTTCAAATGCCGATTGGATCGGCTGCAAAAAACCCGCCCGGAGCGCCGGGCGGGCCAGGATTGCGCGGCGGCAGTTGCGGTCAGCGGCCGCTCAGATAGTAGGACGAGATGTCGTCCGAGAGCATGCCGAGATTGCGTACTGAGCGGTCGATAACCGCACAGCGGCCATTGAAGTTGGAACTGGTGCAAACCGTGGCGCTGACATTGCCTTCGACGCGGGCCGAACGAATGCGATCGTTCCAGAAATTACCCAGGAAGCGCTCGTTGTCGTTGTCGGCGGCACAGAAGCTGCGGCCGGCATAATCGTATTCTTCATAAAAGCATACGCGGCCCGAAGGAGCAGGCGTGCCGGGCCGATTACTGCCGATGCTCAGGTTGAAATTGGGCGTGTTGATCGAAAATCCGATATCGGGCTGGTTGGGCGAGGGGGTCGGTGCGGGCGCAGGCGAGGGGCGACCGTCATTGATCGGGCGAAGATACCGTGCCGAGGCCCAGCCACGAATGTTGGTGGCGGTGACCTGGCACCAGGTATTGGAATTGTTACAGCCGGAAACCTCGACAACCTGATTGGTCGAGAGGGCGGCGATGACCGGATAATTGGTTCCCGGACCGGTGCGCACGTTGAGGGCTGTGGTGGCAAACGCCTGATAGGCCTGAGCGCCGGTCACCGTCGCCAGCACACCCGTTACCGCAATGATCGCGGCGGCCGCAATTTTCCTGAAGTTCATGTGGCTCTCCCTTCGAGAGATTTAGGGCTTGGTGGCAAAAATCTGCAAACTGCCCCTTTGGTTCCATTTGTCCTTTCCGCTGCGCGGTTTACCGCAGGGGGACGCTCGGTTACAGAGACTATAGATCCCACCTTGAACCCCCAATGAACGGGGCTGCATGGAAAGCGTCATGCCTCAAATGCTCCTTGAAAGCGTCAATGTCGGCCAGCCCGTCGTTCTCGACCGGGACAAGCCGGACAAGACCACCGGAATCTGCAAGCGGCCCATGGTGGGGCCGGTGAGGGTGCACCGACTGGGGGCGGAAGGTGACGCGGTGGTGGATACAAGGCATCATGGCGGCCCGGGGCAAGCGCTCTATCTTTATTCGCGCGAGGATTATGCGTTCTGGTCGGCGCGCGGTTTTGAGACCGGACCGGGGATGTTTGGAGAAAACCTGACGGTATCGGGTGTCGAAAGCGCAAATCTGTGCATCGGGGACCGGCTGGCGATTGGGGAGGTCGTGCTTGAGGTCACAGCGTCGCGCATCCCGTGTGCAACCTTCGCCAAGCGAATGGGCGACCCGGGTTTCGTCAAGAAGTTCCGCGATGCGGGTCGGCCCGGGGCCTATCTGCGGGTGATCGCAGAGGGGCATATCGAGGCGGGACAGGCGGTTGAGCTGATCCCGTTCGCGGGGGACAGGATTTCGCTAGGCGAGCATTTTGCCCTGGTGTTCACGGCGATGAAGAAGCCGCTGTCACGCGAGATGATAGAGCGGCTGCTGGCACTGCCGCTCGCAGAGCGCGATCGGGTCGACAACCTCGAGCGTCTTGCGGCGCTTTAGGGTCAGGCGATTGCGGTTTTGTCGATCACACGCTTCTGGCCATCGTCGGTGAGCGCGACGTAGATGAAATGGCCCTCTGTTACCTTGGTGCGCAAGGGCAAGTCGCGGGATTTGGTCCAGGCTTCCATTCCGACCTTGATCGAGGTCGTCCCGATCCTGTCGATCCAGGCATAGACGCAGAACACGTCGCCGACCCTGACCGGGGCGATAAAGCTCATGGCTTCGACGGCAACAGTGGCGACCCGTCCGCCTACGTTTTCGACGGCGCAGATCGCCCCGGCGATATCCATCTGGCTCATCACCCAGCCGCCGAAAATGTCGCCGGCACCGTTGGTATCGGCGGGCATGGGCATGGTGCGGATGGTCATGGCACCGCGAGGTTGGGGTGTATCTTCTTGCATGGTCATGGTCCTTTCACCGGCCAGCGGCCGACAGCTTCTTCCCAATGTTTGCGGCAGAGCGAAAGGTACACCGATTTTTCGATGGAAACCTGATCGCCGTCGGTCAGCACGCGTCCATTGATATCCTGACGCACGACCATTGTCGCCTTGGCGCCGCATGTGCAGATGGTGCGGATTTCGCGCAGGGTATCGGCGATCGCCAGCAATTCGCGCGAGCCGGGGAACAGTTCGCCCTGAAAGTCAGTGCGCAGTCCGTAGCACATGACGGGAATGGCGAGCCGATCTGTGACGCGGGCGAGTTGCCAGACCTGATCGCGTGTCAGGAACTGGGCTTCATCGACGAGCACGCAATCGACCTTGGATTCCTCCTCGTTGTCGCGAACCGAGTGATAGAGGTCATCGCCCTGTTCGTAGAGAAGAGCCGTCTCGGCGATGCCGATCCGCGAGCGTATCAGCCCGACGCCATCCTCGGCGTACAGGGCGGAGGTATAGAGCAGGGGGCGCATGCCGCGCTCGCGATAATTGTGGGCGGCTTGCAGCAGCAAGGTGGATTTGCCCGCGTTCATTGCGGCATAGGAGAAATAGAGCTTGGCCACTGGGCCGTCCCGAAACTGTGAGTGACACGATGTTTGTAACCCGAGCCGACACCGATGGCGGGCGTGTCGGCAGCCTCTTCCACAAGAAAAGAAAACGGTCGCCGGGGTGGGCGACCGAAAAGGTGGTGCCGAATGGGGTATCGGCGTCGGGCTGACCGGCGGGGTATGCCGGTTGCGGAAACGACCCTATTGTTGTCTCATGACGTTGATATGACGGCCAGAGGCAACATTTGCGGTTCATCCGCAGTTCAGTTGACATCGCGCAAAAGAGCAGGCTTTGACATATCGCAATCCCCCCGGAGTTCATTCCCAATGGCGTGTCGTTTTCGCTCGTTTTTGAAACTGGTCGCGTTTGTCATGGCGATGGCTATGACCGCTCCAACTTTGGCGCAGGAACAGTTCAACCCCATCGGCTTGTGGGAGCCCGACAACAAGGAGTCGCGCTACGAATTTTCCTATTGCGGGGAAAATGGCGACCGGCTGTGCGCGGAGCTGATCTGGATCCAGGAGGACAAGCAGGACGCGCGCAACACCAAATATCTCAACACCTACATGTTCAAAAATGCGCGGCACGTCCGGCTCAACCAGTGGCAGGGAACGGTGACGCTGGAGGGGTTCAATATCGGGGGTACTGTGACCCAGACCAACAACAACACCATGCGGCTCGAAGCCTGCGCGTTGTTTGTGATCTGCGAGAACATACGGCTCAGGCGGGTTCAGTAGCCGACCGTCGCCTGAGGTTGGGCAGCAGTTCGACCAGCAGCACGGCCGCAAAGATCATGGCGACGCCGAAATAGCCGATGATTTCCAGTCGTTCGCCCAGGATGATCGCGCCGCCCAGCGCTGCGAACAGGCTTTCGGCCGAGAGGATGATGGCGGCATTGGCCGGCGGAACATGCTGCTGGCCGACGGCCTGAAGGGTGAAGCCCACGGCTGTGGAAAGAGCCCCCGCGTAGAGGATTTCGATCCAGCTGGCAGAAAGCGCAGAGAGTGTCGGAGCCTCGAAGGCGAGGGCACCCACGCTGCCCAGCAAGCCGGCAATCACAAAGCTCATGGACGATATGAAAATGGGTCGGGCCGTTTCGCGCGCCAGATAGCCCAGCAGCAAGACGTGCAGCGCCCAGAAGACGGCGCTGCCAATGACGAGTCCGTCGCCGGTGTTGAGACGGTCGAGCCGGGCGCCGTTGAGAAGAAACAGGCCGATCAGGGCAACGGGCACGCCGAGCCAGATGACCTTGTGGGGTGGCTGGCGGAAAACGAAAAGGAGGATGACCGGTACGAAGAGCACATAGAGCCCGGTCAGGAAGCCTGAATTGGTGACCGTTGTGAACAGCAGGCCATATTGCTGGAGGATGGCGCCGCCAAAGAAGTTGAGGCTCATAAAGACAATGAGCGCCCACTGCCGTCCCGTCAGCCGTTGCGGCTGGCGAGCGTCTTCGCGCAGGGCAAGCGGCAGGATCAACAGACCGCCAAGCAGGAACCGCGCGCCGGTGAAGGTGAGTGGTCCCATGGCCTCCATTGCCGATTTCTGGGCGATAAAGGCAAAGCCCCAGATGGCGGTGGCCAGAAGCAGGCAGAAAAGCGCAAGCGAGCGGGACATGGATTGGCTCAGGGTTCGGCGGTCAGGTGAGTCGCCGACTGGTACTCCGTCCGCTCGTTTCGCTCAAGCGCGGGCGTCAGCTCGCTATATATTCGCGCAGCGCGCCGGCTTCCTGCTCGGCCTCCTCGATCTTGCGCTTGACCACGTCGCCAATCGAGATGATGCCGATAAGCCGACCGTCTTCAACGACAGGCAAGTGGCGGAAACGGCCCTGGGACATGATGTTCATGGCATGATCGACAGTGTCGGAGCGCGAGCAGGTCTTGGGTGCGCGGGTCATCAGGGTAGAGACGGGCTTGGCGCGGAAACCCTCGGCGCTGCCGGCAAGATGGCGGACAATGTCGCGCTCTGAAATGATGCCTTCGACCTTGTCATTGTCGACCACGACGACGGCACCGATATTGTGGCGGGCCAGAGTGGCGATCAAATCGCCAATGGTGGAGTCGGACGGGACCGTCACGACGTCGCTACCCTTGATGGTCAGGATCGATTCAACAAACATGGCCTCTATCTCCTCATCACGGACGTTCAGCTTGCCTTGTGGTGCCTAAACGCGCAAGGGCGCGAAAAGCTCAAATTGGCGGTCGGCGGCGAAGGCACCATGGCAAGGCGTGCAGTCACCCGCTATAGAATGCCTTGGATGGCCATATTCACATAGAGAAATGTCATGGGACTTATTTCGGATGCCCTGTCGCGCGTTCAGCCTTCTGCGACCGTGGGGATCACCCAGCTTGCACGCCAGATGGCGCAGGCGGGAAAGGATGTTATCGCGCTTTCGGCGGGAGAGCCTGATTTCGATACGCCCGAACATGTGCGCAAGGCGGCCATCGAGGCCATCGAGCGCGGCGAAACCCGCTACACCAATGTCGAGGGGATTGCCGAGCTCAAAGAGGCGGTGGCGGCCAAATTCCGGCGCGACAACGGGCTCGATGTGTCGGCCGATGAGTGTTTCGTTTCGGCGGGCGGCAAGCAGATCATCTTCAATGCGTTGATGGCCACGCTCAACTCCGGCGACGAGGTGGTGGTGCCTGTGCCCTACTGGGTGAGCTACCCCGAAATCGTGCGGCTGGCGGGCGCCGAGCCGGTTTTCGCGCAGGCGAGCCAGGAGACGGGGTTCAAGCTGACGCCGCAGGCGTTGGAAGCGGCGATTTCCGACAAGACCAAGTGGCTGATTCTGAATACGCCGTCGAACCCTTCGGGCGCTGCTTATACCGAGCAAGAACTGGCCGGGTTGGCGGCGGTGCTGATGAAGCACCCGCACGTTCATATCCTCACCGACGATATCTACGAGGTTCTGGTCTATGACGGGCGCAAATTTGCGACGATCGCCCAAGTGGAGCCACGCCTGATGGCGCGGACTGTCACCATGAACGGGGTGTCGAAATCCCATGCCATGACGGGCTGGCGCATAGGGTATTGCACGGGGCCGAAGGAGATCCTTAGGGCCATGCTCAAGCTCCAAAGCCAGTCAACGACCAACCCGCCCTCTATTTCGCAATGGGCAGCCGTCGAGGCGCTCAACGGGCCGCAGGAGTTTCTCGCCGGGTGGCGCGAGACGTTTCAGAAGCGGCGCGATTATGTGGTTGGGCGTCTCAATGCGCTCGAGGGTCTCGAGTGCCTGACGCCTGAAGGCGCGTTCTATGTGTTTCCTTCATGCAAGGGGCTGATCGGCAAGACCAGCGCGGGGGGACGCAGGCTGGCGACCGACGAGGACGTGGTCATGGCGCTGCTGGAAGAGAACGGGGTTGCGCTTGTGCATGGTTCGGCTTTCGGGCTGCCGGGGCACTTCCGTATTTCCTATGCAGCTTCGGACGAGGACCTGGGCAAAGCCATGGACCGGATCGAGGCGTTCTGCGCGGGGGTGTATTAGACAAAAAAGAGGCTCCGTCCGAAGACGGAGCCTTGATCGAGGGCCGAAGCCCTAATCTCTCAGTTTACGACCCTGCCGAGGGAGGAGGAGACGGCGCAGGTCGGTTGAGCGAAGGATGTGGGAGGAGGATACATCGTTCGCTCGGTTGCCGGAAGCGAGGGGCCCAGGGAGGAGGAAAGGGCGCGTCGCTCATCGACAAGACGAATATGCGCTGTGCCGTGGCCCGCAACAATAAGCAATAGCGCATACCTGCCATGCATTAGGCACGTCATTCCGGTTGATGAAATATTGAGCAGCTTGCCGAGGCGGAAACAAAAAGGCCCCACCGGGGAGGATCGGTGGGGCCCTTGAACTGTCGGCCGCATTCGAGGGAGGAGGATTCGAATTACGGCCTTAGGAGCGTTCAGGGAGGGAGGAGGAGGAACCCATCCCGCTCTTGTCGTCACGATGCAGGGGGCTTTGGGAGGAGGAGAAAAGCGCGCCGCGTCAGTGACGGTTCGTATATGCCATTCTAATCACGACTTGAGAAGTCGTCTAATGGCATGGCAGCCATGCATTTTGTGCAGAGCCTTGCGAGAGGTATGCATAAAGCGTGGGCAAACAAGCAATGGCAGAAAAAAAGAAGCCCCGCTCGAGGGGAGAGCGGGGCCAGGACGAGAAGCAAGCTTCTCGTTAGGAGGGAACATCAAACGCGCCCAAAGGGAGGAGGAAAGACGCGCAATGTCTGGCGGGTAGGTAGAGATTAGACGCCACTCCGACAACCCCGATCTGGTTATGTCAGCCATGCGGAAAACGCATGTCTATGCCCATTAAACGGGCAATGCGCCTGTTTTCCTTACACTATTTTGTATGCAGACGCCGGCGCGCCTGCACAAAATTTTCTGCGGGTGGGGTGTTTTTTTGCGTGTGGGCAGGCGGTGTGCGCCAAGTGCGTTCCAGCACTGGTGAATGTACGTCCACTTTTCGTGGAATCGCGCCCAGTTTCACTTTCGAGCGGAGCAATGCCTGGAGCGCTTGCGCTTTTCGCTTACGCGGCGCTGGGGCCTGGAAGCGCGAAGATCCAAGGCTTTGTTTGTTGCGCGCTCGAACCGCTGAAGTGGGTGCCCACTTTAGTACTGCCAGTCGCGGGCCTTTTCGACGAGGAAGTCGCGGAACACGCCAACGCGCTTAGAGCTTTTCAAGGCAGGGGGATAGACGAAATAGGTCTCGAATTCAGGCAGGTCGACGTCATCGAGGATCCGTTTGAGGCTGGGTTCCTCTTCGGTGATGTAATCGGGAAGCATGGCGATGCCGATTCCCTGCCGGCAGGCCTGCATCATGCCGTAGATCGCGTTGACCTTGAGTGTGGTACGGCGCGGGGAGTTGTCGGGGCGCCCGATGCGCTCGAGAAAATTCACATCGCCCAAATAGGAGGGGGACGGTTCACCGAAGGTGATGATCTTGTGGCCGTCGAGGTCTTCGATCGAGTTTGGGGTGCCGTTCTCGGCGAGATAGCTTTCGGCGGCGTAGATATGGAAGTGGACGGTGAACAGCTTGCGCTGGATCATTTCCGACTGGTTGGGCCGGTGCAGGCGGATGGCAACGTCAGCCTCGCGCATGGCCAGATCGAGTTCGGCGTCGTTGAGCTTGATCTCAAGCTGGATGGTGGGATAGAGCGTCACGAATTCGTGGATGCGCTTGGTCAGCCAGGTAGAGCCGAACCCTACGGTGGTGGTCACCAGAAGCGGCCCGGTGGGCACGTCCTGGCTTTCGGTCATCTGGGCCTGCACCGATTGCAGTTCCCAGGCCATGCGATGTGCCGTGCGGAAAAGCTGTTCGCCCACTTCGGTCAGAACGAGGCCGCGGGCGTGGCGGATGAAAAGCTTGAGGCCAAGGTCTTCTTCAAGCGCGGAAATCTGCCTCGAGACGGCTGATTGGGACATTCCGAGCTTTTCGGCCGAATGGGTGAAGCTTCCCGATTCGGCGGCGACATGGAATATGCGCAGCTTGTCCCAGTCGAGCATCCCCATGTCCCCTCTTTGTGGCGCCATTCGCGGGGGATCCGCGAATGGCGATCAGTCATTGTCGTTTGCCGCCAGCGTTATTCGGCGGCTTCAGCCATTTCATGGGCCGCGAGATAACGCTCGGCTTCGAGCGCGGCCATGCAGCCCATGCCGGCGGCCGTTACCGCCTGACGATAGACGTCATCGGTCACATCGCCCGCAGCGAAAACACCGGGCACCGAAGTTGTGGTGCTGTCGGGCGCGGTGACGATATAGCCGCCATGCTTCATTTCGAGCTTACCGTTGAAGATTTCGGTGGCGGGAGCGTGGCCGATAGCGACGAAAATGCCGTCGACTTCAATTTCATGGGTCTGATCAGTCGTAACATCACGCAACACGGCGCTGCGCACCGAGGGGGGCATGTTGTCGCCCTTGACCTCGTCGAGCACCGTGTTCCAGCGCACCTCGATCTTGGGGTGCTTGAACAGGCGCTGCTGCATGATTTTTTCGGCCGTAAACTGGTCGCGCCGGTGGGCGATGATGACCTTGGAGGCGAAATTGGTCAGAAACAGTGCTTCTTCGACCGCAGTATTGCCACCACCGATCACCAGAACCGTCTTGTCGCGATAGAAAAAGCCGTCGCAGGTGGCGCAGGCGGAAACGCCGAACCCCTTGAACTTTTCCTCTGTCGGCAGTCCGAGCCATTTGGCCTGGGCGCCAGTAGCGATGACGACGCTGTCGGCAGTATAGATCTTGCCGCTATCGCCGGTCAGGCGGAAGGGGCGGGTGTTGAAATCGACATCGACGATCAGGTCGTTTTCGATTTTCGTGCCCATATGCTCAGCCTGGGCGCGCATCTGCTCGACCAGCCACGGCCCCTGGATGGGGTCGGCAAAGCCAGGATAGTTTTCAACGTCGGTCGTGATGGTGAGCTGACCGCCCGGCTGCATGCCGGCGATCATGAGCGGTTCGAGCATGGCGCGGGCGGCGTAGATGGCGGCTGTATATCCGGCCGGGCCCGAGCCGATGATTATGGTCTTGGCGTGCATTTTATCGTGCCGATCAATTTGCGTTGGAAACAAATATGGCACGGTGCCCCGAGGTTACAAGCGCGCGTGCCACTTGGCAGGGGAAAACCCGGTATGCTGAGGCGAAATTGCATCAAGGAACGGGCGGACCTGCGACCAGATCCGCCCGTTCCTGTCAGATGAAGGCAATCTTGAGGATTTCGTAGCCGCGCGCCCCGCCAGGAGCGGTCACTTCGATCGAATCGCCGACCGACTTGCCGATCAGGGCACGGGCGATTGGCGAGGAAATCGAGATGCGGCCGGCCGAGGCATCGGCCTCGGCATCGCCCACGATCTGGTAGGTCTTTTCCTCGTCGGTATCCTCGTCGACCATCGTCACGGTCGCGCCGAACTTGACCGTCGAGCCCGAAAGCTTGGAAACGTCGACGATCTCGGCCATGGCCAGCATGGATTCAATTTCCATGATACGGCCCTCGTTATGGCTCTGCTGCTCTTTGGCCGCGTGGTACTCGGCGTTTTCGGAAAGGTCGCCGTGGGCGCGCGCTTCGGAAATCGCTTCAATGATCGCGCGGCGTTCGACGCCGGCGCGGCGTTCAAGTTCAGCTACGAGTGCGGCGTGTCCCGCCACTGTCATGGGGACCTTGTCCATATCGGCCAATCCCTCCTATCAATTACAAAATACGTTGAAGCGCATATCGGTATCCTCGCTGACTTCACGTCAGCGGATGCGATCTGCGCTTTCGGGAAACTTACCTGCCAGAGGTTGCCCTTACCGGCCAAGTTGGTCAAGGCCAATCGATGGGCATTCCCCAGCGCCTCCGTGGTGCACCGGCACATATGGGGCTTTGCGCGGCGGCTGCAAGTATCCCTGGGATCGTTCCTGCCCAAAAAGAAAGAGCGCAAACCGTTGTGGTTTACGCCCTATCCTTGTTGCCCGGCCAATGAGCCGGGCTGAGCTCATTTGGCGGATGCCGAACTAGTCGGCAGCGACCAGGTTGCCGGCGGCCGATTTGCCGGTGCGCTTGTCCTTGACGATTTCGTAGGAAATCTTCTGACCTTCATCGAGACCGGTCATGCCGGAATTCTGAACGGCAGAGATGTGGACGAAAACGTCCGCTCCACCCTCGTCGGGCTGGATAAAACCGTAGCCCTTCTGGGTGTTGAACCATTTGACAGTGCCGGTTGCCATGGCTTTGTCCTTTCACGTCGTGCTGTCTGGAACGCGATCCGGCCCGACTGGACCGGCGCTCCAAGTCCTTAGTTTTGTCGCGCGGCCGAAGCGAAAAAGCTGCCACTTTTTCAGACCGCACTCTGATGGGGGTTTGCCGCCCCCGGGTATATCGAAGTCTTGGTTCAGGACGTCAGCAGGCGTAAAAGACGCACGGCTAGATCAGTCGGCCGCAATTTCGATCCCGTTTTTTTAGAAGAAATAGCCGAAATATTCAAGCACTTGTAAAAAACCGGCGGAGTAAAAAATTTTCGATGGCGGTAACACTGTTGTTAATGCCGCAAAGCTGCGCCGCCAGCCTGACATGTCAGTATTGCATACCTTTATGGTAGAGAATGTGGCCCGCCCGGCAAGTATATCGACCGGCGCCGAGCCGTTTCAAGTTGACCCGGGGGACGGTTGGCGGAAGGCGAGGGACGCGATAAGCATCGGCGCGACGCTTCCTTCGACGGGTTCCCAGGGCAGAGAAATGACGACAAGGCGCTATGATTTTCGTTCCGACACCGTGACACGGCCCGATGCGGGCATGCGCGCGGCAATGGCTGCCGCGCCTGTGGGCGACGACGTCTATGGCGAAGACGAGACTGTCATCGCGCTGGAAGCCAGAGTTGCCGAACTGACGGGTAAAGCAAGGGGAATGTTTGTGCCCTCGGGAACGCAATCGAACCTGATCGCGCTGATGAGCCATTGCGGGCGCGGGGATGAATTCATCGCCGGGCAGGACGCGCATGCCTATAAGTATGAGGCGGGCGGTGCGGCGGTTCTGGGCTCCATCCAACCCCAGCCCATCGAGAATGCGCCAGACGGTTCGCTGCCGCTCGACAAGATCGAGGGGGCCATCAAGCCAGACGACATCCACTTTGCACGCACGCGTCTGCTGGCGCTCGAGAACACGATCGGTGGAAAGGTGCTGCCGCAAAGCTATGTGGCCGATGCTGTTGCGCTGGCCCGGCGGCATGGGCTGGGGACCCATCTCGATGGCGCGCGGATCGTCAATGCGGCGGTGGCCTCGAACCGGAGCGTCAAGGAGTTGGCGGAGGGATTCGACAGTGTCTCGGTGTGCCTGTCCAAGGGCCTCGGGGCTCCGGTCGGCTCGGTGCTGGTGGGGGATGCGGATTTCATCGGCAAAGCCAGGCGGCTGCGCAAGATGGTGGGCGGCGGCATGCGGCAGGCGGGCATCATCGCTGCGGCCGGGCTATACGCGCTCGAGCACAATGTTTCCCGGTTGGCGGACGATCACGCGCGGGCGCGGCGGCTGGCCGAGGGGTTGGCACGGCATGACAGGCTGAATGTCGATATGCCGCAGACCAATATCATCTTTCTCAACGCCGATGAATCTGTAGCAAAGGAGTTTGCCGATCACATGGCGGCGCAGGGGATACTGGTTTCGGGCCGCTATGGGCAGCAGCGCTGGGTGACGCACAAGGATATCGGCGACGAGGCGATAGAGGCAGCACTGGACGCGGCGGATAAATTCTTCGCCAGCCTTTGATCTTATAGCTTGCTTTTTGTCGCGGGCGGGCGCATTTCCCCGCGCGCCGGCATTTGCCGGTCTTTGCGGATCGCAACACAAATTGACAACGACTTTTCTGTCTTCGGGCGACCTCATCGTCGATCGCCGGGCCCACTACGCCCAGATGCTGGCTGAGGCTGGCGAATTTTCATCGGCTGCCGATCTGATGGAGCAGGCGCTGGAGAGCGCGCCTGGTTGGGCAGCCGGCTGGATGATGGCGGGGGACTTTCATCTCAAGGCCGATGCATTGGGCAGTGCGATTGCCGCCTGGCAGCGGGCGGCCGAGCACGATCCCGCAGGTACGCTCGGGGCGCAGATGCATCTGGCGGCGCACGGGATTGGCGCAATTGAGCCGCAGGTGCAGGCGGCATATGTCGAAGCGCTGTTCGACCAGTATGCCGGACGCTTTGAAGAAGCGTTGCTGCAAAAGCTCGACTATGTCGTTCCGGGCCGATTGATGGCGTTGCTCGGAGAAACCATGAGCGAACTCGGCATTGACGGGTTCGCGCGCGGCGTTGATCTGGGTTGTGGCACGGGATTGATGGGCGAGCGGTTGCGCCATGTGGTGTCTCACCTGACCGGCGTGGACATTTCCGCGGCCATGGTGGCAGAGACTCGCGACAAGGCGATCTATGATGGCGTTGAGCGCGCCGAACTGCTCGATTTTCTGGGGGCTGAGGGATGCGTGGCTGATATCGTAACGGCAGCGGACGTTTTCATGTATTGCCCGGCGCTGCCGCCGATCTTTTCATTGGTGGGCAAGGTGTTGCGACCGGGCGGCGTCTTTGCGTTCTCGGTCGAGCGGCATGACGGAGAGGACAGCCAATGGCTGCAGGCGTCGCTGCGTTTTGCGCATAATGGCGATGCCGTCGCGCGGGCTCTGGCCGATGCAGGGCTGGACGTCTTGCGCGTAAGTGAGGAAACGATCCGGCGCGATCGCGGCCAGCCGGTAGCGGGGCTCCTGTTCGTTGCGCGCAAGCCCGAAGCCGAGCAACTGGGCGTTGCCGACATCGATGCGGGCATCGAAGCGCCGGTTGAGTTGATAAACTGAGTGGATCCCCGGGGATCGGTTGCGACCCCCGGGAAACGTTTGCGTCAGAACGTCAGGTTGCATGCCTTGCGAATGGCGATCTGAACCGGCGAGGGCGGCAGGGCCGGATCGAAGTCATGCGCGGGCATCAGTGGCGGCTGGGCCATGAACTTGACGCGGCTCCCCCTGTTGGGTTGCGCTGCGTGAACCAGGAACGGATGGCAGAGATAGACGGTGCCGGCGAGACCGGTCGCCAGCGCTTCGGGGCATTTTTCCGTGCCGGCGAAGCTGCCCGCCATCATCTGGTGCATTGTCGCGCCATCCTCACCAAAGGGGAGGAGGAAGCGTGCCATATCCATATGCGAGCCCACGCGGATGCGAGTGGGAGCATCGTCTTCTTGCACATCGGAGAACAGGAACAGCATCAGAAGGGCGCGGCCCCTCGATTTGATGTTGGCCCGGATCGAGAAGAAGTCGTTGGGATCGTCGGTGGGCAGCATGTAACTGGCATCGATATGCCAGCCATCGTCGCCCGGCGGTTGGTCCGAGGGGAAGCGGACGGGGAAGGTGCCCAGGCCCTGCGGCGCAAGCCATCGGCCTTCGCCCACCAACTGGTTGTAAGCGGAATGCAGGCGCGGGGTGTTGGCCGCTTCCCGGAAAGGCGCATCGGCATAGCCGCCGAGGCGGATCACCGGTTTTGTCCAGGTCGAGGGGTCATCGGGGTCGCAACCGGTGTTGCGCCAGAGAATGGCGCGTCCCTGGGCGGCAAGGTCTGCGGAAAAGGCATTGTCGATTCTGACGAAACCGTCGGTGACAAAGGCTTCGATCTGCGCTGGGGTCAGCGCGTCTTCTGTTCCAGGCATTGGAAAAGTCCATGAGTTCGCATTGCTGCACAAGGCAGCGTGCGGGCCGCCAAGCGGCCCGGCTCAAATGCTTCCGGAAAGGAAGCGCCGATCAGGCGCTCAGGAAGACTGCGAACTTGTTGGACACCATCATCATGCGCGCAACACTATCGAATTTGTGATTTCCGTCAACGCTCGACGCCGGCCTGCATCAGATATACCTGGCCGGCAATTTCGAGGCGGCGGAACAGGATTTCGGAAAGGGCGTCGTCGTTGACCAGTGTTTCGCGCCAGACGCTGTCGATCATTGCTTCCTGGCCCAGATCGCGGTCAATGCCAATGAAGCGGTAGGGCTGGAAATTGCGGGCCGCTTCGGGGTGTTCGCCGCCCGTCCACTGATAGGTGCCGGATTCTGCGCTGGCCCAGAATCCCACGACGGCCAGTTCCGCGATCGTGTGCGCGGGCGTGGACAACCCATCCACCGCGTCAGGATATTGAGCCGGCCAGTCGGGCAGGGTGCCGCCCATCTCCTGCCAGTCGGCCATATCTTCAAATGAAGCGTAAGGATCAAGACAGGGTCGGCCGGTGCATTCGTCATCGGCTGCGTCGTCGGGCGAAATCGTGCGATTGGAGACGTCGCGTACCATCGCTGCATTGTTCATCAGGGGCATGAAGACGAAACGCCAGGCCATGTGATCGCCGGTGCCGAAGTCATCGGGCGTGCCGACATTTTCCGCACCATAGGCATCGATTGCATCATTGCGGATCTGCGGGCCGAGATTGTAGTGGCGCAGTTCGATGAAGCTGATGGGTCCGGCCTCCTCATCGACCATCTCGCCATAGGAAATGGCGGTGCGGGTTCGGGTCGAGGGAATGGCGCCGGTGGCCGTCAGCAGTGCCTTTTCGATCGGGCCAATCGGCCCGCCGGGGGAAATGGTTTCAAGATCGAGCCAAAAGGCGTTGAGGTCCTGTTCGGTGGTTACGGGATCAAGGCGCTCAAAGCCCGGGGCGCCAACAAACTTGGTGATGGCGTCGTTGACTTCGCTGGTCTGGGCGAAGGCCGGTGCGGCAAGAAGCAACAACAGAGTAGCCGAAATTCGTTTCATCGCGCGTCCCTTGTGCATGAAAAGAGGGGCCGACTATTCAACCGGCCCCGGCATGCGGTCAAGGTCGCGCCCAAAAGCGCAACGAAAAGGGCGCCGGAGCGCCCTTTGGAAAGCCCGGTCAGGCTGCGAAATAGTCCTGCAGCGCTCGGACCGAGAAGTTGCCGCTGCGGTAGGCGAGGATGCCTTGCACGGCGGCGACGGCGCCGGGAATGGTCGTGTAGTAGGGCACCTTGCTCATCAACGCGGCCCGGCGGATGTCGCGGCTATCGGAAACCGCCTTGACGCCATCGGTGGTGTTGATGACCAGCTGAACCTCGCCGTTCTTGATCGCGTCGACGATATGTGGACGGCCTTCGAGTACCTTGTTGATCTTGGTGCATTCGATGCCCTTTTCCGCCAGGAACCGCTGGGTGCCGCCGGTGGCGATGATTTTGAAGCCTGCGGTGGCAAGGTCACGGACCGATTCCACAAGGGCTGCCTTGTCTTCGTCACGGACGGAAACAAACACGGTGCCCTCGCGCGGTACCTTGGTGCCGCTGCCGAGCTGGGATTTGGCGAATGCGGTGGCGTAATCGGTATCGAGACCGATCACTTCACCGGTCGATTTCATCTCCGGACCGAGAACCGTATCGACGCCGGGGAAGCGCGCGAAGGGGAAGACTGCCTCCTTGATGCCGATGTGCTTGATCTCGCGTTCTTCGAGATTGAAGGATGCGAGTTTTTCGCCAGCCATGATACGCGCGGCGATCTTGGCGATCGGGTAGCCAATGACCTTGGCGACGAAGGGCACTGTACGCGAGGCGCGCGGGTTCACTTCGAGGACGTAGAGCGTGCCGTCCTTGAGAGCGAACTGCACGTTCATCAGGCCGCCCACATTGAGGGCGCGGGCCATTTCGGCGGCCTGGCGCTTGAGCTCGGCGATGATTTCGGGGCTCAGCGAATGGGGCGGGAGCGAACAGGCGCTGTCGCCCGAATGGATGCCCGCCTCCTCGATGTGTTCCATGATGCCGGCAATGAACACGTCCGTGCCATCGCACAGACAATCGACGTCAATTTCGGTGGCGCCCTGCAGATAGCTGTCGAACAACAGCGGATTGGCGGCGAGGACCGAATTGATCTGGCCGGTCTTGTCGTTGGGATATTTGTGCCGGATTTCGGGCGGGACCAGTTCAGTCAGGGTGGACTGGACGTAGCGCTCGAAATCGTCGGCCGAATGACAGATGACCATGGCACGGCCGCCCAGAACGTTGGACGGGCGAATGACCAGTGGGAAGCCCAGGCCCTCTGCGATGATACGGGACTGTTCGAGGGAATAGGCGATGCCGTTGCGCGGCTGGGTGAGATCGAGCCGGTTCAAGAGCTTCATGAACTGGTCGCGATCTTCGGCAAGATCGATCTTGTCGGGCTGGGTGCCCAGGATCGGGATGCCGGCGCGTTCGATGGCATTGGCGAGCTTCAATGGAGTCTGGCCGCCGAACTGGACGATGACGCCGTGCAGGGTGCCCTTCTGCTGCTCGGTCTTTAGAATTTCGAGAACGTCTTCCTCGGTGAGCGGTTCGAAATAGAGCCGATCGGAGGTGTCGTAATCGGTCGACACCGTTTCGGGATTGCAGTTGACCATGATGGTTTCATAGCCGGCATCGGACAGCGCGAAGGCGGCGTGGCAACAGCAATAGTCGAACTCGATGCCCTGGCCGATCCGGTTGGGACCGCCGCCGAGGATAACGACCTTCTTCCTGTCGGACGGATTGGCTTCGTCAGCGACCGCGCCGGCAAACGGGGCTTCGTAGGTCGAATACATATAGGCCGTGGGGGAGGCGAATTCGGCGGCAGAAGTGTCTATGCGTTTATAGACGGGGCGCACATCGAGGGCGTGGCGCAAGGTGCGCACGTCCTTGGCAGTCTTGCCGGAGAGTTCGGCCAGGCGAGCGTCGGAAAAGCCCATCGCCTTGAGCCCGCGCATCTGGCCCTCGGTTTCGGGCAGGCCGTGCTCACGCACCTTTGCCTCTGTGTCGACGATGGCCTGGAGCTGCTCAAGGAACCACGGATCGATGCGGCACGCCTCATGGATCATCTGGTGGTCGTAGCCGCGCCGCATGGCTTCGGCGACCCAGAGCAGACGGTCGGGCGTTGGCGTGCCGAGCGCGGCGCGAACCGCGTTCTTGTCGTCGCCTTCACCAAGGCCGGGGATGCCGATTTCGTTGAGGCCGGTCAGGCCGGTTTCAAGCGAGCGCAGCGCCTTTTGCAGCGATTCGGGGAAGGTGCGGCCGATGGCCATGGCTTCGCCGACCGACTTCATCGATGTGGTCAGGCGATTGTCGGCGCCGGGGAATTTCTCGAAAGCAAAGCGCGGGATCTTGGTGACGACGTAGTCGATCGACGGCTCGAACGAAGCGGGGGTTGCGCCGCCGGTGATGTCGTTTTCGAGCTCATCAAGGGTGTAGCCGACGGCCAGCCGCGCGGCGACCTTGGCGATGGGGAAGCCGGTGGCTTTGGACGCAAGGGCCGAAGAGCGCGACACGCGCGGGTTCATCTCGATGACGATCATGCGGCCATCGGCGGGGTTGATGGCGAACTGGACGTTCGAGCCGCCGGTTTCCACCCCGATCTCGCGCAGGACGGCCAGCGAGGCGTCGCGCATGATCTGGTATTCCTTGTCGGTCAAGGTCAGGGCGGGGGCGACGGTGATGGAGTCGCCTGTATGGACGCCCATGGGATCGATGTTTTCGATCGAGCACACGATGATGCAGTTGTCCTTTTTATCGCGGACGACTTCCATCTCGTATTCTTTCCAGCCGAGAACGGATTCCTCGATCAGGACTTCGTTGGTGGGCGAAGCGTCGATGCCACTCTCGCAGATGGCAAGGTATTCCTCGCGGTTGTAGGCGATGCCGCCGCCGGTGCCGCCGAGTGTGAAGCTGGGGCGGATGATGGCGGGCAGGCCGATATCTTCGAGGGCCTGGAGCGATTCGATGGTGTTGTGGGCAAGGCGGGATTTCGGAGTATCCAGCCCGATCTTGGTCATTGCGTCGCGGAACAGTTCGCGATCCTCGGCCTTGTCGATGGCTTCGGCGTTGGCACCGATCATTTCCACGCCGAATTTTTCAAGCACGCCCATCTTGTTGAGCGAGAGGGCGCAGTTGAGCGCGGTCTGGCCGCCCATGGTGGGGAGCAGCGCGTCGGGGCGCTCCTTTTCGATGATCTTGGCGACGACCTCGGGGGTGATTGGCTCCATGTAGGTGGCGTCGGCAACGTCGGGATCGGTCATGATCGTCGCCGGATTGGAGTTCACCAAAATGATGCGATAGCCTTCTTCGCGCAGCGCCTTGCAAGCCTGAGTTCCTGAATAATCGAACTCGCAGGCCTGACCGATAATGATCGGTCCAGCCCCGATGATGAGGATGGATTTGATGTCTGTGCGTTTGGGCATGTGATACTTCTCGTACGGCAAGCGCGCGGCAGGAAAGCTGTCGCGCGTCGGACGGGGTATGGATTCTGTTGGCTAAGCGGTCTCCTTAGAGCAACCTTGTGGGGATTTCCAGCGTTAAGGAGCGGATTCTTTTGCTCCTGATTGTCGCGGGGCGATTTCCCGTCTTAATCGGGGTGGCGCAAAGCGGCGCCATCGCTACACTGTCTTTAACCCTCCCGACGCCGCGCGACCGGTTGCGGCGCATCATTTTCAAATCAAAGCAAGGAGCGCAGCCATGACGCAGCAGAGCTTTATCGAACTGTCCGACGGCAACATGATTCCGCAGGTCGGGCTTGGGACCTGGAAGCTCGACAGCGCCAACATGCAGCGCGTGGTGGAAGCGGCCATCGAGGCGGGCTATCGGCATTTTGACACCGCCTATGCCTATCGCAACGAGGCGGCGCTGGGCGCGGCGCTCAAGGCATCGGGCCTTGGCGCGAATGAATTGTTTGTCACAAGCAAGCTGCCGAGCGGGCGGCACGGGTACGATTCGACACTCAAGACGTTCGACGAGACTATGGCCAATCTGGGGGTAGATGTCCTCGATCTCTATCTCATTCACTGGCCTATGCCCAAGACGGGCAATTTCATCGACACCTTCAAGGCATTCATCAAGCTCAAGGAGGAGGGGCGGATCAAATCGATCGGGGTTTCAAATTTCCATGAGGCTCACATTGAAAAGCTGATCGCCGAGACAGGCGTGACGCCAGTGATCGACCAGATCGAGCTTTCGCCAATGTTCCAGCAAAAGGAACTCCGGGGGTTCCTAGAGGGCAAGGCTATCAAGATCGAAAGCTGGAGCCCCCTGGGTACAGGCAATGTTGTCGACAATGGTGTCCTCAAGGCGATCGGGGAAAAACACGGCAAGACGCCGGCGCAGGTGACGATCCGCTGGCACATCCAGAACGGGCTGATCGTTATTCCCAAATCATCAAATCCGGACCGCATCCGGCAGAATTTCGAGATTTTCGACTTCGCGCTCGACGCGGACGACATGGAAAAGATCGACGCTCTCGACAGTGCGAACGGGCGGACGGGGGTCAATCCCGATGAGGCCGAATTCCTTCAGGTGTAGGCTGGACGAAGTCCTGCCGCGGGTGCGATTTTGTGGTAAGGTTGCCGGCCGTTTGCGCAAGGGAGGTGCGTGATGAACCGGAGCGAAACCGTCGACGCATGGATGGCCAGTTACGACAACCCGATGAAGCCGGTTGTCGAAGCTGTGCGGACCGTGGTGCTGTCGGCTGACCCGCGAGTGGAAGAAACCATAAAATGGCAGGCGCCGACCTTCGTTTACAAGGGCAATATCGCGAGCTTTTTCCCCAAGTCCAGAAAGCACGCGAGCTTGATGTTTCATCAGGGCGCCTCCATCCCCGGTGATTTTGCCAGCCTTGAGGGGGACGCCAAGGATGGGCGCACGATGAAGTTCGCCGATCTCGATGACGTCGCCTCCAAGGCCGATGACCTGACGCGCGTGGTCATCGCCTGGTGCGACATGCAGGATCACAAATAGAGCTTGAAGCCCTCGTGGCTTTTGGAAAAACCGAGGCGCTCGTAGAAGCGATGCGCGTCGGTTCTCTTCTTGTTGGACGTCAGTTGCACCATGGCACAGCGACGCTCCCCTGCCTTTTCAACGGCCCAAACCATCATCTTTTCCCCGATCCGCTTGTTGCGGTGCTCGGGCGAGGCATGAACGCCTTCGATGGTGCAGCGCCAGCCACCCTGGCGAGCGATGCCGGGGGTGAAGGTCAACTGGAACGTGCCGACAGATGCCCCTTCCAGCTCGGCAATCAGCAGCATCTGGTTGGGGTCGGAAGCGATGGCCTCGAAGGCGGCCATGTAGCCCGGTCCTTTTGGGTTTTCCGTATCCTCGGTTGAACCAATCATCCCGTCGGATTCGATCAGCCCGACAATGAAGGGCAGGTCATCGGGTGTGGCGCTGCGGATGGTGAGATCGGACATGAGGCATCTCCAAGACTATCCCGACATGTTTCATGATTCGGCGCGGAGCGGCAGCGGCGGCCGATGCGTTGAACGCCATGTTAACCCTAATGGATGATTACTGCGGGCCGTACAGGGCGTTGTTGTTCTGCGTTTTTGGGGGTTCTCATGAAAAAGACAGTTTCCATACTCACGATGGCCGGCGCGATGCTGCTGGCCGGCACCGTTCAAGCGGCCGATGTGATCTATCCCGCCTACGAAGTGCCGGTAGCGCCGGTTGCGGACGGGTTCGATTGGGACGGCTTTTATGCCGGCGTCGGGGTTTCCGGTTCGCTATGGGGCGGCGGCGCGCGGAGCGTCGGCGGTTCGCTGTCGGTTGGCGGCAATGCGACATTCGACAACTTCCTGGTCGGTATCGAAGGCTCGGCCCATTACGGCTATTCGAACGCCACCAACGATTGGGGCTATGTGCTGGGTCTTGAAGGCCGGGCAGGTTATCTGGTTGCGCCAGAGGTTCTGGTTTACCTCTCGGGCGGTGCTGCCTATCTCGATCCCGCTCCTTCGGACTGGTACGCGACGGCCGGCGCCGGGGTGGAGTTTGCCGTTACAGACCAGATGTCGGTCGATGTGCAGTACCGCTATCTCTGGGCCAGCACGTCTTCGGCCAATTCGATCGGTGTTTCCGCTCTCTGGCACTTTTAGGCCGACTGGTCCGACGCCAAGGCGATGATCGCTGCGGCGTCGGCGCCTGAAGGGAGCGTTCCCAACGTGTGGCCCCAATCGTCTCCAAGGCGGGTTGCGGCGAAGATTTCGCCAGCAATGGATGTGGGGCCGCGCAGCAGCAGGCTGGCCTGGAGCAACAGTGCCATGGTTTCGGTGACGCGGCGGGCCTGCGATTCATCGAATGGATGGGCGAGGGTGGTTTTCAGGCTGGCGAGCGCGCTATCGAAAGCGGTGTGCATCCCGCGAGCGCCGTTCAATTCGGCCATCAGCGCCTTGATGGCGCCGGGCGAGCGGGCGATGGTGCGCATGACATCGAGGGCGATGATGTTGCCCGAACCTTCCCAGATCGCATTGAGCGGGGCTTCGCGATAGAGCCAGGGCATGGGCGTGTCTTCGATATATCCCATGCCGCCAAGCGCTTCCATGGCTTCGGCGGTGACCAGCGGGCAGCGCTTGTTGTTCCAATATTTGGCGAGCGCGACGGCGAGGCGGGCAAATTCGGTTTCCTGATCATCAAAGGCGGTGGCGACGCGCATGGCCAGGGTCAGCGCTCCGAGCCATTCGAGGGTCAGATCGGCAAGAACCGAAGCCATGAGCGGCTGATCGATCAGCGTTTTTCCGAAGGTCTTGCGGTGTCTGGTCCAGTAGAGGGCTCCGATCAACGCGCGGCGCATCAGGCCCGCCGGAGCGACGGCGGTGTCCAGGCGGGTGTGGTGGACCATTTCCAGAATTGTGCGGACCCCATCGCCGGGCGCGCCGAGCGGTTCGGCATAGGCGCCATGATACTCGATCTCGGCGGAGGCGTTGGCGCGGTTGCCGAGCTTGGCCTTCAACCGCATCAGGTGGATGGCGTTGAGCGTACCATCGGGCAGGCGGCGCGGCACGAGAAAGCAGGAAAGGCCCTCCGGCCCTTGCGCGAGGGTGAGGAAGGCATCGGACATGGGCGCCGAACAGAACCATTTGTGTCCGGTCAACCGGTAAACGCCGTTGGCCGGTTCGGCGATGGTCCGGTTGGCGCGAACGTCCGAGCCGCCCTGCTTTTCCGTCATCGCCATTCCCACAGTGGCTGCGGATTTCTGTCCGAAGGGAACATCGGCAGGATCATATGCCGGGATGCTCGCGAGGCGCGTGAGCTCGGCCGCCAACCCGTCATGCCGGCGCAGGACCGGAAGGGCGGCATAGGTCATGGTCATGGGGCAGCAGGTGCCCGGCTCGATCTGGCTGGCCAGATAGACCATGGCGGCGTGGGCCGCGTGACTTCCCGGCCGGGCCTCCGTCCAGGGCAGAGCGGCGTAGCCGGCCTCAAGGCCCAGTGTCATCAGACGATGATAGGCTTCGGGATAGATTATGGTGTCGATGCGCCGCCCGCCGGTGTCGAAGCGCTCTAGCACCGGGCCGGATCCGGTGGCCAGACGCTGCCCGTCGGTGACCGTGTCGGACCGGCCCAGTTGCTCAGCCAGGTGGCGCGGGGCCGGGTGATCGGTCGGGACGAGCGAGCGCAGTAGCGGATCGTCGTCCCACAAGGGCAGGGCGCCGCGTGGGGGCGGCTGGTTGGTTACCGCGAAGGGATCGACAGGGCTCATATATCCTCTCCACCGGCAATTGGACCTCTGGCGGGGCTTGGCGTCAATCGGGCAGAGGAACCTTTCGTTCGCAATGCCCGTTTTCGAAAGGCGGGGTAGCTGGAGAAAGGACTGGAAAAATGGATGAACGGGATCGGGAAACGGTAGTGGTCACCGATGGCGGCAGTGGAGGGGCCGGAGGGTTGATTTTTGCCGTGATCATCGCGCTGGTGGCGATTATTGGTGTCATCTACTTCGTCAACATCAATTCCGGTGGCGAGGGCGGGACGGTTTCCGTCGATGTCCCGGCGGTGGACGTGACGCAATAGTGGCGCAAATGGAAGCTGTCGAACGACTGGTGCTCGATGACGACGGCCGTTTTCCCAATAGCGCGCTGGCCGTTCTGGTCTATCGCACCGCGGTTTCGGGAGGTGCATCGGTCGAAGCCTTCGAGACCCTGTTTTCAACACATGGCTGGCCGGCCCGGTGGGCCGGCTCGATTTTTCAGTACCATCATTATCATTCAACCGCTCACGAGGCGCTTGGCGTCGCCAGCGGCAACGCGCAAATCACCTTGGGCGGTCCACAGGGGCGCACTGTGGCGGTCCATAAGGGCGATGCAATCGTGATCCCGGCAGGCGTCGCCCACAAGCTCGAAAACGCCAGTGGCGATTTCGAAGTCGTTGGCGCTTACCCGCCGGGCCAGGATTGGGATATCCTTACGGGCAAAGACGGTGAGCGCGAGGCTGCGCTTGCCAATATCGGGCGTGTTCCGCTGCCTCAGTCCGATCCGGTACAGGGCAAAGGGGGAACGCTGCCTGGGGCCTGGAGCGAGAGATAAATCATGAAGTGGCGGGGGCGAAAAAGATCGTCCAATATCGAGGACAGACGCGCTTCGAGTGGCGGAATGTTCCGTCGGTCCTCGGGTACGGGAAGATCAGGGTTTCGCATTCCCACCGGCGGGCGATCCGGCGGTGGACTGGGGATCGGGGTGGTCATTGTTGTCCTGATTATCGGGGTGGCGCTGGGGATCAATCCCATGTCGCTGCTCGATGGCAGTCTGGGCACGGGAACCAGTGGTCCGGGCTCGGTCTCGCGGCCGCTGCCCGAAGCCGGGGAGGACGAACTTGCCGATTTCGTTGCGGTGGTTGTTCAGGACACCGAGGATCTGTGGACCGAGGTGTTTTTCGAGAACGGCATGACCTATGAACCGGCCACCGTGGTGTTATTCACCGACACTGACCGGTCGGCCTGCGGGCTGGCCGATGCACGCACAGGACCTTTCTACTGTCCGGGTGACCGGAATGTTTATATCGACCTCTCTTTCTATGAAACGCTGCGCAGCCAGTTCGGTGCGCCCGGCGACTTCGCCCAGGCCTATGTGATTGCCCATGAGATCGGGCATCACGTCCAGAACCTGGTCGGCGTGCTGCCCGAATATTCGCGCGCCATACAATCGATGAGCGAAGAGGAGGCCAACGCCTATTCAGTGCGGATCGAGCTTCAGGCCGATTGCTATGCCGGCATCTGGGCAAGCTATGTCGGGGAAGAAAACCTGCTTGAAAAAGGCGACATTGAGGAGGCCATTAATGCCGCCGAGCAGATCGGGGACGACGCCATCCAGCGCAGGACACAGGGCATGGTCATTCCCAAAACCTTCACGCACGGCACGTCCGAGCAGCGCCAGGACTGGTTCGAGAGCGGATATTCGTCGGGCAATGTGGGGCAGTGCGACACGTTTTCCAATGAGTTTTAGATCAACCTCATCCTAAGATTCAGGATGAGGCAGGTCGCTGAATCTGATTCCGGTCCAGGCGGTAACCTGCTGCGATATAAGCGGATTTCACCTGGTCCCGTCTGGGGAGCGGGCCATGATGACAAGTGGCTTGACCATAACTAATTGATTATATATCTTCATGGTTAAGTTCACGGAGATAACGATCATGTTCAAGTCTTTTCTTGCCGCCCTTTTCGCTGCTGCGGCGCTATCCACACCATCTATCGCCCAGACCGAAGGAGCATCAGCTGTGAGCACATCCATCTATTCTGACCGAGTCGCGGTCAATGGTGTCGAGCTCTATTACGAAGTCCACGGAGAAGGGGAGCCGCTGGTCATGCTCCATGGCGGAGTCAACCCATCCGACATGTTCGGCGCTCCGCTGGCGCGCATGGCCGAAACGCACAAGGTTTACGCCATTCATCTTCGCGGTCACGGGTTCAGCACCGATAGCGACGCACCGTGGAGCTATGAGCAGATGGCCGACGATCTTGCGGCGCTGCTGGATGAATTGGAGATTGAAACTGTCGATATTATGGGGTGGTCGATGGGTGGCGGTGTCGCGCTGCAAACGGCCATTCGTCACCCCGACCGGGTGGGCAAGCTGGTCGTGATTTCCATGAGCATAAACAATGAAGGTAAATTCCCGGAAATCCAGGATCAGTTTGAAGCGATGCCTGCGATGGCACCGCAGTTCGCGCAACAGCTTTCGCAGTCGCCTCTGGCGACGCTCTACCCCGACGTCGACTGGGAAGCGATGTTTCGCAAGACCGGCGAGATGAACCAGAGCGGATATGACTGGACTGAGGATTTTGCCCAGATCACATCGCCGACCCTACTGATCTTTGCCGACGCCGACATGATGTATCCCGAGCACATGGTGGAGATGTACAGGTTGCTGGGCGGCGGTACGCGCGACGCGGGAATCGACGGATCCCTGCGCCCGACGCCAAACCAGTTGGCCATCATTCCTGACACGACCCATTACGATCTGATGCTCAAGGGAGCCGACGTCGCTACGGATTTCGCCAAAGCATTTCTGGCGAAATAACAGTGCCAAAAGTGCGGGCCCCTGGTTGTCAATCAACCCGGGGCCCGTTTTCGTTTCGATTCCGCAACCCCGTTCAAGCCATTGTTCCGGATCGATTTTTTCTAGAGGATTTCCGCGCTCCTTCGAATCGTGGAAATCCTCCGGTTTTTGTTTTTTCGTGCGTCCGAACCGATAAAGTGGTGCCCACTTTATCTGGACACGCTCTATAGCGTGATGCGGTAGATGCCGAAGCCCGCTTCACTGGTTTCGCCGGTCGGCTCAATGGAGACCGCGGTGACGTCGGCCAAGTGCTGCTCGGCTGCGGGGCCGGTTTCAAACAACACTGTGGTATCGCCAATTTCGGCCAGAGACCAGTTGCTGTCGGCCGCCGGATTGATGGTGCCCTGCTCGACGATGTAGCGAACGATCAGGTCGCGGTTGGTGTCGGGACCCATGAAGATGACCTTGTCGGGGCCGATGCCGGGGAAGCCGCCGCCGCCGCCAGCGCGGTAGTTGTTGGTGGCAACCACGAACTGAGCCTCGGGGTCGATGGGCTGGCCTTCATACATCAGGTCAACAATACGCTGGGCATCGGGGTTCTCCAACGCACCGCCGTCAGCGGCGTATTTCGAGGGCTGTGTCACGTCGATCTTATAGGTCACCCCGTCAATCACATCGAAATTATAAGACGGAAAGGAGGGGTTGATGAGCGGGGCATCGCTGGAACCGGGCTCGACCTGATTGAAGATGCCGGCCGAACGTTCGAGCCATTCCTTGACGTCGGCGCCGGTGAGCAGCACCGCCTGGATGGTGTTGGGGTAGAGATAGAGATCGGCAACGTTGCGGATGGCGACGGGGCCGACGGGAACGTCGGTATAATATTCCGGGCCGCCGCGACCACCGGCCTTGAAGGGAGCAGCGGCCGAGATGATCGGGATGCCTTCCCATTCGGTGCCGGCCATCATCTGTTCGAGATAAGCCTTCTGGGCGATGTTGACGATCTGCACGGACGGATCGTCGGCCACCAGCGCGAAATAGGAGTGCAGTGCAGCGGCGGTTTCACCAACCGGGCGGCGGACGTAGTCGAGGGTTGCCTGGTGCTCCTCGTCGACCGCTTGAGTGACGGTGTCTTCGGATTCAACGGTCGGGGTAACGGCGCCATCGACGCGCTCGTAGATGGGGCGCGCTTCGGAGGTGTGGGAAAGGATCGACCAGGTGCCGGAATCGTCGACTTCGAGCAGCAGGTCGACAAGGCCCATATGGCTGCCCCAGAAGCCGGCCATAACGGCAGGTTTCCCGTTCAGCGTACCGGCTTCGACATCGACGCCTTCGATGCCCTCATAGTCAGGGCCGGGGAAGACGAGATGCTGGTGGCCCGCCAGGATCACATCGATGCCCTCGATGGCGCCGAGCTGGAGGGAAACGTTTTCCATCATCGGAGACGCTTGCCCGCCCTCGATGCCGCCATGGTTCATGGCGACGATGATGTCGGCGCCTTCTTCGCGCATGATGGGCACATAATACCGGGCGGTTTCGATGATGTCGCGCGGGGCGACCTTGCCGGTCAGATGGGCGGAATCCCAGGTCATGATCTGGGGCGGGACGAAGCCGATCAGGCCGATGCGGATGGTCTTGGTTTCGCCAGCGCCATCGGTCAGTTCCTTTTCGACGATCACGTAGGGTTCAAACAGCGTGTCATCATCGGCGATGTTGTCGGGCAGGGTTTCGCCGCGCACGACATTGGCCAGGACGACCGGATACTGGGCTCCGGCCATCGCCGTTTCGAGGAATTCGAGGCCATAGTTGAATTCGTGGTTGCCGATGGTGCCCGCATCGTAGCCGAGTGCGTTCATGGCTGCGATGGTTGGGTGGATATCCTCAGCGTCAACGCCGCGCTCGTAAGCGACATAGTCGCCCATCGGGCTACCCTGGAGCATGTCGCCATTGTCGAGCAGGATCGCATTGCCCGCTTCGGCACGAATGTTCTCGATGATCGAGGCGGTGCGCGCCATGCCCAGCGTGTTGTCTTCACGATCGGCGTAATAGTCGTAAGGCAGCAGGTTGACGTGGATGTCGGTGGTTTCAAGGATACGCAAATGGGCCTGATTGATCTGCGCCATGGCCGCAAAAGGATGCATGACGATGGCGGCGGCGCCGACCGAGGCCGTGCCCGCTAGAAAGGCGCGGCGGCTGATTGAGAGATTATGATGCATGATGTCCCTCCGAAAGGACGCTGGGGTTTGTTGAATCACCAAGAATGATGCGAGGCGCACGTCTCCCCATTGCCGCAGTTTTCTGACGGCCCGATGACGCGCGCGTGATTACCTTCCCGCTTTTTTATCTTTTGGTCAAATATTCGTTGTGACCTGATACGCGTCCTGCCGAAATGCGCAGCGACGCCAAGCGGTCGATGTTCAGGACGCTTGTGGTCCATGCACGCTCGCAGAGGAGCTGCAGCCGATTTGCGAAGAGCCGACCGGAAGACTCACCATCGGTGCGGTAAGTCTCAACCAGATCCGGCATCTCGGGTATGCCGGATCTGGTTTTTTGGCGTTGCGCTTAGCGATTTTGCAGAGCAGCAAGCATTTGCTGGACCTGCGGCAAGGACCGCACGAAGCGGAAATAGTCATGGTCCGGCGCAACGGTCTGCATCAGATCAAGCCATACGCCCATGCCGTTGCCGCCATTGACAAAAACGACCCAGCCGTCGCGGCTGGTGACGTTGTAGACCACGATGGCATTTTCGCCCCAATCCGAGCCGGAGTGAAACACATAGCGTGACTCTTCGAAGTCGGCGACGCTCCAGCCGAGCGACTGGCCCGTTTCAATCGGGCACAGCGAAGTGTCATCCATGGTGCAGGGGGCGTGATCGGAACTGTCGAGCACCGAGGTCGTTCGGGCGTTGGCGGCTTCACCCGTCAGCGGGGTCTCTTCCATCATCGCAACGAACAACCGGGCATAGGCGGGTGCTGTAACAAACAGGTTGTCCGCCGCGCTGGGCGGCATTTCCGCATCTCCGATGGCGTCATAGACCGCCTCGCCGCGCTGCATCGGCGTAGCCAGACGATCCGCCGGCATACCGGCGGCACCAAGACTCACGTCGTTTTCGACGCCAGCGGGCTGGAGCACCCATTCATGAACCAACTCGGCGAAGTCGGCATCCATACGCCGTGCAGCAAATTCTGCGAGAATTTCATACCCAGCGCCGGAATAGGTAAATCCTGTCCCTGGGTCCTGAATGAAGGCCAGGCGGCCGTCTTCATAGTTGTACGGCCAGTTTTTCAAACCCGCCTGATGGGAGAGCAAAATCGCTGGTGTCAGCAACTCGTAGCGTGGATCGTCAGCCAGATCGGGGTGAACATATTCATTTGAGACCGGCTCATGCAGCGAGAGTTTGCCGGCCTCGGCAAGACGCAGAACGAGTTCGGCCGTCACGGTCTTGGCGATGGAGGCAGTGTTGAAAAGGGTGGAGGCGCTGGCGGGAACACCTGGCCCCTGCTCACCGGCATAGCCGCTCCAGGCCACTGCGCCATTCTCGATACGGACGACGGCAAGGCCAGCCGAGGGGTATGCCTGTAAGGCAGCGGACGCAGCATCCGCGAAACCGGCCGGGGCATCCTGGGCTATGGCACCCGTGCTCAAAAAGGCAGCCAAAAGTGCCGTAACCAAACGAATTTTCATGCCGATGTCCCCGAGCTATTGTCTAGTCAGTGCCGGCCGGCCGCCAAGGCGGCGGGCGGCAATTTGCCGAAGGTTTTTCGGCTGCAGGCTCCGAGGTGTCAAGTCACTCGGCGCGGGTGCCGCTTACTCGGCCACGACTTCCATGCCCTTCTGCTCGCGCACCAGATTGATGAAGCGCTTGAAGAGGTAATGGGCGTCGTGCGGGCCGGGGGAGGCCTCAGGGTGATACTGGACCGAAAAGATCGGCTTGCCTTCAACGGCAAGGCCGGCGTTAGAGCCATCGAACAGCGATGTGTGGGTTTCGACCACGCCGGTGGGCAGGCTGTCGCTGTCGACAGCGAAGCCGTGGTTCATCGAGGTGATCTCGACCTTGCCGGTGGTGAGGTCCTTGACCGGATGGTTGGCGCCGTGATGGCCCTGATGCATCTTTGTGGTCTTGCCGCCGAGGGCGAGGCCCAAAAGCTGGTGGCCGAGGCAGATGCCGAACACGGGCTTGCCGGTTTCCATGACCTTCCTGATGGTCGGTACAGCATATTCGCCAGTCGCCGCGGGATCGCCGGGGCCATTGGAGAGAAATATCCCGTCGGGATTGTGCGCCATGATGTCTTCGACCGTCGCGGTGGCCGGAACGACCGTTACGCGGGCACCCTGATCGGCGATACAACGCAGGATGTTGCGCTTGGCACCGTAATCGATGGCTACAATGTGAAAATCGGGGTTTTCGACGCGGCCATAGCCCTCTCCCAGCCGCCAGCGGGTCTCGTCCCATTTGTAGGTCTGGGTGGTCGAGACTTCTTTGGCGAGATCGAGACCTTCGAGACCGGGGAACTGGTCGAGTTCGACCTTGAGCGCGGCGTCGTTGAAATTGCCGTCCGGAGAATGGGCGATCACGGCGTCGGCCATGCCCTTTTCGCGGATCAGGGCGGTCAGCGCGCGGGTATCGAGCCCGGCGATGCCGATGATGCCGCGCTTTTTGAGCCAGGCGTCGAGCCGTTCGGCGGCGCGGTAGTTGGACGGACTGGTGACGTCGGCCTTGATGACGGCACCGCGGATGCCAGAGGCGGCCGCCATGTTAACGGTCTCGATGTCTTCGTCGTTGGCGCCGACATTGCCGATATGGGGGAAGGTGAAGGTGATGATCTGGCCGGCGTAGGAGGGATCGGTCAGGATTTCCTGATAACCGGTCATGGCGGTGTTGAAGCACACTTCGCCGACGGCCGTACCGATAGCGCCGATGCCTTGGCCCTCAAGGCGCGTCCCATCGCGCAGGATAAGGACTGCGGTGGGGGCGGATTCTTTCCAACCGGACACGGGGCTTCTCCATTTTCATGCATCAGAGCCATGTGGCTCTACGACTTTGTTTTGTCGTGCTTCCGGACCGAATGAGTGGTGTCCACTTATTCTGGAAGCGCTCCAGTTCAGGCGCGCGGAACCTCCGGCGATGGTCGCCGTCTGGTGGTTCTGCTCCGCCCTATATTGAATTTGCGCGAACCTATTTGAAGGGCACGGCGCGGTCAACCGAGTCGTTGGGAATTGAAAGTGTTCAAAATCAAAAGCTTAGCATGAATCGGGCAAGCGATTGGCTTTGCGGACACGCTTGGGCTATAGGAACGGCACCAAAACAGGACAACGAACCTCAAGGGAAACCGATCATGCGCGATCAGATCAGTGCTGCCATGAAGGACGCCATGAAGGCGCGCGACGGCCGCCGGACGACGACGCTGCGACTCATCAATGCCGCCATCAAGGACCGTGAAATCGCGGCGCGGGGCGAGGGCAAGGATGGCATCGGAGATGAGGATATCCTTGCCATCCTGCAAAAGATGGTCAAGCAGCGCGAGGAGTCGGCGGCACTTTACGGCCAGAACGGGCGGCCCGAACTCGAAGCGCAGGAGCGCGAGGAAATCGAGATCATCAAGGAATTCCTGCCAAAACCCCTGACCGAGGCCGAGGTCGATGCGGCGATCAAGGCGGCCATTGCCGAAACCGGAGCCGAAGGGCTGCGCGACATGGGCAAGGTCGTGGGCGTGCTCAAGGCCAAATACCCCGGACAGATCGATTTCGGCCAGGCCTCCAAGCAGGTCAAGGCACAGCTCGGCGCCTGATCTTTTCTCACGCAAATATCAGGCGTAAGGTTCCCGGGTTGTTGCGGCTTAGGGGACTATCATGGCTGACGAAAACAAGTCGTCGCGCTTTCCATCCATTCTCACCGGGCTTCGCGGGGTGCTGATGCTGCTCGCGGGGATTTATGCCGTACTGTTTCCCGGAGCGGCCCTTCTCGTGCTAACGACCCTGGCGGCGGCGCTGTTCGTCATCGACGGGGTGCTGGGTTTGTGGGCCATCACATTCGGAGGCGGTAAAACCGGCAATTTTTGGTTCGACGTGGTGCGCAATGCCCTCTCGATCGTCGTGGGCATCCTGATTCTCATCTCGCCGCTGCTGGGTACGCTGATTACCGCGGCATTCCTCGTTTATCTGGTTGCCTTTCAGGCGATTTTTGTCGGGGCCATGGAGATTGTCGTTGTCGTGCGCGAACGCGAACTCTACGCCAAGATCTGGCCGGTGCTGCTCAGCGGCGTGCTTTACGTCCTGTTCGGGCTCTTGCTTGCCTTCTGGCCGCTCGAGGCCGCCGTGGCCCTGGTCATGGTTGGCGGCGTGCTGATGATGGTCTTTGCCTTCGGCCTGCTTGGCCTTGCCTGGCGGCTTTGGCAAGCGGGCCACTGAGGCTGTGAATAAGGAGGAAAAGCGCGGGAACAGGTGACAAAGCGCCGGCTAGCGCTTACCTAACGTCCATGCGCTTTTCCGATCATTTTCTGGACGAGATTCGAAATCGCCTGCCGATAACGCAGGTGGTGGGCGAGCATGTGGTTTGGGACAAGCGCAAATCCCAGCCCGGCAAAGGCGATATGTGGGCCTGCTGCCCGTTCCACGGTGAAAAGAGCCCCAGCTTTCATGCCGACGACCGGCGGGGGCGCTACCACTGTTTCGGATGTGGGGCGAGCGGAGACCATTTCCGCTTTCTGACCGACAAGACAGGAATGAGCTTTCCCGAAGCGGTGGAGCTGCTGGCGGGGCGAGCAGGTGTGCCAATGCCCGCGCGGGATGAAAAGGCGGAAAAACGCGCTGAGGCAAGACGGTCGCTCTACGACGTCATGGATCTGGCGACGGCGTATTTCGTAGAAGCGCTGGCTCACAATGTGGGCGCGCGGGCCCGGGGCTATCTGCTTGAGCGTGGTGTGTCGGGCGCCATGCAGCAGCGGTTCAAGATCGGATTTGCGCCCGATAGCCGCAACGGACTGAAGGAGTTTCTGGCGGCCAACGGTGTTTCGGCCAAGGAAATGATCGATACGGGGCTGGTCGTCCATGGCGACGAGATTCCCGTGCCCTATGACCGGTTTCGCAACCGACTGATGTTTCCCATTACAGACTTCCGCGGGCGGGTGATCGCCTTCGGCGGCCGGGCGCTGAGCGCCGATGTCGCGGCCAAATATCTCAATTCCCCGGAAACCGAGCTCTTTCACAAGCGCCAGACGCTCTACAACGGGCAAGCGGCGCGGCAGGCAGGATATGACGGCAAGCCGCTGATCGTTGTCGAAGGTTATCTAGATGTTATCGCCGCGGTGGCCGCTGGCTTTGAAGGCGCGGTGGCGCCGCTCGGGACGGCGCTGACCGAAGATCATCTCAATCTTCTCTGGCGCATGACCGATATCCCGGTTTTGTGTTTCGATGGCGACAGCGCCGGGATGCGGGCCGCCGAGCGCTCTGTCGATATAGCGCTACCCATGCTCAAACCGGGCAAGAGCGTTTCGATCGTCACGCTGCCCGGCGGGCTCGATCCGGACGACCTCATCAAACAGCAGGGGCGGCAGGCCTTTGCCGAGCTGATCGCAGGTGGTCGGTCGCTGGCAGATGCGGTTTGGGCCATGGAGACGGCGGGGGGCATTCCCGAAGCGCCCGAGCAGCGCGCGGCGCTGGAGGCGCGGCTGCGTGAACGCGCTGCGCGGATCGCCGATGTTTCAGTGCGGCGCCATTACAGTCAGGCGTTCGACGAAAAAATCTCGTCGCTGTTTATCTCGACGCGGGGGCAGTACCGGCGCGAGGGGCGAAATAATGGATATGATCAACGGCGCACCGGACAGCGCGGTAACCCCAAGATGCTGGTTTCCGATACCTTGCGCAATTCGCGGCTGTTGAAAGGCGCTGCGACGCCGGGCGTCATTCCGCGGGAAGCCGTGATTTTGATGAGTCTCGTCAATCACCCAGAACTGGCGCAGGCCCGGCTGGAAGCGTTGGCGGAAATCGAATTCCAGTCATTGCCGGCGCGACAGGTGTTGGCGGCATTTCTCGATCTTGTGACCGTCCATCCCGATCTTGGACCCAACGGGATCGTCGAAGCGCTGATCGCGCGTGGGCACGGGCCCGTGCTGGACCAAATGCGCAGCCAATTGGCGCGGCAAGGGATATGGCAGGCCGATGCGGATACCGCGCAGTCGGACGCAGAAACAGGATTAAAGCACTCGCTGGCCTTGCATTACAAATCCGTTCAACTAAATAGGGAACTCAAAGCAGCCGAACTGGCGCTAGGCGAAGACCTGAGCGAAAACGCATTCGAGCGGCTGCGTGACATCCAGAATCAGATTTCCAGTGTCGACGGTACTGAGGCATTGATCGAGGGATTTGGTTCGCTATCCGGGCGTGCGACGCGGAGTCTTTGAAAAAAGATGATTCGTGTCTGTGCGCTTTTGCGTGTATGGAGCGCTCCTACAGCAAATGGATTCGAACCAGAATCAGGGTTGTTTCGCATCAAAGAAGCGATTTGTTAACCCTGTGATGTCTTTCAATCCCAGTTCATGTGCGATCATCGGGTGATGACACCAGTGCCGCAAACCATGGTGCGGCTCAGGAGAGCGAACTATATGGCCACCAAGGCAGCCAACCAGACCAAGACCGAGACCGACAGCAAGCCGGAATCGCAGACCGAAGCACCCGATGGGCCGCTTCTCGATCTTTCCGATGCCGCCGTCAAGAAGCTCATAAAGACCGCCAAAAAGCGCGGCTATGTGACCTATGAAGAGATCAATGCGGTTCTGCCTTCGGAAGAAGTGACCTCCGAGCAGATCGAAGACATCATGGCCATGTTCTCGGACATGGGCATCAATGTCGTCGATGAGGACGAGGTCGAAGAGGCCGAGGCTGACAACAGCAGTGACGAGGAAGGTGGCGAGATCGCGACGACGGGGACCACGGCGGTCGCCAATACGTCCAATGCCAAGTCCGGTTCCGACAGGACCGACGATCCGGTGCGCATGTATCTGCGCGAAATGGGATCGGTCGAACTGCTCAGCCGCGAGGGCGAAATCGCCATCGCCAAGCGCATCGAAGCCGGTCGCGAAACCATGATCGCCGGGCTGTGCGAAAGCCCGCTGACCTTCCAGGCCATTATCATCTGGCGTGACCAGCTTGCCGAGGGCGAAATCCTTCTGCGCGACATCATCGATCTTGAGGCGACCTATGCCGGACCCGACGCCAAGATGGCGGACGCGACGGCGGGCAATGATGACGAGGACGAAGACGAGGATGCGCCGGCTCCGGCAGGTGTATCGTCGGGCGCCCCTGCGTCGCGTGCCGAGCGGCCCGCAAAAGCCGAAGGCGGTGAGGAAGAGGGCGCGAGCGAAGGCGGCCAGCCCGACGACGACGATGATGACGATGAGTACGAGAACAATCTCTCGCTTTCAGCCATGGAGGCGGAGCTCAAGCCACAGGTCGTGGAGACGTTCGATCGGATTGCCGAGACCTATGGGCGCATGCGCAAGGTCCAGGACCAGCACGTCGAAGACCAGCTTGCCGCCAAGTCTCTGGACGCCAGCGAGGTCAAGGAACTGGATGCCTGGCGCAATCAGGTGATCCTGGACGTCAAGTCCCTCTCGCTCAACGCCAGCCGTATCGAAAGCCTCGTTGAACAGCTCTATGACATCAACAAGCGCCTCGTTCGTAACGAGGGTCGCCTGTTGCGTCTGGCCGAGAGCTATAAGATCAAGCGCGACGATTTTCTCAACGCCTATTACGGGTCGGAACTCGATCCCGATTGGGCCGACAAGGTGTTTCAGCGCCCCGAAAAGGGTTGGGCGGACTTCGTATCGCGCGAACGGGCGACGATTGACGAGCTGCGCGCTGAAATTCAGACGCTGGCGACCGAAACCGGTCTCGATATCGCCGAATACCGCCGCATCGTTTCCAAGGTGCAAAAGGGTGAGCGCGAAGCCGCCATTGCCAAAAAGGAAATGGTCGAGGCCAACCTTCGCCTGGTGATCTCGATTGCCAAGAAGTACACCAACCGCGGGTTGCAGTTCCTCGATCTGATCCAGGAAGGCAATATCGGGCTCATGAAGGCCGTCGACAAGTTCGAATATCGCCGCGGCTACAAGTTCTCGACCTATGCGACCTGGTGGATTCGGCAGGCGATAACCCGTTCGATTGCCGATCAGGCACGCACGATCCGCATTCCGGTGCACATGATCGAAACGATCAACAAGATCGTTCGGACGTCGCGCCAGATGCTCCATGAAATCGGCCGTGAGCCGACGCCGGAAGAGCTCAGCGAAAAGTTGCAGATGCCGCTCGACAAGGTGCGCAAGGTATTGAAGATCGCCAAGGAGCCGATCTCGCTCGAAACGCCGATTGGCGACGAGGAGGATTCAAACCTCGGGGATTTCATTCCCGATACCAATGCGATCCAGCCGATCGATGCGGCGATCCAGTCGAACCTGCGCGAGACCACGACGCGGGTTCTCGCCTCGCTGACGCCGCGTGAAGAGCGCGTGTTGCGCATGCGGTTCGGTATCGGCATGAATACCGACCATACGCTCGAGGAAGTGGGCCAGCAGTTCTCGGTCACGCGCGAGCGTATCCGCCAGATCGAGGCCAAGGCTCTTCGCAAACTCAAGCATCCCAGCCGCAGCCGCAAGTTGCGGAGCTTTTTGGACAACTAGTCCAGCTGGCGTTAAGCTGGTGACAAATCGGGGCGGCCAATGGCCGCCTCGTGCATATGGAGGGTTTGCGATGTCGTTTTGGAAAAATCTGTTCGGTGGTGGCGAAAAGCAGCCAGCAGCGCCCAGTGTCGACGCCCAGGAAGAGTTCGAGGGCTATCTCATCAAGGCGAGTTTGATGAAAGCGGGCGGTGAATATCAGATCGCCGGAACCATCGAGAAAGAGATCGATGGGGAGACCAAGACCTATTCCTTCATCCGGGCCGACAAATTTTCCAACAAGGATGACTGCGTCGCCGCGACCCTAGGCAAAGGCCGGCAAATCATCAAAGAGCAGGGCCGCTTCCTGTTCGACTAGAGAATTCCTACATTTTCCGGACGCGCTCCAGGTTTGTCGCTCTGCAAAAATCAAAGATGGGCTGTCGCGCTGGCGACAGCCCTGTTCAATTTCAAGATTGGAAACCCTATGGCCAGAAAGCCAACCATGCGCACGGAGTTCGTGCTTTTCGACATCGTCTATGAGGATGGCAGCCAACGATCCAACCGCAAGGTGGATGCCGGGTTGCTTGGCGGGCTCGATGGCGATGAACCGGCGCTGACCGCGATTATGGATCAGGACCGGGCAATTTCGGAAAAATCGGGTGTGCCGCCGCTCAAGATCACGTCGATCAAGCGCAGCGGCAAGAAGTAGGGTGGACGTCAGGACGTGCTGACTGTCGGTTCGGGAACGATTTCGGGACGCCCCGTTGAGTTCTCGCTACCGACAGTGAGGGCAAACCAGGCAAAAGCCAGGACGGCGAGGATCGCGACAACTCGCAGGACGATGTGGCCAAAGCCTGCATGGCGCGTCTGATCCGGGTCGAGATAGGTCATGCCAACCTCCCGCTTCCACGTTCGATCAATGTTAAGCGCAAAACCCGCGATTCGTTCCCGAAAATTCTAACGAGCCGCAGCCTTGTGAATTTCGGCCACCAGCGCGTCGGGCAGGCCGAGACGGCTGGCCAGGGCTTCAAGATAGGCGCGTTCGGTTGCCGTGTCGGCGTCGATAGCAACGAGTGAGGCCGCGTATATCTCGGCGGCGTGTTCGGGCGTATCGGCACCGCGCACCACCGCTTCGATATCGAGCGGGGTCGAAAGCTCATCAAACACAAATGCCTTTTCCTGGGCAGACAGGCTCATGTCCTCGAGCCGTTGGAATATGCGCTCCTTTTCGTCCCCGTCGATACGCCCATCAGCCTTGGCGGCCGAAATCATGGCGCGCACCAATGCCTTACCCAGCGCCTCCTGTCCGATCTCGTCGGACGGCGCGGGCATGAACGGGCCCGGGGGAGGGGTTTCGACATCCGGGGCGGTGTTGTCCTGCCGGCTTTTCTGCCAGGCGTTGTAGGCGAGACCACCGATCGCAGCGAGGGCGCCATATTTGGCAATCTTCTTGATGCTTCCACCGCCCAGCAGCATGCCCGCAGCGAGGCCTGCGGCGCCTGCACCGGCTGTGCGCTGCATGTTTGGATCGGTCTTGAGGGCCGTTACGATCTTGTCGATGTCGAACATTGCGTAAAAAGAATCTCCGATATTTTCCTGAAGCACACAAATGGGGATTGCGGGCAAACTGCGCAAGAAATCTTTCCAATCTTTAAGGAGGCTCCTTATCCTTGCGTCCAAGCGGGTGGAGAATTGGTATTGGAAAAGGTCGACTTCAAAAAGCAGCTCAAATCGCTATACGGCCCGACAAAGTCGAAAGGTTTCCACGTCGTCGACGTGCCCACCATGCGGTTTCTGATGATCGACGGGCACGGGGATCCCAATGTCGAGCGGTCCTATCGTGAGGCGGTCGAGACACTCTATGGCGTCGCCTATGCGCTAAAATTCGCCTCCAAGGCCCAATTGAACAGGGATTACACCGTCCCGCCGCTCGAAGGGCTGTGGTGGGCAAAGAATATGCGGAGTTTTGTTGCCCGTGAGAAGGACAAATGGGACTGGACGATGATGATCATGGTGCCAGACTGGATCGGTCCGGCGATGATTGCGTCAACCATCGAGGCGGTCCGCAAAAAGAAGCAACCGCCGGCGTTGGATCTGTTGCGGGTCGAGGCGCTGGAGGAAGGCAGGGCCGTGCAGGTGCTTCACATCGGCTCGTATGATGAGGAAGGGCCCGTTCTGGCCCGGATGCACGATCACTATCTGCCCGAAAATGGATGGGTGCCCACCGGCAAACATCACGAAATCTATCTTGGCGATCCGCGCAAGACAGCGCCTGAAAAACTCAAAACGGTCTTGCGGCAACCGGTAAAGGAAAGGCCGGAGCGCTAGCCCCGGCCTTTGGTCTTTGTGCGTTGTACGTCCGTATTTATCCGGCGGCGCCGTTCATCGGGGTGATGAGCGGGGTGATGCGGCGGATCGTGACGCGGCGGTTGGTGCGTTCAGCGGCCTGCGTGTTGACCTTGAGATAGCGCTCGCCATAGCCCTGCGTCGCAAGGTTTTCGGCGGGGACGCCATAAACGCGGGTCAGTGCGTAGGCAACAGCTTCGGCACGACGGTCGGACAGGGCCAGATTGGAGATGTCCGATCCCACGGCGTCAGTATGGCCCTCGATGAGGAAGGTCTCCGCCGGATTGTCCCGGATCAGCGCAAGCATGGCGTTGGCCGTCGCCGAGAGCGTACCGATCTCGCTTTGCGAGATGTTGGCGCTGCCCGTTTCGAAGGTCAGGTCGGCGATCTCAAGACGGCGAACCATGTCGCGCAGACGGGACGAGCGTTTGACTTCGTCGATCGTGTAGTAGCGCTGAATGGTTTCCACCGGCGGCTGGTCCAGGAAGGTTGCGACCTGCTGTTCATTGGCGACCGACGCGTTAAGGACATATTCGCTGGGCGGAATATTGAGCACCAGCGGCGGGAGTTGGCGGCCCGGATCGATCCAGCGGCCCTGATCGTCATAGCGGCGATAGCTGGGATCGACGTAAACGAGCAGGATTTCACGCCCGTCCGGCTCGATCCGCGAGCGGCGGATAACGTCACCGTACCGATCGCGGATCGTCACGATGCGGCTGCCATCGGCGCGCAGGATGGTTTCGCGGGTGCGCCCATCCGACAGGTTCTCGACGTAATACTGCTGATCGTCGGGATAGACGATACGTGGGGTATCGGGAGTGTTGATGAACTGGTTGGCGCCGATCGCAAAGATCGTGGCCAGGCCGATGGTGGCGATGATTTCTGCGTTGGAGGGACCTTCGCGGACCGGACCGACGAGAACGCCGCCCTGTTGGTTGGCTTGCTGCTGGCCCGAACGTTCCTGAAGGGTCGCCGCAGACGATGCCGATGCAGCCTCCTCGATCTCCTGGATCGAGACTTCCTGACGGTCCTGGCCCTCCTCGGTTTCAATCGACGGAATTTCGGTCACATCGATCTGTTCGGGGGCAGGGGCGGGTTCTGTGGCGGGCTCGCCCTGAGCTTCCGCCTCAGCTTCAACCTCAGCCTCAGCCTCAGCCTCAGCCTCAGCCTCAGCTTCAACCTCAGCGCCGGCTTCGCCTTCCGGCTGGGCGGCAGCGTCGTCCTGTTCTTCTTCCATTACACCCGAAGCTGCGTCTTTCTGGCTGTCGAGAAGCGGAGCAACTTCGCTTTCACTGGTGCCTTCAGGAACGATTTCGCCCTGAACGTCACCTTCGAGAAGGATGCTGTCGTCCATTTCCAGGGCCGGCGCTTCATCCTCTGGCGCGGCTTCCTCGACCGGCGCCTCGCCTTCCTCGGTGGCAGGAGCTTCAGCCATGCCATCGAGCTCCGCCTCGACATCGATAATATCGAGTTCGATATCAAAGCCCGCCAGGCAGGCGTCGAGATCGGTTTGGCCAAGGGCCTCACAGATGCCCTGAAGCTCGGCTTCGGCATCGATCACAGCCTGGGCCGCGGCACTCGTATCGCCACCAGCGGCAACGACCGCTTCGAATTCGGCAACTGCAGCTTCATAGGCGGCTACCGCATCGAGCAGGGAGGCGGGAGCTGAGGATTCTGCATCGGCCGCAGGTTGTTCGACGGGGGCGGCGGTTTCATCTGCCGGAGTTTCGGAGGCAGGTTCGGCATCTTCCATAGTTTCTGGAGCGGGAGCTGGGGCGGGCTCTTCAACCGGAGCAGGTTCAGGCTCAGGGGTAGGCTCTTCCGCCGGGGCGGGCGCTGCCTCCTCAACCGGCGCTGCCTCTTGTTCTGGTTCTGGCGCTGCTTCCTCGAGCGGAGCAGGTTCTTCAGCAGGCGCTGGAGCAGGCTCTTCCGCCTCTACGGGAGCAGGTTCTTCGGCAGGGGCGGCTTGGGGGGCCTCCGCTTCTGGTTCAACAGCTGCTTCGCCTTCAGCTTCAACCGACATTTCGGCTTCCGGTGCCGGGGCAACGGGAGCTATCTCACCACCCTCGAACATGGCGATGCAGGCGTCGATATCGGGTTGTCCGATGGCGGCACACAGGGCACCGAGTTCATCGCGCGCAGCGGCCAGGGTCTCCTGGGCAGCAGCTACGTCGCCACCGCCAGCCTCGGCTGCTTCCACAGCGGCCTGAGCTTCGAGATAGGTTTGAATGGCGCCGGCCAGAGCAGGGGGCGCGGCTTGGGCGACCGTGAATGAGGCATTGCCGCTTTGCGCAAAAAGAGGCGCCACGGGGGTACCGAGCATGAGCATGGCGGTACTGGTCAAGAGCAATTGTTTGAGCTTCATGGGATTTTCTCCTCTGCCCCCCGGCAAATGATGTGGCCGCGCAAAGCGGTCACATGAAAGGGATGGATAACATTGTCAAAATGACGCCAAGCTGAACGAAAGCGGGGCGTAGACGGAATGACACGCCCCGCATCCAAAAAAGTTATTGCGCGGGGGCCGCCTCGACGGGAGCCGCCTCTGCAGGAGCCGTTTCAGCTTCAGCGGGAGCCGTTTCCACCGGGGCCGCCGCCTCAGGCGCCGCTTCGACGGTCGGAGCCGGTTCGGTCACCGGGGCAGTTTCGGTCATTGGGGCGGGCTCGGTCGTCGGAGGCGTTGTTTCAACGGCCGTGGGTACCGTATCCACAGGGGCCGGTTCGCCGCCGCTCAGGGCAATAAAGCCAATAATCAGCACCGCGAGAACAAGCACGCCGCCGATCCACCAGCCGGCGCTCCCGCCGGAATTGACTGCATAGACGCGCTCGCGCTCGGTGCGATTGCGATCCGTGTAGTCGCGATCAATATCAGCCATTTTCAGTCTCCATTCTGTTACACATCGGCGAGCGGACGTCCGCCAGTCGGTGTCAGGTGTCGAGCGCGCGCCGCGTGCGACACCGTGAAAGGGCGGTGCGATGCCGCATCGATAGCGCGCGCTCGAGATGTCACAAAAACGCGATCAACCCGTTTGGGTTCCGCGCCAGGTTTCGGATAGGGTGGCAGCACATGAGAAAAACAGGTGCTGGCATGCAGCAATGGAGCGAGACACTGGAAATCACCACGCGCGGACAGGGGCTTTACGAGTTCACGCCCGAGCTGGGGCGCTTTATGGCCTCGAGCCGTATTCGCGATGGCCTTCTGACAATCTATTGTCGGCACACATCCTGTTCTCTTCTCATCCAGGAAAATGCCGATCCCGACGTTCAGGCTGACCTAAAGACTTTCTTTTCCCGCTTGGTGCCGCGCAACATGGACTGGATCACCCATACCACCGAAGGGCCCGACGATATGCCCGCTCATATCAAGGCGGCGCTGACTCAGACCTCGGTTTGCATTCCGGTCAATGATGGCCGTCCGGCGTTGGGGACGTGGCAGGGTTTGTATCTTTTTGAGCATCGTGACGCGCCACATCGGCGCCAGGTCGTTCTCCACGTTCTGGGTGAGGAGTAACCCGGGGGGCCTCGACAGAGAGCAATAAGTGCTCGATATTCCCGGGATCACCCGCCTGTAAAAGAGTCGGGCTTTCGTTATTCTTACGCAGGGCGCACGACTTCCCCGCGCTCAGGAACAGATTTCCGTGTCCGAACTCATCACCCAATTTCTTCCCTTTGCCATCGGTCTGGCGCTGACCGGGGCCCTGTCCGGCGTCATGGCCGGCCTGCTCGGCATCGGAGGCGGGATCATCATGGTTCCCGCCATGGTCTTTGCCTATCAACTGCTGGGCTACAATCCCGAAATCATCATGCATGTGGCCGTCGGCACCTCGCTTGCAGTCATTATTCCCACCGGTTTGCGCAGTGCGCGCGCCCATGACAAGCGGGGCGCTGTGGACCACAAGGTCGTCAAACTCTGGGCGCCCTGGATTGTTGGTGCGTCGCTGCTGGGCGGGCTGATGGCGGGGCTGTACAGTGCCGCCGCGCTCAAGATCATCTTCGGTGTGATGGCGCTGTTCATTGCCCTCAACATGGCGCTTCCGGTTCAACGCCGGATGATGGAGGCGCTGGCCGGGGTGCCGATGGTCAACCGCATTTCAGCGGCGGTGATCGGCTATGTCTCGGCACTCATGGGCATTGGCGGCGGATCGCTGACCGTACCGACGCTGGCCGCTTTCGGAGTGTCAATTCATACTGCCGTGGGAACCAGCTCGGCGCTGGGTGTTCTGCTCGCCGTTCCTGCGGTTGTCGGGTTCGTTATCTCGGGGTGGAGTGCCGTGGGAGCGCCGCCGTTGAGCATCGGCTTCATCAACATCCCCTCATTTGTGCTCATCGGCGGCCTTGCGACGCTGACCGCGCCCATTGGCGTGGCGCTGGCTCACAAACTCGACGCCAGGCTACTCAAGATCGTGTTCGCGATCTTTCTCATTGTCGTGGGCGCCCGAATGATCCTGCAGGCGGTCGGCATATAAAAAAGGCCAGATCCTGTGAGACCCGGCCCTCCTGAGGTGACGTTCGACTAGTCGCGATCGTCCTCGATTTCCCACGCGATGGTTGCGGTGATCGAATAGGACATTTCGCCCGCTTCCACGGGGACCGAAGCGTCGGCCGCCATTTCCATGGCCTGGGCGCGGTACATGGGCATGGGCGGTTGCTGCATGTCGACTTCCTGAATCGACTCGATCGAACCCAGACGCAACCCGGCAGCGCCGGCATAGGTCTCGGCCTTGGCCAAGGCATCGGCGAAGGCAAGCTTGCGGGCTTCTTCTTCGAGCTTGGTGACATCGTCAACGGCGAAAACGATGCCGTTGATGGTGTTGGCGCCGACGGTCACTGCCTGATCGAGCACGGAGCCGAGCGCTTCGAGGTCGCGGACCACAATGGTGACGGTGTTGGACACCTGATAGCCCTGAATTTCCGGCGGGAGGCTGTAGCCATTGTCGTCCCGACGGTCCGAATAGACATATTGTGGGCTGACACTGAAATCCGATGTCTGGATGTCGCGGCCTTCGAGTCCGGCCTCGCGCAGTGCGGCGACCAAATCGGCCATGGCGGCCGAATTGGCGTCGAGCGCTTCGCGCGCCGTCTCGGCCTGCGTGGTTACACCGGTATTGATGGTGGCCATGTCCGGCGCGGCACGCACAGTGCCCGTTCCACTCAGGGTCATGGTGTCGGCAAGTGCCGGGCTGGCTATCAGGGCGGCCATCGCGATGGGTGCGAGCGTCAGGGGAATGCGCATGAATTGTCTCCTGGAATTCTCAATTGCTGGAAATTGGTTGTGCCCCTCGCAGAACAATCAAGTTTTCCTAATGCATTGAGACGGATTTGCGGCAGCCGGGCCGACCGCTGGAAAAAACGGTAAACAGACGCAAAACCCCATGGACCTCAACGCCCTGACCCGCTAGGAGAACGAAGCGTGGGCCTGTAGCTCAACTGGTTAGAGCCGACCGCTCATAACGGTCTGGTTGGGGGTTCGAGTCCCTCCGGGCCCACCAAGAAATCCGGGCGTTTCCGAGAGATCGGAGGCGCCCGTTTCCTTTAGGGAACCCATTACGGAACCCTCTACCCCAGCGGCCCTTTTTCACGGGCCGCCGAAGCGACCCCATCTCACGTCCGCGCTGTCTCTTCTTTTTTACAATTTTTTGTCAAAAAGGATTGTGGTTGCAATCATTTATCACAGGCGACACACTGTCTTTGAGCTTAGCGCCATCGGGCGCATGAGACGGAGATAAGCGATGACTCAAACCACTACGGCATATTTGCCAGCTGTCCCCAGCACTATCTGGACGCGCTACGGTGCCATATACAAAGCGCGAGCCACAGACGCGTTTTGGCGCCTGTATCGTATCGGCAAAGAAGACCTGCGCAGCGTTGGCATCCGCTGCACCATGGAGGGGCGCGACTGGATGGCGACCTACTCTCCAGGGGTGGCATCGCCGGATCAGATCGAGCGTGTGCTGGTCCGCCTAGATGATGCCGCGATGATGAATGATGCGGCCATCCAGCGGGAGCGGGAGGCGCGCAAAGAAGAGAAACGGCGCAAGGCTGAGGCGGAAGAGCGCGAGCAGCAAGAATGGATTGCGTCACATGTCGATGAGACACGCCAGCTGCAGGCTCAAGCGGCGTCGCTTCTGAAGACATATAAAGCAGCGTGTTCGAAAGCTGAGGAATGGCCGGACTTGATCGGCCGGTTTCCACTTGGGCGCGGCGCATATTGGCGGCTCTGGGATCTGGTCCGCGCCACCAATAAGAAGATCGCGAAATTCGAGCGTGGCGAGGGCTTCAAGCGCAAGCGGTCGCCCTATGCCAATTGGCCAGCTGACGTGATCGCAAAGGGCCTGCGCACTCTGACAGCGGCTGACAGCGATCATGCCGAACTGGCAAACGACATCGGCTGGTCCGCAACGGACAGCTCGGTGGGGCACTACTGCACAGCATTGCTCGAAACCGATTATGAAACTGCGGTTGAGCGTGCCCGCCACTTCATCGGGACGTATGAGAAACAGCTCAAGATGGCGGGGGTGTTGTGATGCGCGAATCTCTTGAGATTATCCGCGATCGCCTCGACGGCACTGGTCGCAAGCGTCTGGCAATGGTCATCGATCATGAAGCCAATGGCGCCTGCCGCGTTCGCGATCATGAGAGCCTCGATGATCTGGTTGTCGTCGAATATCTGTCGCAGTGGGATCCGTCCAAAGTGGCAATGACGAGCTATCTCTCCCGATCGAATGGTGGCTGGGTCAGTCTGGAGGCCCAGACGGAAAAGCGTGTAAGCCCGTGACCCATTTAGCACTCTGCTGTATCGTGAACCCGATTCAGCAGAGGCGCCCATGTCATTTTCAGACCTGCCGCACGGCAACAGTGACCACGACGATCCGGATGCCGGCATGAGCTTTCGTGCCCGCGTCGCGCTCATCTTTCCCGATGCCGCATCGTCCCGTTTGGCCCGTATAGGCGGCGTAAATGGCCGCACCGCGCAGAAATGGCTGGCCGAAGAGGCACCGGTGCCGCAAGACGTTCTGGATTACGTCGAACAGCAATACGCCCGCGTCCATTCCGTGCGCTTAAAAACCTTGGAAGACGCCGTCGAGAAGGCCTCTGTAGATGGCGTAGACAGTGAAGTCATTGCCGCGCATTTGTCGCTGCTTTACGCACAGCTCACGGGTCAGAAAATCCGATAATGGATTTACCACCGCCATAACGGTTTTTCCACGCCGAGAAATTCGCTAATCCGCATTAACTAAACGTACCCCAATACCGCGGTTTCGACTGGTAATCCTTGTCGGCCTGTGCTTGTCTGCAGGCTCCCAAATCTAAAAGCACTCCTTACGCCATTTGGGCGAGAGGACTGCGCCATGAGGGCCAGACATGAAAAAACCCGATATCTCGGGCGCAGATCAATTGCGCCAACGCCAGACCCGCCGTGCCGAAATCCTCGCCGGCGATACGGTCATGACTGTCGACGACAGACGAAAAGCTCTCCCGCCGCTGCGTGACAATCCGTCTGCCGATTTGCGGCAGATCGCGCTGCTTCAGAAGCAGAAGCTGAAAGACGGCGACAGCGACAATCTGCTGGCGGCGATCGACAATGCCTTGGATGCCCCGACTGCAACGAGCGCGCTGGCATTGCGCGACGCGTTGCCGTGGGACCGCAATGCCAGCGCATCACTTGATTTTCTTGCGATGCTGATGGGCGATGAAGATGCCCTGTTTCGCTACATTCAGCGTGCTGGCTATCGTCCTGGGCTCAATGAAATCGATCGCTTCTTTGGTGATGCATTTCTCATCGCACTGATGCGCGACACAATGTATTTCAAACCGTGTGCTGGCCAGGATGGCTATGAAGCCGGCGATCTCGATCTCATGATCGACTGCGGAATCGGTGCGATCAAAGACTTGCACGATAGCTATGACGAGTATGTCGCTGCGACTGCTGAAGCAGCGGAAACGGCTGTAGATGTGCAGTCTGAAATCGCTGCTCTCAATGAAAAGCTCGATGACATCGATGCCAACCTGCCGTCAAAATCTGGTGGCGGCTTCTCGTCGATCGGGAAGTCGTCGGGGCATGTCGTCATCCCGAAGCTGCCGGATGGCGGCACAGGGGGGCAGAGAGATGCGCGTCGGGCGTTCAAAGAATTGGCAGGAAAACCGCTTCCGCTCATCACGCGAGGCGATGTCGCCGGTCATGCGCGTGCGCTCAAGGCTAGGTGGCCGCACGCCGCTTCGGTGATCGATACCGTGCTGGGCGACCTCGCTGCAGTCGATCCGGCTCGCTTTCGACCGACACTTCTTGTGGGTCCGCCAGGCTCAGGGAAGACCAGTCTTGCGCGGGCGATCGCAGAGCAGGTGGGTTTGCCCTGTCAGACGTATTCGATGTCTGGGGTGCACGACGCATCGCTCATCGGGACATCTGGTCAGTGGTCGACGGCAAGGCCAAGCGTGCCCCTGCAGCTTGTGCAGTCGAGCGGCAAGGGCAACGGCGTGATCGTCTGGGACGAAATCGAGAAAGTCGATCCCAGCCGCCACAATGGCTCTGCGGTCGAAGGATTGCTGCCGTTTTTCGAGACGTCGCAGTCCAAGGCCATCAGGGATCTTGCGATCGATGCCGAGGTCAATCTGAGCATGATTTCTCACTTTGCGACCGCCAACGACCTCAACGGCGTCCCGGACCCGGTTCGCGATCGCATGCGGATAATAAAAATGCCGGATCCTGAATGGCAGCATGTCGGGACTTTGAGCCGGCAAATCCTCGACGACCTGGCGAAAGAGTGGGGCAGGGACCCTAGGTGGCATGAAGATCTCGCGCAAGACGAGCTCGAGAATATCCGGCGCGGCTGGAACGGCGGTAGCCTGCGTCAGCTCAGGGTCTCAATCATGGCGACGATTGCGACCCGCGAGAGCTGGATGGCTCGAGCTTAGGGAGCCATCCGACATGACAGAGAACGAACAGCTGCGCGATGTCCTCGCGCTATGCGAGCGGCTGCGGCGGGAGGCGGGAACATCTCGCCTCCGGGCTGCAGCAGAAGAGGTCCTGCGAGTGGGCGCCGATGCTGTGCCGGAGCTGCTGGAAGCAGCGAAGGGGACGGCTCACGAGCGGGTGGTCACAAAGGCGACCTGGGCGGCGTGGAATCGGAGATGATCATGAGAATTGTTGATGGCGCACTACGCGCAAAGCTTGAAGCCGCCCAGGTGGCGCTGGACGAAATCCATGCCGGGCGGGAGCCGACGTCAGAGCAGCTGGCCGATGCGCCGCTTCTTGATGCTTGGGCTGATAGCGAAATGGGCGGCAATCGGATTTGCGGCTTTGTGGAAGGTCATCCGACGATTGATGACGGGCCCTGCACGACTAGCGCGGTGATCTATTTCGCCGAGGATTACAGCTGGTGCCGGACGATTTCGCGATATTATCGGCTTGGAAGGACACTGGAGCGGTATCTAATGAAAGGGCTGCGCGATGACTGACGACCTTTTTGACCGCCTACCCGACGAACCGCTTTCAGACTACGCTCGGCGCATGCTCGATTTGATGGAGCATGCGAAATCATGCGTCGAATTCGAGCTCGGACGCGGCATCGATGCTGACATCATGCTTGATGAAATGCGCGAGATTATCGCGGGCGACGGCAAGTCTCTCGCTGTCCGTCGTGTGCGAGAAGCGCTAACATTTGCGCGGTCGTATTTTCCACGGGTCGAGATACCGCATTACCCGAGCGACAACAACCTGATTGCGGCGGCGATGAAGCTGGTGCGGCAGCATGAGAGAGGTAGGATATGACATGGGTAGATGATGAAGCCGTGCTTGAGCATGCACACGAAGTCCTCTCGGAACGCTGTCCCGGTAAAAAATCAAGATCGTTGCCACGTTCGACATCGCGCACGTTGCATGGGAATTCGACTGCCAAAGTTGGGCTTCACCGGGAAGATGGCGTGCCAGAGCTTGTAACTGTCAATCAGACGACCGGCGATGAGCGGTCGGTGCGTGAAATCTTGGAAGTGTCGTGATCGGACTTTGGTCGATACAAGAAGGCTAAGCGCCGGTCGCCGTTGCCTCTTGGGCCACATCATGGCACCAAGCTGATGGGGTGCAATCATTTTGTTTTGGGGGAGCCATGTCAGCCGTTGACAAGCTGCTGGGCGAGTATCGGAACGCAGCAGTTACCGAACGCGAAAAGGGCACTTACTTCGAACGACTGGCGCGGGCGTATCTCCGTTTCGCCTGAAATACGGAAAAGCCGCTGTCACAGTCGTTGTAGCTGCCCATCTGAACGACCTTATATCGGGCATCGCGTTGGGACCCCCGTCACGGATGAAGAGGCAAAATGGGGGCCGGAAGCTTTCAGTCCGTTGCTGGGGGCAGATCATGGATTGACTGCCTTAAGACGCAGGCAAATGACTTGACCGCGTTACCGTCGCAATAGGCAGCCGCCGCTACCAGCTCGTGACATTGCATACTCACAGCGCCCGCCGCATAGCCTATTTGTCGGGGATCAGCAGGACGCACACGTCGTCGTTAGGCGACATGATCGTCGTGCGGGTTTTCGCGCGCGTTACGCTCACGCGGAAATTCTGGCGAGCTTGCGTCATCGCGCCCGCGCGGACATTGCCGCCCACAATGCGATCCGGGTTGCCGACGATCTCGCCCTTATAGCGCTTCGGCCATCCTTCGAAGATGATGACCTCATCGAATTGCTTCCCCTTCGCCTTGTGCATATTCATCACGACGACACCCGACTCCGGTTTGTGAGCGGTCGCAAAATGCTCCTGCACGAACGCTTGACGAGTGACAGCGAGCGCGTTCTTGTATCCGCCCGTATCGCGCCAGTCCTGCGATAGGCTTTGCCGGAGCTGCGTTCCGCGTTCGAGAAGCCGGACGTTGCGCGCCTCCTTCGCAACCTCGCCGAGCCGAGTGCAAGCACCAGCTTCAAGCACCGCTCGAACGGCGGTCCAATCGTGGTCAGGCCGGCCGGACAGCGCAACAGCCGTTGCAGCCTCGTGGACCGCGAACGTGGCTTGCAGGACGCTGTTCGCCGGAACGGCCTTCCCCTTCGCAAGGCAGTCATTCCACCTGCTCAGCGCCGAGCGGAACCGCGCCGCTTCCGCCAGATCGCCCTTGGTCGGTGCATGACCCCCTCGGCCGCTGAAATAACTGCAAAGCACGTCGACGAATTCGTCAAAGCAACCGACGTGACTTCGCTGCTGGAGAAGGAAGGCAATCACCTCGGACGCCAGGATCGGGCCTTCCATGTCGACGGCTGCAGTGTGTGCGATCGGAGGCACGTTGCCGAAGGGCGCGCGCAAATTGTCGGAGACCAGCCGGGTCATACGCTTGGTCGGCACCAGAATCGCAAGCGACCAATCTCGGCGGGCCGTCGCGACTAGCCGCTTACGAGCTTTCAGAACCTGAGCGACAAGCGAGGCGAAGGCTTGATTAGGATTCGAGGCAAATCCCTCGTAGTCTATGCCCTGATACGCTTCTTCCCGAAATTTGCCGGTAAGAAGGTGGTTTCCGAACAGTGCGATGTCGGTCCCCTTGCTGCGGTGATTGTCCCCGGCCAGATCATGCTCGGAGGGCTTGAACGCCTTCCTGAAGTGATCGAGGCGCTCGGGATCGGCGCCGATGAAATCAAAGATGCGCTGCTCAGGGTCGGCTAGCGCGATCAGTGTGCTGCTCTTGCCTACCGCCTCGACCGCGCGCCACTGCTGGGCGCTGGTATCTTGAAACTCGTCGAGAATGATGGACGGGTACATGGTCGACACGAGATCGCGGACCTTGGTGGAACCATGCAGCAAAGTGGCCACGCGCTCGGCGAACAGATCGAAGCAGATCTTGCCTTCCTCGGTCGCCAGCCGCATCCGCTCGGCAACCTCCAGCGCGGCCTTCTGCGCCTTCTCCTCATCTGACAGCTTGGAGGGCGCCTTGAAGCCGCTGCGGATCGCTGAAAGCGCAATCGCTTCATTGGGAGGCGTCAGGATCGCCATGCGGCGAGGAAACCCGACCAGATAGCCGTGCGCCTTGAGAATGCGCCAGAAGAAGGAGTGATAGGTATCGACCTCGATCCGCTCCTTGTCTTCCTTCATGACCGACTGCTCTTCGTCAATCGCTTCGAAAACGCGCGAGACCGTCGCGCGCGCAAAGCTCAGGAATAGGATGCGCTGCCCCGGCCTCAGCTTCTCGCGGGCGATCTTTGCTGCCTTCAAGATGGACACTGTAGTCTTGCCTGAGCCAGGCCCACCTACGACGAGCTGGTGCCCATCTTCCTTTAGAACATCCTTTTGCGCGGGTGTCAGATCGACCATCGGCCCCTCTATTCGATGGGCTCGACGGCAGCATCCTCGCCATTCTCGTGCGGCGGGGCGGGCGGTGGATCGCAGATCGCCTTGAGCGTCACGCAGGTGTCGCGAATCCACGACGGAACTTCGGGCTCGGAGCATTGGCCGAGGAAATCCGCGATCCCCCAATTTCCCTTCGCCCAGCCGAAATACTCCTTCAGCGCGTCGATCAGGTTGGTCTTCGGATCGGGGAACTTCTGCAACAGGTGCGGTGGCCAATCGAGCGCATCGGAAAAGCGTTCAAGCGCGGCTTGGGTCGTGTTCTTGAGGATTAGATCCTCGATGCCCTTTTCCTCGTGCATGAACAGGCGTTCGACCTGGGCTTCGATTGCGGCCTTCGCGGGGTCGGTCTGCTTGTCGCAAAGTGCGAAAGTCCGCTTGCCGAGACCCTTATAGAGCCCGCCGAGGTCGGCGATCTGCGACTCGGTACCCGCATCGATGATGCAGATGCCGAGAGCCTCGAGCGAGGCATAGGTGGCGGGGTTAAGTTCAGAGAGCCGGCGGGCCGCGACCGGAAAGGAACTCGCCTCGGTCGCGCCCTCGGCGATGAGGACGCGACGCGACAGCAGGCCCTCGCAAAACCGTGTCCGAAACTCCTGGCGATAGCGCTTGTGCTTCACGCTGTCGGGCAGCGCGATCTGCGCCTGCTTAAGGATGCCATCATTCGCCCGCGACAGGATCACCGTCTCATCGAGCTTGAACTCTTCAAGGACATAGGGCGAGTGCGAGGTAACGATCGATTGGGCCGCCAGCTTGCGTAGTTCGTGAACGATCCGCTTCTGGGCATATGGCGGAATCGCGGTCTCGACCTCCTCCATCGCGAAGATGACGTTCTGCTTATCCTCGGCGATCTGCGACAGCATCGCCAGCACCAGCATGTTGATCGTGCCGGTGCCCTGCCGGAAGAAGGGTGCGGCATGGGCGCCATCTCCGGTGGCGATGAAGGCGGTCACGATCTTGCGCAGATGCTCGCGCGTGAGGTTTGATACCTTGAGATGCGGCTTTACGCCCCATTCTCGTGGCACATATTTCTTCAGCGACTTGTCGATACTCTCGAGCACGCCCGAAATGCCGATCGCGGGATCGCTCGCGACATCGAATCCGGCGAGCGTGCCGATCGTGCCTTCCCACATTTGCGGCCGGATTTCCTTCAGCCGCAAGATTATGTCGAGCAGGCTGCCATGCTCCAAGCTGAGCGCACGCGAGCCCGTGCGCAGTGAGCGCAGGAAGAGAAAGCCGCAGTGCTGCTTGTCCTTCTTAGAGAAGGGTACTGGAGTCTCTTCTTCCGTCAAGCTGCGCGCGTAATAGGTATTGCCAACGAAATCGTCCTCTTCGCCGTCGTATGCGCCGACGAACGTGACGCGCAGCGCCGCCTTAATGTTCGCCGCATCCACGCCCGCAGGATTTGCTTCCGTGAAGAAGTCTCCAGTTTCGACGTTGAGCCACTCGATGTTGCCGCCAAACCGGGCTTCCTGCTCCTCTGACAGCCCGATGATCGTGACCTCTACGGTTATTTGCGGGGCGGGTTGCGGCTCTGCTGGGGCTGCCCCGTCATCGGCCGGAGCCGGAGCCACAGCCAGATAATTGCCCTCATAGAAATCGTGCTCGTCGACGGGAGGTCGGCGGTTCAGTCGATCCGGCCCAAGAGCGAGATCTATGGCTTCGAGAACAGAGGATTTGCCGGTGTTGTTGTCGCCGATGAGGACGGCATGATCTGGCAGAACGAGCTTGGTTGAACTTATGCCGCGGAAATTCTTGATCGATACAGCGTGAACTTTCAAAATCGCCCCCCCAAGCCCCGAGCATCTTCATAATTCATCGTCTCCTTTGTTACCTCCGATTTGATGGTGAAGCAAAGGAGCGAAATGGTTCGCGTCGTCGGTACGGGCCTTGGATGGGCTTAGTTTCTTTGTCAGAATTCTATCGGCAGCTTTTGGGAGTAAGCGGGAGCTTCCTGAACGTCCGAAATGGGCGCGCAAAGCCATATCCTCGGACAGCGCAGCGCCGACGAATGTGACGTTCCCTTGAACCTTGATGTTTTTCAGCTACCTTTTTAGCTCTATCGGGCGGGGGACGGTCAAGTGAAGAGATCGCTGCAGGAAAAAATCGACTCCGGCGAGATTGGCGATATGTCGCAATTATTGGCCTATGTCGGCGAGCAAGGCTGGTCGGTGGTTCGCAATGGCGTGGACTATCTCGGCGTGGAAAACGCTGAAGGTAAACGCTTCCGTGTCCGTTTCCCTTTCGTCAATCATACGCGTGAAGCTCGCACAAAGGTCAGCCGCGAACTCAACGAAAAGCGGCGCGACAGTCTTGCCGGCTATTGGATCTACGGTCTGTTGGCCGAACATGGCGAAGATCGTGCCTGTTACATTGGTCAGGCAGTCGACTACGTGCGCAGGGTCAAGGATCACATCCGCGGCAGAGAAGGCCGATCGTCCTGGGACCTGGCACGCTGGGCTGAGGCCCGAGGCGTCGCGGTTGAGTTCGCTCTGCTCGAATTCGTTCCCGGTCAGCCCCGTAGCCATGGGCCTGCTTCAGCGGCCACGGTGATTGAGGGGCTCTGGCTACGACGTGCGCTAGCTGCAGGGTTTCAAGCTCCGGGAATGGAGCGATGGGGTGGTCTGCCTCGACCTGGTGCAGGGGTCGATCTGCGTTGGCCGGAAGATGAAGTGGCGGAAGCCCGACGTCCGCTTGCCTTGGTCATTCCTGATCGTCTCCTGCCGGCACAGGTGGCAATTCGTAGGGCTCGCAAGAGATACGCCACATTAGAGGCGATGCAGCCGACATCTACCGATGGCACATAGAAGGCCCTCTGGATTGCTCCCGCTGCGGCGTTAGGGATCAACGGTGGGCCAGTGACTCCTTCGACTCAACTATGAGATCGGGACGCACAGCCGCATCCGGGCCAGGAACCTTCTGCTGGTCGCTCGATACGCCGCCACTGGACCGTGCGGCGACGTCCGTTTTAGAGAAATTGAGAAAGCTTGGCGAATGGCCGGAGTGGGGGCGCGTTGCTGCCGTTCGAGGACGGCAGACTTGCTCTCCATGGAAAGGCATGTTCCGATAACTTTCGATTATCGGAATATGGGTTTGCCGACCTTCCCGAGGCAATTTGGGGTATGCAAGCAATGTGAAGCTAAGCGGCCTTAGCTTCCACTTTTGGCCGTGCAGCAAGTGGGTTGCTGGCTGACAAAGCCAGAGCTTCGGTCGTGCATGGACCGGTCCAGCCGCGCTGGAGGTGGGTGGCGGCAATCTGGAAACCTGCCGAGGTCCAGTCTTTTGGCTGAGGGGTCAATATCACCCGCTTGAACCCGAACCCTTCATCGCCGATTTGGCGCAACCGGCGCTTGGTGCCGAAATGGTTGATGGGGCACAAGAAGACAATATTGTCGGCGACATCGAGTGCATGGAAGAGAAATTCCCTGAAATCGGAATAGGGCGGGTTGGTGATTATCCAATCCACTTTGCGCGTATAGCCGAAAAAGTCCCGGCCCATCGAAATCTCGCACCAATCCCGCTCGAGGTGCTTAGGAAGCTGGTCAAAGAAGGCGCCTTGGCCGCGCGCCGGTTCGAGCACGAGCCCGTCCATTTCAGAAGCGAATGCAGCGATGACACGCCGAGCCAAAGACGGCGTCGTCATCACAATGTCGGCTTCGGGCGGATTGGGTTTGGGCACGATGGAGCGCCCTTGCACCCTTGGATCGCGTAGCGCAGATTTTTGTCCGATGGCACCGAGATAGGCGAGCAAGACGGGAAGTGTGCCGGTAAAGCGGTTTTCGAGTGCGACGATTGTTGGTTGGGTGACGCCGATCCGACGCGCCATGGCCCGTTGAGATAAGCCGCGCGCCAAGCGCAAGGCTGCCAAGGATCGCCCCCGGTCGTGGGTAACGCTATCGGGCCATCCCCAAACCAGCCCAACTGCCGCAATGATGCTTGAAACTGAACTGAGCTGGCCCCGAGCATTTTCAACGTGGCGAACCGATGGAATGGACACACCGGCAATCGTGGCCAGTCCTTTCTGGGTCAGTCGCCTAGCCTTGCGCCGAGACCTTATCTCTGCGCCGAACATAGCGCGCAAGCTTTGTTGGTTTTTTGCCACAAGAATCGCCAGGAACTTTGATCGCGCGATCCTCCATATAGCGCGGCGATTAACATCTTCTGACCGCCAGGCAGGTCTAATGGGACGTCGTGGCGCCCCAGTCCTGAATGGCAGCAACGCGCCCCAATTCCGGCCGTTCAGCCCACCTTGGTTCCGTCCCAGAAGCTGCCGGTCCTCTTGTGCCGCTGAAACCTGTCAACGGGGGAGTACGACTGGGGCATTGCCGCTATGGCAGATGATCGCCATTAAACATGTCCAATGCCGCGATCGAGCTGAGGTAAGAAGGTGACCGGGATCGCCCCGGTCACCTGGTGCTTACTGGGTTTCAAGCCATTCAAGCATTTCGGCTATCTCACGTTCTTGGGCGTCGACGATTTCCTGGGCGATTTCCTTTACCCATTCGTCCTCGGCATACTCGAGGGCCGCGTTGGCCATCGCGAGAGCGCCCTGATGGTGTGGGATCATGCCGCAAATGAAGGCGACATCGAAGTCTTCGGCCATCATGGCCGCCATCATATCGTTATGCATGGCACCCATATCGGCCATCATGGCCTGGTGGCCCTCGCTCATCCCCTCCATCATTGCACCCATATCCATGTCCATCGACATGCCGGCCATGTGGCCGGCGTTCTCGAGACAGATTTCGGGCAAATCCGAGCTTTCATTGGCATCGGCATCCATGCTCATTCCGTCCATGGACATGCCATCCATGTTGGAATGATCCATGCCCTGCGCCATCGCAATTGACGTTGTGCTGGTCAAGAGGATGGCGAGGCCGAGGGTTTTGAACGTCTTCATTGGTATTCTCCGGTTTGAAATTGATCGTTATCGCGGTTCAAACCAGTGGCTTTGGAGGAGGGGCAGGAACCTTGGGATCTTCGCCGCTTCTGTGCAGGACAGGATAGGCATCAACCAGAACAGCCGTTCGTTCCAAAAGTATCGGGCGAGCTGTGTTGGCAGGCATCAGGCAGCAGGCAATCGCTGCACACTCCTCGTGGCCACTTAAATCGTGCTCCACGTCGTTGTGGTGCGCAGCCGTCTGCTGCCCATCTTGCGGAGGCGAACTCATGGCGCTCGGCGCAGCCAGAAGGCTGAACACGACCAATAACGGAAGAAGAATCAATTTCGCAAATTCGGGCATCAGTCTGATGAGAAATCTTCCATGGTCGGCGCTTCAGCAGGGGAACGTCTTTGGGTGGACCTGATCGATTCGGTTCCCTATGGTGACAAGGTAGTCATCGTATTGGGGCAAATTGCGGCAGTGACCGGTCCAACGGCGAACGCCTCTTCGTGGAAAACGTTCTTGCGCCTGATCGTTGTGGCGTGGGTAATCGTTGTTGCGCTGCCTCTACAGGCGAGCCACGCCCCGCTGCATGGCCCCACTGCGGAAACTCATTTGACGGCGATTGAGTGGAGTGCAGACCCGCAGATTGAAAAGGCGGGCACATTTGGCGCTGGCCAGCACGACAACACCGACCACGTCCATGAAACGCCCATAATCGTGAACGCCCGCTGGGCGAGTCCACCCGACTGGCCGCGGTCGTGGAAACATTCTCATGTCAGGACTCAGATAGCAGATCGTCCTGCACCAATTGATCAGCCCCCGAGACCGGAACAGAGCGCATAACTCTGTTTTCTGACCCGCCGAACATCGGTTTCAGCGGTGACGAGATGTAATCCAACATCAGATTCCGGTATGACCAATGAACCGACCCGTCTATGGGCCGGCGTCAGCTTCTGGCGCGGGCACGCCCATGATGCTTTCGACCGCCTTCGGAAATCCCGACAACAGTTACAATGCCTTGCGCTTGATCGCTGCGTTGAGTGTGGTGCTCTCCCATTCGCTACTTCTGGGCTTGAACTCACCGAGTTACGATCCCTTGAGCTGGGCCGCTTACGATCTGGGGGCAACAGCAGTAAACGTGTTCTTTGTCATATCGGGCGCGATGCTCACCCACAGCGTGTTGCAGCGAGGACTCGGGCAGTTTGTCCGGAATCGATTCTTGCGGATCTACCCGGCGCTGATCGTCAGCGCAGCACTCATTTCCCTCATTATAGGTCCTTTCGGAACAGGTGCACGCCTTTGGGAGTATTATTCCAGCCCACAGACCTGGCTCTACCCTCTCAACGTCGCATGGAACTTCGAGGGGGCCGTCCTGCCGTCCATGTTCGAGCACGGCCGATATCCCGGCGATGTAAACGTACCGCTCTGGACCATAAAATACGAAATCCTGAGTTACATTGTCTTCGGGATTGCTGCGGCTTTGGGACTTCTGCGCCATCCATCCATTGCGTTTGCTGCGTGGGCGGCGTTCGGCTTTGCCCTTCTGGCCGACGTTGGCGTCGATCCCACCGGTGAAACGCCAGTCGAGAGCCTCTTCCGCTTTGGATTTGCCTTTCTCACCGGGGCGGTGGCGCGACGATTCGGCGAAGTAATTCCCCTGCGGTTTGGTTGGGCAATGGCGGCGCTTGCCTTGGCGGTGGCCGGCACGGGAACCCGGTTTGGGGAGGTGACCTGGATCATTGGGATAGGGTATGCAGCGCTCTACGTGGGCGCCAAGAACTGGGGTCGGATCGCCGAGTTCGCGCGGCGGCACGATCTTTCCTACGGCATCTACCTCATGGCATGGCCAATCCAACAGGTCCTGACGCGGGAGCCCATCTGGTTTGGGCCGCAGGTTGCTGTGCTTTTCTTGCTGTCCAGCACCATTTCCGGAAGCCTGGCGTATCTCTCTTGGAAATTCGTTGAGAAGCCAGCCCTTCGCCGCAAAGCGCCAGCCTCGGAGAAGGAACCGTGAAAGCGAAAGGAAAGAGCCGACGCCGGAAAGCGAGCGGAATCTCGTTGGTGATGATCTGGACAGTCGGGACCTTGTTTTTTGGCCTTGTCCTGATCCTTGCGAGCATTCCACTCGTTTCCAATCCCGCTCAGCGTGCGACCGGTGAGGACACCGTCGATACGTCGGGCATCACGGTCAATGTCAGTGCCAGCTTGGCGGACGATAGAACCCTCACCGTATTCATCAGGTCGCCCGTGGATCGAGCCGATATCATCGATCCACGGGTAAAAATTGAGATGCCTGGACATCAGATGACTGTAGATGCCGACGTCTTGTCAGCAGGTCCCGGAGCCTTTCAAGCCAGTGTGATGCTACCGATGGCCGGGCAGTGGGAGGTGCAGGTCAGTATCGGCGAGGACGTCATAAGATTGCCGGTAGATGCGAACCCGGCTGGGCCGTAGCCACTAAAACCAACACCGACCCTCACTGATCCATCAAAAATTCAGCCATGTCCTCAATATGCTGATCCAACAAATAGCTGGTGGAGAGGTGAACGACTTCAGCCATCGCACCTCCAAAAGCATCGCCAGTCGGGGTGAGCCCGGTGCGCAGCGCCGCAATCAGGCTTTCCTCGGTCCAGCCCCCCTCGGCAAGCGCCTCGGTGGTGATCGGGGGTGCGGTCCAACCCGCAGTGCCGCCTGAAGCACCAGCGAACTGAGCGTCAGTATCCAAGCCGCCAGCAAAGTTTCTCGGTGTGTGACAGGCAGCGCAATGGGCCGGTCCCTCCACCATAAACCGTCCACGGTTCCACGATGTCGATTTGGTCTCGTCGACGACATAGTCCACAGGCTCGTAGAAAAAGTTGCGCCAGAGCTTCACGCCCTGGCGAATGCTGAATGGCAGTGGGACCTCGTTCTCTTCAGGCACGAAGTTGGATGGAGGAACCTCTTGGACAGCGGCCCACATGTCGGCCATATCGCGATCGGTAAGAGTGGCATAAAATTCGAACGGGAATGCCGGGTAATATGGAGATCCATCGGGCGCAACCCCGTGCCTTACGGCCCGAACGAAGTCTTGGAAGCTCCAGTCGCCGATGCCAAATTCTGGATCAGGGGTAATGTTTGGGGATACGAAGGTGCCGAAATCAGAGGCCAATGAAACTCCCCCAGCCCATGGGTCGCCGTCTTCGATCGTGTGGCAGGTGACACAGCCCGATAGGCGGGCAAGATACGCACCGCGCTTGGCGTCACCGGTAATTTGCTGCGACAAATCGGGAGTGGAGCTAGGCATGAGCATCCAGGTCACCAAGCCCAGGCCAAAGCCGCCCAAGAGCACCGCGGTTACAACGGGCCATTTGAGATCGATTTTTGGCCAGGTCACTTGCGAAACACCGTGTGGCAGGCCGAGCAGGTGCCGGCGATATCGGTTGCAACCGCGGCAGCGCTTCTGATCGATTGTGTTTCCGGGTCAGAGCTTGAATTTTCGGGGTCAGATTTCGGCGCCAGTCCGAGCAGCACCGAGGTATCCATGCTTGTCCAGTCATTTCGCGCCACCCGAGCGGTCTCCAGCGTCGGTTGGTCAGTGGTCCTTTCTAACTCTTGGGCCAGGCTCTCCAGTTGCTGGGCATACTGAGCAAAGAGAGCCCAGTCCTCCCATATTTCCGGACGTGCTTCCGAAGGGAATTCCGTAGTGCCTTGGGGGAACAACTCGGTCATTGCGTTGCCGGAGTGAGCCGCAATCATCGCTGCGGCCTCCTCAATCACCGCAGGGCCTGGATCGGAAGAGCCGTTGATGATTGGCGTCAGGACCTGCATCTGCTCGCCCAACATCATCATGCCCATCATCCTGTCGGCGACTATGCCGGTGGCGCCGTTATGCGCAAATGCGGACGCACAGCCTGTTGCTGCGCCGGCAAAAGCCAGCGCATAAAAACATGTTCGTTTCATAAGATATCTCTCGGTTGGAACTCGAAATTGCTGTCAATCAGACAGCCAAGGAGTCCTTCCGAGGAGGAGGGGGATCGACCACGAATAAATGAACCGTTAGCTCCAGCGCCGCACTGGTCCAAACCGTTGTCGTCGTATCGAGACGGAGCGCTGACGCTAGTGGGTGCGACAGCAGCAGAGGTCCGCAGTGTTTCGATCCGTGGCCCGAATGGGTATCGTCGGCTGTCGATTGGTCAAGCGACGATGACGTGTGGACGTGGTCACTGATCTCGACATTTTGTGCTGCATGGAGGTGAGCAGTCGAGGCCACCATCAACGCAAGTGCCAAAAAAATGGTTCCCAGCGCCTTCAAACCCGAGCCTTCACGAATCGCCAACCTAATGGCCCATTGATACCGATGATGATGGTTTGATTAGGGCCGTCGGCCCCAATCGTGGCTCATTTACGGAACCGAAATATCGACTGACCCATCCGACGAAAGGAGAACAAGTCCACCTCCATCGGTTGCCGCTACATACCCGCCTTCAGGCATGGATGTGAGATGAAGTAGATAGGTATCATCGAAATCGTCGGCGACAACGGCGAAGTCGAGTTCAGTCTCAGGTGAATGCACCACGCCAACCCCAAGAACGAAGGCATGAACCCCGTTTGCGTCTACATGGACAGAAGAAACCGGCGCGCTTGTTTCATATATCCTGACCCAGGTTCTGCCCGCGTCCTCACTTTTGAAAAGACCTGAATTGGTCGCGGCATAGAGGGCATCCGGAGAGATGCCCGATGCGGCAAGATCGATAATGCCGTCCGGCAGCAGACCAATCTCCTCCCAACTGCGGCCGGCGTCTGTGCTCGTTTGAAGGGAGGCGCCGTGATGTACGCCATAAAGGACTTCCGGATTGGCGCCGCTGACCGTCATCTGGTGGAAATCGACCGGCCCACCGACGCCTTCAGCGATCTTGGACCAGGTCTCGCCTCCGTCGACGCTCTCGATGACACCTATATTGCCGCCCGCGATCGGATGACCGCTGGCCCAGTATCGTTCGTTTTCAGTTGGGTGGGTCGAGAACCCCATGAAGTCGTCGCGGCTGTCTCCTAAAAGCTGGGCAGTCTCGTTGTCGAGATTTACACTCCACAGTCCATGGTGGGTTGCCATAAGGACTTCGGCGGTATTCTCCTGCGACGCCAAGCCGTGGACGTGCGTGGTTTCCAGAACTTCGCTCAGCGGCTGAAGCTCCTGTCCTAGTGCGGCCTGAGAGAGCGTTGCGGAAGTGACTATCAGAAGTGCGGCCATGCTGCGGTTCGTGATCATGAATATCTCCAAAAGTAGTGGACCAGCCCCGCTCGACGGGGCCGGTCGGTTCTGGTTTAGGCCTGGACCCGAAATTCGGTCATCATGCCGGTCGACAGGTGCGGCATGTGATGGCAGTGCAGCATCCACCGCGCCGCCTCGCCTGCGTCCATGGCAATTGTTACGCTGGCCATCGGGGGGACATAGACAGTGTCGCGGACGGCTCCGGAAACCCGGCGAGCGTTAAGGCCGACGACCTGGAAGGCGTGCCCGTGCAGATGCATCGGGTGGCCCATCATCGACATGTTGTGGAACATCAGCTCAACCCGTTCGCCGCTCTTGGCAGAAATGGGCCTATGTTCGCCCCAGCCGCGACCATCGATTGTCCAGACATAGGGCGACATCGACCCGTCCAGCATAATCATCTGGCTGTTGCTCACCTCCCTGTCGGGGAGAGGATTGATCGCGCGAAACCGCCCCTCCTGGGAGAGATCGATGTCGAAAGCGGGTGACGACGTCTCACCCATATCTGACATTTTTGATACTGCCGCCCCTGCCGGTGCAAGCATCAGACCGGTGCGCTCGCGCTCGCCTTCGCGGAGCGCCAGGATGGGGAAGGTGCGCGTCTCGGAAGGGAGGTCGAGGTCGATATCGAGACGCTGTCCCATCGCAAGTCCGAACCGGTTGCCGTTGAGGGGATAAATCCCATGGCCATCGACCGCTACTAGGCGCCCCTCGATGCCGGTGTCGATCCAGAAGGTGGTCGCCGACGAGGCGTTGATGATGCGCAACTTGACGCGCCCGCCGCGTTCGACCCGAACGACTTCCGGGTCGTCGAGCGTGCGGTCGTTGGTGAGATACGCATCGAAGTTGAAGTCATTGAGATCCATGGCCATGGTCGACATGTTTGCCATATCGCTCATGTTCATCTGTCCCATGTCCATGTCGCCATGGTCCATCTGCATCGAACCTTGTGGCATTGCAACGGAAGGACCGTGATCCATGTCCGCATGCCCGGCGCCCTGGGTAATCTCATCAAGGACCGCTTGTGGATCCTTGAACGAGAAATCGTGCAGGAACATCACCACTTCCTGGCGGTCCTCAATAACGTCCTCTGTGCTGCGCACGATGAGCGGTGCAGCAAGGAGGTTCATTTCCTGGGTCGGTACGTGGCTGTGCATCCAGTGGGTCCCGGCCAGCGGCTCGAAATCATAGTCCCGGGTTTCGCCAGGCACGAGCTTGGGGCGTGGCAGATCCGGAACGCCGTCCTGGATATTGGGCGGTATCTGCCCGTGCCAGTGAACGATGGTTTCAACGTCGAGGGTATTCTCCAAGGTGAGCTTAAATCGTTCGCCGGGATCGAGGATAAGTCCCTGACCGCCGCCAGGGCCGGCGATACCGTAGACGGAGGCGGCCCTTCCGTTGACCTCGATGGTGCGAGTAGCGACCGTGAGTTGGCGAGACGATTCCTGAGCCCGACCTATGCGAGGAAGGACAGTGGTTGCCGCAAGCGCGGCAGTTGCCGTGAGAAAGCCACGGCGGGTCAGCACGTTTGTCATTTGAATAGTCCGATCGATGCGCTCAAAAGGCGCGACTGTACGTTACCGCTTGTGAGGCGGCGCGTTAGACGAGGATCGGATTGTGTTTCGGAGGGCGCCGGCCAGGTTCGGGAACAAAAGAGATTGGACCCAAGCCATGAGGCGGGGCAGATCTCAGGGTCAGAGCCAGAGGCGAATGCAAGCTCACCGGCTCAGACAGCGGACCGGCCACTGCACATGCGGTCGCGCACAGCGTATCGTGGTGCCGCTCGGACTTGTGGTGATCGGTTCCATGATTGGTCACGGACATCCCCAAGTCGGCGCTGACCTGGTGACCTTTGTGGAGTTGCAAACGGCCGATGTCGCTTGACGTCTGTGCCCATGACATCGCCGTTGCCGACACCATCAGCGCGAGGATGGTAACGAGCCGCAATATACGTGACGCGAACATGGACATGAAAAAAACTAACCCCGAACGAAAGCGACATCAAGGCGGGTAAGGCTCCCCCGGCGCGACATATCGCGCCGGGGGCATTTCTTACATGGACTCAGGAGAATATCCTGCTTCCGCGATAACGCGTTTTAAGGCGTCGCTCGGCTGCGCACTTTCGATGCGCACGGAGTGCGTGGTGAGATCGACATCCACCTTTGCCGCCGGGTCCGCGCTCTTGACGGCCTTCTCGATTGTTCCTGCGCAGTGGCCGCAGGTCATGTCCTGAACTTTGAACTCATGCATGGGTGTATCCCTTCCGGTTCGACTGCGCCAATCATGGAGCTTCCCACCGTTGGAAGGTCAAGCGCGAATTTGCACTTGACCTTACCATGATTGGAAGGATTAGATCATTGTGCAGTTGTCGAACAAGGACTGCAGAAAATGAACCAGGTGAAACAATTAAACGGCATGAAATCCCTCGATTTTACCATCGAGGGGATGACTTGCGCCTCCTGCGTATCACGCGTTGAAAAAGCTATTCGGGCGGTCCCCGGCGTAGCTTCGGCTTCGGTCAACCTCGCCACCGAGCGTGCGCGAATTGAACTTTCGGGTCCGACAGATATCCGGCAGATCGCCGAGGCGGTGCGTAAAGCCGGGTATACCCCAGCGGCCGCGGAGACTATTACACTCGATATCGAGGGCATGACCTGTGCCTCCTGCGTGGGACGGGTCGAAAAGGCGCTCAAACGCATTGACGGTGTCGCTAACGCCGCCGTCAACCTTGCGACCGAGCGTGCAACAGTCGAAGTGCTTGCAGGAACGGCCACGAAAGAGGATTTGGCGCGCGCCGTTGAGGCGGCTGGCTACAGTGTCCGAAGTGTCGCGGCTGAAGCCAAGACCAACGGACCCAGTCGCGAACAGATCAAGGAAGCCGAAGCCATCTCGCTTCGCAACGCGATGCTTCTTGCAGCGCTGCTCACCGCTCCGCTTTTCGTCATCGAGATGGGCTCGCACTTCATTCCTGCAGTGCACATGTTCATCATGGACACCATTGGCATGCAGACCAATCGGTATCTGCAGTTCATCCTGGCCACGATCGTGCTGTTTGGTCCGGGGCGCCGGTTCCTCGTCAAAGGCTTTCCCAACCTCTGGCGCCGGACACCGGACATGAATTCCCTTGTCGCACTGGGAGCTTCCGCTGCGTGGGGATATTCTGTGGTTGCAACCTTCACACCCCAACTGCTGCCGGCCGGCACGAGCAATGTCTATTACGAGGCCGCAGCCGTTATCGTCACCCTGATCCTGCTCGGCCGTTATCTCGAGGCGCGGGCCAAGGGACGCACCGGACAGGCAATCAAACGCCTTGTCGGACTGCAGGCGAAGACGGCGCGGATCGAACGCGATGGTGCGATCGTTGAGATCGATCTCGATGAGGTCGTGGCCGGGAATGTTGTTCACATTCGCCCGGGTGACAAAATTCCGGTCGACGGCCGCGTGCTCTCAGGATCCTCCTATGTCGATGAGGCAATGATCACCGGTGAACCGGTCCCCGTTCAAAAGACGGCAGGTGCCGAAGTGGTTGGCGGGACAATCAACAAAACGGGCGCGTTCACGTTTGAAGCGACCCGGGTCGGGCGTGACACGGTGCTGGCCCAGATCATTGCCATGGTCGAGGCAGCACAAGGGGCAAAGCTGCCGATCCAGGCGTTGGTCGACCGGGTTACCGGGGTCTTTGTGCCAGTCGTAATCGGTTTGGCCGCTTTCACATTTCTGGTCTGGCTGATGTTCGGCCCCTCTCCACAGCTGAGCTTTGCGCTGGTCAACGCCGTCGCCGTGCTCATTATTGCATGTCCATGTGCCATGGGGCTGGCGACACCCACGTCCATCATGGTTGGCACCGGGCGGGCGGCCGAGCTAGGCATCCTGTTCCGCAAGGGCGAAGCGCTGCAAACCCTGCGATCGGCCGAAGTCGTCGCGCTCGACAAGACCGGAACTTTGACCTTGGGCCAGCCCGAGTTGACCGATATGATCGTCGCTCCGGGGTTCGAGGAGGATGACGTTCTCAGGCTCGTGGCAAGCCTCGAGCAGCACTCCGAACACCCGATAGCCGAGGCGATCGTTCGTGGTGCGCATGCCAGGTCTGTAGACCTTTTGGCCGCCGATAATTTTCTGGCCGATCCGGGTTTTGGCGTCACCGGTGACGTGGATGGGCGCAAAGTGCTGGTTGGGGCCGACCGCGCCTTGAAACGCAGCGGAATTGAGGTCGGTTCATTCGCAAACCAGGCGGTTGAATTTGCCGAAATGGGAAAGTCGCCACTCTATGCAGCAATTGATGGACGGCTGGCGGCCATCATTTCGGTGGCCGATCCTATCAAGCCCACGTCGCGCACAGCGATAGAGCGCCTTCACGCCCTGGGGCTTAAGGTGGCGATGATCACAGGCGATAACGAAAAAACCGCACAGGCTGTAGCCAAACAACTCGGTATCGACGAGGTAGTCGCCGAGGTGCTGCCGAGCGGTAAGGTCGACGCCATCAAAGCGCTTCGCGAGGCAGGCCGCCACCTCGCCTTTGTGGGCGATGGTATCAATGATGCGCCCGCGCTTGCCGAAGCCGATGTCGGCATTGCCGTGGGAACGGGAACGGACATCGCGATCGAAAGTGCCGATGTGGTTTTGATGTCGGGCGACCTCACCGCCGTCGGCGACGCCATCGCCTTGAGCAAGGCGACGATCCGCAATATTAAGCAAAACCTCTTTTGGGCATTTGCATACAACACTGTCTTGATCCCGGTGGCAGCCGGTTTGCTCTATCCCGTTTGGGGAATTCTGCTCTCGCCGGCCCTCGCTGCGGGGGCCATGGCCCTTTCGAGCGTATTTGTGCTGGGGAACGCCCTGCGGCTGAGGCGGTTTGCGCCTCGGCCCATCGATCCTCATCCCGTACCTCAGCAACTTTCCCAGATGAATCTGGAGCCCGCACAATGAATATCGGACAGGCAGCCAAAGCTTCAGGCGTATCGGCGAAAATGATCCGCTACTATGAATCCATAGGGCTCATAGCGCCGGTGCACCGAACAGATGCCGGATATCGCATCTACGATGATCAGGACGTCCACACTTTGCGGTTCATCAGCCGGGCGCGGGATTTGGGGTTTTCGGTGGACGACATGCGCGAACTTCTGGCGCTGTGGCGGGATCGAGAACGGGCCAGCGCGGATGTCAAAGCGATCGCATTGGCCCATGTAGAAATACTGGAGGAAAAGGCGAGGGCCCTGCAGCAAATGAGCGAGACGCTAAAGCATCTCGCCTCCCACTGTCATGGAGACGGTCGCCCAGACTGTCCCATCATCGAGGATTTCGCCAAACCTGAATTGGCCAAACAAAGGTTGAAACGCAAGCCTCGCTTTGAGGCAGGAGTTTTGGTTTCCGCGAAACCGGGATAACTGCCTTCTGACTATCAGTTTTGCTCGGACATTTGTTCTTGGTAAGCGCGTGCGCGTTCGGGCCAAGTGCTTTTGATGTAGTCGAGAATTGCCTCGATCTCGTCGTCAGTGAGCATGTCCCCGAACGCCGGCATGTCGCTTTCATAATTTCCACCAACAATCGCTGCCACGCCATCATGGGTGATGCGAAAAAGTTGCTCGTCGCTGTGATGCCAGGTGTGACCTGTCTCATCGTGGGGAGGAGCCGGCATGCGACCGTTAGGCAGACGCTGGCGCCATTGGGGCTGGCCCTCGAGCGTTTCACCGTGACAAGCAGCGCAATTGTCGAGATACAGCTGCCGACCTTCGGCCGAATTCTCGACGGCATGCGGGAGGGTTCCGCCGATCGCGAAGGAGACCGCAAGAATGGCGAAGAGCATACTCACCGATGCGGCTATGACCGCTATTGGAGCCATGATTGAATTTTTCATTTCCAGGGTTGTGCGCCGGCAAGGCTGGCGATGTCGACCAATGTATCCGCAATTTTGGTCATCTTAGTGCGTGCATCAATTTTCTACGACCCTCCTTTCGACATAGTCGATGCGCTTCGCCTCGAGCTGGTGCGCTGCCTTATTGAGGAGGGAGATATGCTCGGGACTGAAGAATTTCATCGACGCATACCCCATGTGTAGCTGCCAACCTCGGCCAACAGATCGGCTTCAGTGATGTTCACCAGCAGTCCCCATTCGCGCTCATACCCGATGTGGTCAGGCAGTCGCTCCTGACCACCAAAGACCGATCTTGCAGAGGCCGGAATGACTGATCGAAGGGCTGACCGGGCGGCGTCTCCAAGGTAATTTGGCGAATACAGGTCGAGCAAAAATCCGAGCCGCTGCGCTACCGAAACCGAACCGTGTTGAATAGCGGTTTCCACCAGGGCCTCGTCGGATACTCCTCGAGACCCATTGGCTACAATGACCGCCAGCTCCGTTGGTCCGCCGCATAGTTCGGGCCTGTCAACGCAATCGACGATTGTTTTCTCGGGCGTCGAAGCTCGAAATGTCCGCCCCATGGACTCCATTTCCTGCCAGCCGAAGAACTTTTTCGGGGACAGCTTTACATACCGAACCACATTGCCCTGAAGGATTTTTCGTGGCATCTGTCGATCTGTGGCGACCGTTAACTCCCCGGGCACTTGGGTGGTCATTCCGTGCCGACTGGCGGCTCCCCACCAACCGACATAACCTACGTCAGCTGATGCCGAAGCCAGGACATAGATGTCGAAGTCCTCAAATTTCTCGGAGCCCCACGCCGGCGGAAGAACGACGTAGCGACCACCTCCAACCGACTGCAGCCAGCCTTTTGACACCAAGCGCTTGATCGCATTTCGGGCACGATCCTCGTGACCAAATACAGCGATTGCCTCGTCGGTGGTTAGGCTCGACTTCCCTTGAGCCACGACGTCCAAAAACAGCTTGGCCTCGATAGGGCCTAGGCTGCGGAGATTAACATCATCGTGGTTTGGCGTGCTGGACATGCTATACTATATACATTTTAATCTTAGCATAGGTGAGATTAAAATGTATATGTTAAAGCGCGGATAGAACACGCTTCCCACTATGTTTTAATCGGTATCCAAGGTTTTGGCCTCTGCTACGGTTCTGATGGATGAGTTAAAATAGCGGGGCACTCCGACCTCCGGCTGCGTGGCCCGATTCCCTTTATGCTTCAGGGCACAAACGTATGGGCTCATTTATCAGGCTATGCCACCGGATGTTCAGCGTCGCATCCGGCTGACGACCGACGCCGGTGAAAACTCCAACAGGGAATTTTCCGATCACGTCCGACACACTTTGTCTTGAGGGGATTATGCAAAGCTCAGTCTCAATCCCGCGGCGATGGGAAAGTCTCTTCAGTGAACCCTGCCAGGCGATAACTCAAAAGGCCGACCCATTCGTGGGCCGCCAGGTCGGTTGTCGAGAGCCCGTTCGACGCCGTTCCAGGCCAGGTGCCGCCTGCGGATTTGGTCCGGTAATCGACCGGGTAAGGTACAACCGTCAGGTTCGTAGTCCTGAAGCAAGCAACAGCGCGTGGCATGTGACTGGCCGACGTCACAAGAATCCAGGTGCTGGACGCGCGCCCAGCAAGAGCGGCGGCCGTTTCTCGGGCATTCTCGCACGTGTTGCGGGATAGTTCTTCCATGGTGAGGCGTTCGGCGGCAACCCCAGAACTGATCAAGGCGTGTCGCGCCAGTTCGGACTCGGTGAGGCTACCATCGTTCGACAGGTGTCCTCCACCGCCAGAAAGAAAGATCTGGGCCTCGGGATAGCGCGCTGCGAGCATGCGGGTCTCAACAATGCGCT